>JBBPYN010000081.1:0-17482 GCA_038199875.1 Rubrobacterales bacterium
AAGAGAGCCCGGCCGCTACGAGATCAGGCACGTCCCCAGCGCCATCCGCGAGCGCGCCCGGCGCTTCGGCCACGGGATGCCCGTCCACCGCACCTATGAGCGTATCTACTTCGAGAAAGACATGGGAGAGGACCTCCCGCCCACGGCCTTCGTCTGCCCGGGCCACCCCTTACTCGACGCCACCATAGACCTCATCCTCGAACGCCACCGGGACCTCCTCAAGCGAGGCGCTGTACTCGTGGATGAGACGGGCGAAGCTCCCGACGACGAGCCGCGCGTCCTGGTCTACCTGGAGCACGCCGTGCAGGACGGCCGCACCACCCGCAACGACCGGGGACAGGTCATCTCCCGGCGACTCCAGTTCGTCGAGATCGACAGCGATGGAAAGGTCCGCAACCCCGGCCCGGCACCCTACCTGGACTACAGGCCGCAACGCGAAGATGAGCGGCCCTTGCTAGAAGAAGTGTTGGATGCCCCCTGGCTTCGTCAGGACATGGAAGAAACGGTAACAGGCTACGCCATACAGAGCCTGGTGCCGCGGCACGTGGCGGAGATCCGGGAGCAGCGCCTGCCCCTCATCGACAAGGTCGAGCGCGAGGTAGAGGCGCGGCTGAAGACCCAGATCAACTACTGGGACCGCCGGTCGCAGGAACTCAAAGCCCAGGAGCGTGCCGGCAAGAAGACCCGTCTCAGCTCCCAGAACGCCGCCGCCACCGCGGAAGACCTATCCGGCCGCCTGGACCGCCGCCGCGAGCTCCTGGAGCAGGAACGCCAGATCAGCGCCCTACCCCCGATAATTAGGGGCGGCGCCGTCGTGGTCCCTGGCGGCCTCCTGAATCACCTGCGAGGCAAAGCCGCTCCTGCCGACGACCCCGACATTCGCCACCGCCAGGAGATAGAGCGCCTCGCCATGCAGGCCGTCGAAGAGATGGAGAAAGAGCTCGGGCGCGTTCCGCGCGACGTCTCCGCCGAGCGCGGCATCGGCTACGACATCGAATCCAAAGACCCGGAGACGGGATCCCTCTACTTCATCGAGGTCAAGGGCAAGTGGGAGGGCAAAGACGACCTCACGATGACCAAGAACGAGATCCTCTGCTCCCGCAACGAGCCCGAGAAGTTCCGTCTCGCAATATTGGTAGTCGGAGAAGATGGTCCCAGGCCGCCCCGCTACCTCAAGGGATACGATTTCGGAGAGCCCGTGTTCGCACAGACGGCGACGACGTTCAGCTTGCGCAAGCTGCTGGCATCGGCGGGGGACCCGCTCTGAGATCCTGACAAGTTGTCGCCCTCAAGGCCGGGGGCGTAGAATGTGTGGGTCAAAATGACTTGTTCGACGTTGGAGAGGAGTACGGGTTGGCGAAGAAAGTTGGAGCGGCGGAGGCGAAGGCGCACTTTTCGGATCTCATGGCGCGGGTCGCCCACGGTGGGGAACGTTTCGTAGTGGAGCGGCGGGGCAAGCCGGTCGCCGCGTTGGTCGGCGTGGAGGACCTCGAAAGACTGGAGGCGGACCTGTCGTCGAGGCCCCGTGGGGCGCTGGCCCTGGTGGGAGCCTGGGGCGAGCTTGTGGAGGATGAGGAGATAGACGCGATGCTGGAGGGAGTCTACGCCGAGAGAGCACGGGACACGGGGCGCGCTGTGGACCTCGAAAGCTCTGTTTGACGTACCTGCTCGATACCGACGTCCTGAGCAACTTGATGAAGCGCGCCCCTTCGAGCGGGCTCGTGGCGCAGCTGGCGCGAGTGTCCCCGGAGGAGCAGTTTACCTCCAGCATCACGCTCGGCGAGCTCCTGTACGGGGCGCACCGGTCGAGCCGGACCGCCGCCCTGCTAGAACGCATCGAGGCTCGACTATTGCCCGACCTGCCCATCCTTCCCTTCGACGCCTCGGCCGCCCGGCGCTACGGGGAGGTAAGAGCCGGGTTGGAGGCCGGGGGCGTCCCCATAGGCGACGCAGACATGCGTATAGCGGCCATCGCCCTCTCGCGCGGGCTCACGGTCGTCACCGGCAACGAGCGCCACTTCCGGCGGGTGCCCGGCCTGGAGGTAGAGAACTGGATGGAGGGCGCGTCGTGAGCAGGACACGCAAGGACTTGTTCCTCTACGAGGGTAGGACTCTCGAAGAGTGGTTGCCGGAGGCCGTCGAGCGGATCGTGGAGAGCTTTGACCCGCTCAAGATCATCCTCTTCGGCTCGCTCGCCCGTGGTGAGGCGAACTACCACAGCGATATCGACTTGCTCGTGGTGTTCCCGGAGGTAAAAAGGGAAGACAAACGCGATCTGACGGTCGAGATCCTGCGCGCCCTGGCCGGCCTGCCGGCGCCAAAGGATGTGGTGGTGACAGACCTCGACGAGATAGAACGCCGGGGCCACATCGTCGGTACGGTGCTCCGTCCGGCGTTGCGAGAGGGGAAGGTCGTGTATGAGCGAGCCTGAGCGGCTCGCATGCCTTCAAATCAGACCGTTTGATCGGTATCATATGGAGCAGATCACCCCCGTCTCTTCGGCGGCGGGACGCGGGGCCACCGGGAGGCGGCCCCAGCTTTTTGCCCGGTTTCTGTTAAAGCTGTAAACTGTGGGAGTCATGTCTGAACGGGCTATAAAAGGTGTATCCAGGCGCGGCCGGCGCCGCACGGAGTTGGGACGACGCCTGGACGAGATACGTGAGCGCATCGAGGCCAGTGGGGAGCCTCTGCTCTCTTCCTGGGAGGAAGTAGACCGGGAGTTGGGCGAACGCCGTAGCGGAGACCGCGCAGACCGCAAGAGTTGAAACCTACTTACCTGGACGCGGGCATACTGACCGCCGCTGCCAAGGGTACGGAGGTGTTTTCTGCTCCAGCGGAGTTTTTCGAGTCCGTAGAGCACTGGGTGCCGTCCTCGCCGGAGCTTTCGGCCAGGGCGTTGGACGCCCTTCACGTCGCTGCGGCAGAGGCTGCCGGCGCCGAATTGCTCACCGCCGAGAGTTCCACAAAGCCCATGTTCCGCGTCGGCCGGCCGCGGGTGGTTTCGATACGAACCTCTGAACCGGGGGAGACCAGTTGACCTACCGCAAGAAGCTCATAGAAATTGCCCTTCCGCTAGACGCCATAAACAAGGAGTCTGCCCGCGAGAAGTCCATTCGCCACGGCCACCCCTCAACCCTGCACCTGTGGTGGGCGCGGCGTCCTCTGGCCGCCTGCCGCGCCGTCCTCTTCGCCTCGCTGGTGGACGACCCCTCCAACGACCTGCCCGAGGAGGAGGCGAAGGAAGAGCGCGACCGGCTCTTCGGTATCCTGGAGGAGCTGGTCAAGTGGGAGAACTCCAACGACGAGAACGTTCTCGGGCGGGCGCGGAAGGAGATCATGCGCTCCACCGGGGGGAACCCGCCGCCAGTGCTGGACCCGTTCTGCGGGGGAGGTTCGATCCCCCTGGAAGCCCAGCGCCTCGGCCTCGAAGCCCACGGCTCCGACCTCAATCCCGTCGCCGTCCTCATCACCAAGGCCCTGATCGAGATCCCGCCCAAGTTCTCAGGGCTTCCGCCCGTCAACCCGGAGTCCAGAGACAAGATCGGCAACGAGGGCAACTGGCGCGGGGCGCAGGGCCTCGCCGAGGACGTGCGCTACTACGGCAAGTGGATGCGCGACGAGGCCGAGAAGAGGATCGGACACCTCTACCCCAAGGGACCCAACGGGGAGACCGTGATCGCCTGGCTCTGGGCGCGCACCGTCCGCTGCCCCAACCCCGCCTGCGGCGCTCAAATGCCGCTCGTCCGCTCCTTCTGGCTCTCCAAGAAAGCGAATAAGAAGGCGTGGATCGAGCCGGTAGTGGACCGCGAGAAGAAGGAAGTGCAATTCACGGTCAGGAAGGGCGACGGACTGCCACCGGACCCGCCGAAGGTTGGGCGCGGCGCGAAGTTCTGCTGCCTAGTGTGCGAGCAGGTCTCCGAGGACGCTCACATAAAGGCCGAGGGCAAGGCCGGGCGCATGGGCCAGCAGCTAATGGCCGTCGTCGCCGAGGCGCGCCGGGGCCGGGAGTACCTTGCCCCGACCGAGGAGCATGTCGCCGCTGCGGAGAAGGCCGAGCCGGAGTGGGGGCCGGATCAGGAGCTTGCTAACGACCCGCGCAACCTCTGGTGCATCCCCTACGGCCTGACCACCTTTGCCGACCTCTTCACCCCCCGCCAGCTCGTCGCGCTCACCACCTTCAGTGATCTGGTCGGCGAGGCGCGGGAGAAGGCGAGAGAGGACGCAGTAACCGCCGGGCTCTCCGACGACGGTGTGCCGCTCAACGACGGCGGCAAGGGCGCGCAAGCCTACGCCGATGCGGTGGCAACGTACATGGCGTTTGCTGTAGATCGAGGGGCAAACTACTGGTCAAGCCTGACACCGTGGGGTGGCGATTTCATAGTGCAAACCTTTGGTCGTCAAGCCCTTCCTATGGTATGGGATCATGCGGAAGCAAACCCGCTTTCCAACTCTACCGGAAATTGGGATGGTGCTATCACCTGGATAACAAGTTGCTTAGAGCGGTCGGTGCCAGCAACAGGATTCGGGTTGGCGAGGCAACTTGACGCGACAGCGTCGGTAAATGGCTTAGTCCAGCCCATGATCTCTACTGACCCACCTTACTATGACAACATTGGTTATGCTGACCTATCGGATTTTTTCTACGTTTGGCTGCGACGCTCTCTTGAGGAAGTTTACCCAAGCATCTTCGGTACCATGCTCGCTCCGAAGTCGCCGGAACTTGTAGCCACGCCTTACCGCTTTGACGGTAGTAGGCAGAAGGCGCAGCAATTCTTTGAGGAAGGACTGGGAAGAGCATTCGCCCGAATGAGGGAAAGGGCAAACTCAAATTGTCCACTAACTATTTTCTACGCCTTCAAACAGTCTGAGTCCGAAACCGCAGACGGACTAACGGCTGTCGCGTCCACTGGCTGGGAGACGATGCTGGCGGGTTTGCTCGCAGCAGGATTCCAAATTGCAGGCACGTGGCCTATGCGGACGGAACGCGACCAAGGATTGAAAACGGGTACGAACGTTCTCGCTGGGTCGATCCTTATGGTCTGCCGCCCACGACCCACCGAAGCGCCGCCCGCCACGCGGCAGGAGTTCGTGCGGGCGCTGAGGCGCGAGTTGCCTGACGCCCTATCGGTGATGATGGCCGAGAACGTCGCGCCGGTGGACCTGGCCCAGTCGACGATCGGACCTGGGATGGCGATCTACTCCCGCTACTCGAAGGTGGTCGAGGCCGACGGCTCTCCGATGCGGGTCCGCACGGCGCTCCAGATCATCAATCAGTCCCTGGACGAGCACCTCTCCGAGGCCGAGGGCGACGTGGACCCGCACACCCGCTTCGCCCTCACCTGGTTCGAGCAGCGCGGCATGCAGGACGGCCCCTACGGCGAGGCCGAGACCATCGCCGGCGCCCGCAACGTCTCCGTTCGCGGCGTGCAGGACGCCGGCATCCTCGAAGCCCGCGCCGGAAAGGTCCGCCTCCTCCCCCGCGAGAGGCTCACCGAGGAGTGGGACCCCGCCACCGACGGCCGCCTCACCGACTGGGAGATCGTCCAGCACCTCATCCGGGCGCTGGAGACGGAGGGCGAGACGGGCGCGGCCCGTCTGCTCGCCAGGATCGGCGAGAGGGGAGAGGGGGCGCGGGACCTTGCCTACCGTCTCTACGGCATCTGCGACCGCAAG
Organism: Rubrobacterales bacterium; assembly: GCA_038199875.1. GTDB lineage: Bacteria > Actinomycetota > Rubrobacteria > Rubrobacterales > Rubrobacteraceae > Rubrobacter_D. Next base: position 5,674 of record JBBPYN010000081.1, read on the forward strand.
AAGTGGGCCGAGGAGGCGCTGGCGTACAACGGCCTCGTAACCTCGTGGCCCGAGATCACACGCCTCGCCGCCGAGAACCCCTCCGGCGCCGAAGCCCAGACGAGCCTCGAACTGTGAGTGGCCCACGCTTCATTGTTCACGCTTGACGTGATTCACGCCCAGAGTTAACATATGTGTGGTGATAAAGAGCTTCCGGGACAGGGCGACGCTCCGGCTTTGGCGAGAGCGTCGCACGCGGTCGCTACCGGCAGAGGTGGTGCAGAGGGCCTACGACAAGCTCGTGCAACTCGACCTGGCGGAGACTCTGGAGGACCTTCGGATACCGCCGGGCAACAGGCTCGAAAAACTCTCGGGAGACCGGGCGGGGCAGCACAGCATTCGCATCAACCGGCAGTACCGGGTGTGCTTTGTTTGGGAAGCTGGAGACGCCTTCGAGGTCGAGGTAACGGACTACCACTAGGAGAACAGATGGCTGAAGAGTTCGAGGAGACGATTGCCGAGCCGCTGCATCCCGGACGGCTGCTGCGAGAGGAATTCCTGGTGCCGATGGGCATAACGCCGTACAGGTTGGCGAAGGACATCGGCGTGCCGGTCCAGCGCGTCCACGAGCTGGTCCACGAGCGGCGCTCCGTCACCGCCGACACTGCCCTTCGCCTCAGCCGCTACTTCGGCATGAGTGAGGGCTACTGGATGAACGCCCAGAAGCACTACGAGCTGGAGGTCGAAAAAGACCGCCTCGGCGCCACGCTCGAATCCATCCGCCCGCTACCCCGGACGGTGGCGTAGGGACGATGGGCGAGGATCGCCGACCGGAAGCGGAGGACGAGGGGCGGGTAGAGAAGGAGCCTGTCAGCTTCGCGGACTATGCCGGTGCCTGGCGCGAAGGCAAAGGCATGAGCTGGGAAGAGGTAAACGACTACGTGCGCTGGCTGCGCGGCCACAAGGATGATTCTCCAGGGGACAAGCCAGAGGCGCGCTAAAGAAAGGGTCGCGGGCCGCTTCAGCATGTGTTACAGGTGTTATCGGATGGTAGCCAGCCTTGGAAAGGAAGAGCGGCGCACATTAGCAACCGAAGGAGGCGGCAAGCATGGCATTGAGTAACAGGGACCGTGTAGGACGGGGCCTCGAAACCCTGCGGGCCGGGCTCGCGCCGTTCGTCGAGCGAGAGCTCAAGGCCCGCCTGCGGGGCGACTGGCAGGGCGCCGTCGAGCGCGGCAGCCGCTACGAGATGCGCCGCGACGCTGGCGGCGGCATAGTCTGGGACAACTCCGCCTTGTTCGGCGCCATGATCGGGCAGTGGGACGGGGTGTTCCGCTATACTTTGGGTCCGCCACAGCGCGCACTGGTGCATGAGATCCGGAACGTCCGTAACGACTGGGCGCACGAGCAGACCTTCTCGACAGACGAGACTTACCGCGCCCTCGACTCTATGCGGCTGCTCCTCGAGGCGATCTCCGCCGCCGAGCAGGCTCGCGAACTGGAGCGTCAGGCCACAGACGTGCTGCGCACCAAGTTCTCCGAGCAGGCCCGCACCCAGGGCCGCCGCGTCGAGTCCGCCGGAGGACAGCCGGACGCGAACCTCCCGCCCTGGCGCGAGGTCATAACCCCCCACGAAGACGTGGCCGCCGGACGCTACTTGCAGGCGGAGTTCATGGCGGACCTCGCCCAGATCCACCGCGGCGAGGGCACCGCAGAGTACCGCGATCCGCACGAGTTCTTCCGCCGCACCTTCCTCACGGAGGGCCTCAGCCGCCTGCTCACTGACGCCCTGCGGCGGCTCTCCGGCGAGGGCGGCGACCCGGTCGTCGAGCTCCAGACCAACTTCGGCGGGGGCAAGACCCACTCCATGCTCGCCCTCTATCACCTCTTCTCCGGCGTCCCGGCCTCCAGCCTCGTCGGGATCGAACCACTCCTCAAGGCCGCCGGGGTCTCCGGCGCCGCGGAGGCCAGCCGGGCCGTGCTCGTCGGGTCGGCGCTCTCCGTCGGGCAGACCGACCGCAAGCCGGACGGCACCGTGGTCCACACGCTCTGGGGCCAGATGGCCTGGCAGCTCGGCGGCGCCGACGCCTACGATATGGTCGCCGAGGCCGACAGGACCGGCACCAGCCCCGGCTCGGTCGTACTCGCGGACCTCTTCCGCGCGCTTAGCCCGTGCCTGATCCTCATAGACGAGTGGGTGGCCTTCCTGCGCAACCTCTGCGGTCACTCCGGCCTTCCCGCCGGCTCCTTCGACGCCAACCTCACCTTCGCCCAGGCGCTCACCGAGGCCGCCCGTGCGGTCCCGGAGACGCTGGTGGTGGCGAGCCTCCCCGCTTCCCAGATCGAGGTCGGCGGCGAAGGCGGCGAGGAGGCCCTCGCCCGCCTCAAGCAGACCTTCTCCCGCGTCGAGTCCTCCTGGCGTCCAGCAAGCGCTGAAGAGGGGTTCGAGATCGTGCGCCGCAGACTCTTCCGCGAGGACACCGAGAAACACCCGGCCCGAGACCTGGTCGTGAAGCGCTTCTCCGAGATGTACCGCAATGGGAGCGGCACCTTCCCCTCCGGTTGCGGCGAGGGTGAGTACGCCAGACGGCTAACCGCAGCCTACCCCATCCACCCCGAGCTCTTCGACCGACTCTACAGCGACTGGTCTAGCCTAGATAAGTTCCAGAGGACCAGGGGCGTGCTCCGCCTCATGGCGTCCGTCATCCACGCGCTCTGGGAGGGCGAGGACAAGAACCTCCTCATCATGCCCTCAACCATCCCAATGGAGAACGGGGTTGTCCAGTTCGAGCTCACGCACTACATGGACGACCCGTGGGATGCCGTTATCGGGAAAGATGTGGACGGCCCCAACTCCCTGCCCCTGCGCCTCGACCGGGAGAACACGAACCTGGGCCGCTACTCCGCCAGCCGCCGCGTCGCCCGCACCATCTACATGGGCAGCGCCCCAACCGCCGGGGCCGCCAACCCCGGCATCGAGGAGAAGAACATCCTCCTCGGTTGCGCCCAGCCCGGCGAGACCACTGCCACCTTCGGCGATGCTCTCCGCCGTCTCACCGACGGCGCCACCTTCCTGTACGTGGACGGCAAACGCTACTGGTACTCCACCCAGGCCAGCGTCGCCCGTCTCGCCCAGGATCGGGCCGAGAGCTGCGACCCCGACGACGTGCGGGCCAAGATCATACAACTTCTCCGAGCCGAAAGCGGAGCTAGAGCCAGGGGCGACTTCGCCAGCGTCCACGCCGCGCCCGAATCGAGCTCTGAGGTCCCTGACGAGACAGAGGCCCGCCTGGTGATCCTCGGCCCCGAGCAGCCCCACGCCGGCCGGGGCCAGGACAGCGAGGCGCGGCGGGCTGCACAGTCCTTCCTCGCGCAGAGGGGACAGAGCCCCAGGCTCTACAAGAACACCCTCACCTTCCTCGCCCCTGACGTCCGGCGCCTCAAGGATCTCGAAGACCGGGTCCGCCAGCTCCTGGCCTGGTCCTCCATAGTGGCCGACGTCGAGTCCCTGAACCTCGCGCCCATCGCCGCCCGCCAGGCCGCCACCAAGCACAAAGAGGCCGAGACGGCGGTCAACACCCAGATCGGCGAGGCGTGGACCTGGTGCCTCGTGCCGGAGCAGCCAGATCCCATGGGCGAGGTAGAGTGGGCCGAGATCCGCGCCACCGGACATGATCCACTCGCCGTTCGCGCTAGCAAGAAGCTCGTCTCCGAGGAGCTTCTGCTGCCCGTCTTCGGTCCCGCCCGTCTCAAGATGGAACTCGACCGCAACCTCTGGCGCGACGCAGATCACATCGGCACCCGGCGGCTCTGGGAGTACCTGTGCTCCTACCTCTACCTGCCGCGCCTCAAGGACCGCGATGTCCTTCTCAAGGCCATCCAGGAGGGCGCTTCCACCGTGGCCGCCTCCGACGTCTTCGCCTACGCCGAAGGCTACGACGAGGAGACGGGACGCTACCTCGGCCTCCGTCTCGGAGGGACAGGCTCCATAGTCCTCGACTCCAGCAGCGTCCTCGTAAAGCCCGAAGCCGCCAGAAAGCAAATAGAAGCCGAAGAGCAGGAAGCCCGCGAGCGCGCCGAACGCGCCACAGGACAACAACCCGGCCACGACAGCGGCCCCGAGCCGCGGCCCGGCATCACTTACACCCTCGCCGGACACGGCAACTCGCAGGTCGCCTCGCCGCTCGGACCCACGCTCCCCAGGCGCTTCCACGCCTCCGTTACCCTTGACCCGGACCGCGTCGGGCGGGACGCCGGCAAGATAGCCGACGAGATCCTCTCCCATCTCTCCACCCTCCCCGGCGCAAGGCTCAATGTCTCCGTAGAGATAGAAGCCGAGATCCCCGAAGGCGCCCCTGAAGACGTACAACGAACAGTTTCGGAGAACTCACAGGTCCTGAGATTCGATTCGCACGGTTTCGAGCGGGAGTGAGGTGGCGCCAATGATAGAGGCCGATCGTCGAGATGACTTCGCCGTGCAGATGAACTATGTGGCGCGTTTGGGCAAGCTCATCGTCCCGCATGCGCTCGCTTTTCTGGACGACGTAGTCCTGTTTACAGGTAGTGACCCGTACATGGCCGAGGAATTAGCAGGACTCTTACCGGCCCAGGTGGAATGCTACGAAGACTACGAAGCCCCGGAGGACATACTGTTCAACATCGTCGTTGTCGGACAGACCGACTTCTCGGAAGACCTGATCCGGGCCGTGCTCGACAGGAGCGTCGTGCCGCCGAGTTTCCTGCCGCAAGAAGGGTTCCTGGACAAGCTTCTCTTCGGCTACGACTGGTGGCATGATGGTGATGGTGAGTGGCTCAACGCCGTCCTTCGGTACCATCCTGGCCTCCAGTTCGTAAAGTCGTTGGAGACTTTCCCTTGGCCGGGCACCGAGGCCGAAGAGACGACGGGCCCAGACACTGGTGACGCGGAGCTCCAAGAACAGAGCAGACTCTATCAGCTTGGCTACAACACACAAAGGTAGCCCGCGCCACCCGTTGGCGCATCCTCACCACCAGAGCCGTCCCGGAGTTGGGTCTACAGAAGGTAGCCGGCATGATCGCCTGGTTCTGCCGCTCCCGAAAGCAGCAAAAAGGCGGGAGACAAAAGTTTGCCCGCGCCATCCGCGAATGGGAACATGACCTCGCCCTCCTCCAGCGCGAACTCTACCCCAAACATAGCTCAGGTTTCGCGTGGCCCCGATCCGAGCCTTAGACGCACTGCGGGGATGCGAGAGCGAGCGAGTCAGCCTGGAGTCTGGCGAAGAGACTTGCATCTACTCCCCTGAACGGACGGTGGTAGACACCATGCGTCTGAGGGGCCAGGTGAGGTCCGACGTGGCCTACGAGGCCCTCCGTCGCTACCTGAGACGCCCCGGTTCTTCTCCGGACGACTTGTTGCGTCTCGCCAGGCGGCTCAGAGCCGAGGGACCTATGTACGACGCCCTGCAGGTGCTGACGGGTTGAGCATGCCCCAGACGCTGCTGAAGGGCATAGCATACCTCCAGCGTCGGGACAGGAACGAGGACGCCCAACGCTCTTCGAGTTCCACCTGCTCGAACGCTTCCTCTAGAATCATTGTATTCTCTGTAATACAATTGTAGGAGGAGCGCGATATGGAGGTCAAAGTGCCCAAGTCCAAGCCTTTCACAATAAGGCTCTCTGAAGAAGTTGGAGGTTGGCTTGAACGTGAGAACCGGCGCACGAGGCTGCCAAAGAGCGCGCTCTTGGAGGTCCTCGCGGAGGAATCAATCCGGACTCGCCGCTTCCCCGGCATCGGTTTCCGTGGGGCCGAGCACTCGAGAAGGGCGTGGGTAATCGGTACGGGGCTTGATGTCTGGGAGCTCATGGAGCTTTACGAAGGCAAGAGCAAGGAGAGGCTGCTCTCCGAGCACAACGTCTCGGAGCGCCAGCTAGGCCTCGCGCTCTCCTACCATGAGGCGTACCCGCGCGAGATAGATGAGGTACTCGAAGAGAATGCCCGCTCGCCGGAGGAGTGGCATGGGATCTCGCCTTCCGTGATACCGGCTCCGCCTGCGCACGAATAAGGTGCGGCCCTTCGAGAACGTCGTGCGCAGATGTGGATCCTGCTAGACGCCCACATCTCCGGCCGTACTGTGGGCAAGGCCCTCACTGAAGGCGGTCACGACGTGCGAGCCCTCGACTCCGAGATAGAGTTCGAAGGGTTATCTGATCCGGAGGTCCTGGAGCTGGCCGTCGCCGAAGGCCGCCCCATGGTAGCCGCCAGCAACGCCGAAGGAGGCTCCCGCGAGCGCAGCGGTGCCGCTTTCGCCGAGAGACCGGACAGGGTAGAGGGCATCGTTTGGGCGCAGATCGCATGGACGACGCCTCGGGACGAGGAGGTAGTGGACCCGACCGACTTCATGAACACTGGCTTCCAGCGAGACGTTCAACGGTTGGCCCACGAAGGGGAAACGTCTCTCTTCGACTACGGTCAGACCAAAAACACACAGGTAGAAGCGTCCCGGCTGCGCATCACGCAGGAAAACCCTGGCGGTTGGCGCGAAGGGCGCGATCTGATCGTTGTGGATCTCTACGAGAACGGAACACTGTCTGTGTCACTGAACGTGACCGGTCTCACCGGCGGAGACGCTATGCGCGACATCGGACAGATGTACCGCATAGACCCAAACGACGTAAGCCATCGTCTGGAACAAGCGTGGGGCTTCGCGGCCCTGTGGTGGGAACACCACGACCCGTACCGCCGCCACGAGCCGCTCCTCTACAATACCGTCCTCCACGACGTGGGGACCCGCCGCCTGGAGGTCGCGCCGCAGCATCCTGCAAGCAGCACGTCCATACCGGCGGCGTGCCCGCGTGATCCGCTGTGGATTTACGACCGTCCGCGCAAGATCGTCCGGCAAGAACTGCGCAAGCCCGAAGGCGAGATAAAGCGCACCCAAGACATGATGCAGCTCCGCTTCAAGGAATGGGAAGGAAGACCGTTTTGAACCAGAGGAAGACGGTTTCGAATATCGCATCCATTGCCAGAACGATCCGCCTCCTATCGTCGCAAAGCCGTTTACCGTGCATCATCTGACCAGAAAGCTCACCGCAACCGTACCGCAACCCGGCTGATACGGGTCGGTACGCAACGGACAAACTATCGTCCGATATCACAAGAAACACCTGGAAAACACCATATTTACCGGATGTGTCGGCACGGGCTGTAACGGGCAGATTCAAACTCGTAATACCGGTCCGGCCTATTGATGTCATAGAGCCTCCTCCACCGCCTTTACCCACCATGGGCAGCCGGTGAGCCGTTTCAGGAGGGCGGGATCTTCCCAGAAGGGTTCGAGCTTCTGGGTGAGCGCCTCTCGCAGTAGGGCGACCGTTTCGAAGGTCTTGTTGGGCAGCTTTCTCCTGAACTCCTCAAACCATCTCTCCGCCGGGTCCAGCTCCGCTCATAGCGTGAGCCCTCGAAGCAGCGGCTGCAGTCACTCCTCGGGACCGTCTGAGCCAGGCCCGGCGGCCAGCTGGACGTGCGAGAGTGAGTTTGGAACCTGAATGAAAAGCCGGTTTGGAGACAACTAAGCCCTCTCTCCCGCTCTCCCCCAGAACCAGATGCCAGCCGCTTCAATTCTGCAGGAACTGGCGTGCGAAGCCGCGCGGTGCGCAACCCTACCGCGCGGGCCACAGAGCGACCCAAAGTGAGGCTACCGAGCGGACCACAAGCCACCACGAGGGGTCGCTCAGAGGCCCTACGCGTACGCTAGCGAACGAAGCAACGCTCTAGAAGCGGCCAGCTATCGCTCGCCGCCTCTGGGACGCCCCCCGAGGGGCGGCCTGCAGTCGGCTCCGCAAGCTGCGCCGACCCCACCCTGAAACTGCCTTACCGATGAGCGCAGCGTCGAGGAAGCGGAGAGCCGTCCCGAGGGCCGGCACATCGCTCTATGAAACGAAGGTCTATGCCGGATCCTTACTCTTGTCCGCAGCCTGGCCCCTCACATGTTTTGCCCGCCGCAAGAGCAGGCTACCGCAGGGCGACGGGGACGGCTTCGCTGCCTGCCAGGTGTCAAGGGCCTCCATACCGGCCGTACCCTACCCTTGACATCCCCGCCGCCCCGCACCCCTACGCCCCCAGGCGGGCAAAACATGATTCCTGGCAGCGATACATCCGGTCCTTCTTCGTTGCCCCTCGGCGGGCTTTCGGAGGTTGAGTATTCTGCAGAAGGTCAGATACTCCATTGGGGCCCAGGGGCCTTCGCATCGGATCTCAGGCAGGTGTGGCGCAACGTCGGCAAGATCAGCGCGCCGGGAGCGCATCTAGTGGCCAGGTTCGGAGGCATCGACGACAGAAAAGCCGACCCGCTCTCCCTAATCGAGATGTCGTTCGATGGCTCCGGCTTCGAGCTCCGGACGATAACGCCTGCCGGATCTGCCTCCACTGGTCAGCGTCAGGACCTCCACTTTTCGCGATCCAACGCCCAGGCCCGCGAAGAACACGATGTCTGGGCCATCTGGCCCGGCTAGAAACCGCACACCTTTGGATAAAAATGTAGACACCTAGCACTTTAATGTGTACGCTTTCACCCAGCATGGAAGCACGAAGTGCATTGCTGAATATAGCCCGGCGTTCGGGCGGTGCCTTCAGGGCCAAGGATGCGGCGGATGCGGGCATTCATTGGCGAGACTTCTACGCGCTCCGGGACGAAGGCGTGCTAATAGAGCTCTCTCGCGGGGTTTTCCGGTTTGCGGACGCCGAAATGACCCCCTATCTGGACCTGGTCGCGGTGAGCAAGCGCAGTCCTCGGGGGACCATTTGCCTTAACTCCGCGCTCTCTTTCTGGGACCTGACCGACGAGATCCCCGCAGGGGTCCACCTGGCGGTGTCCAGAGGCTCACGTCCACCCTCGATAGACTACCCTCCGACGCACGTTCATGTCTTCGCCGCTGACACCTTCGACTTGGGGCGTGAGCCGGTCCGTCTAGATTCCGGTGAGGAGATCAGCATCTACTCCCCGGAACGGAGCGTGGTGGACGCCATGCGTATGAGAGGCCAGGTGGGAACCGACGTGGCCTACGAGGCCCTCCGTCGCTACCTGAGACGCCCCGGTTCTTTTCCAGGCGACCTGTTGCCTCACGCAAGGCGGCTGAGGGTCGGGGAAGCCATGGCCGACGCCCTGGAGGTGCTGACGGGGTGACCCATAGTGGGGCGGTGGTTTCGTCATCGCCATCCACACGGAGCAGAGAACGAGCGGCTTCTGGAGACGTTAATTCGTAGGTCAAGGCGCACGGCCTGAGAATCTTTGCAGGTCCATGCACTTGCATCCCCTTAGACTTGCGAGATTCAAGACCCATTTTTGTATTCTCTGTAATACAATATCTGGCGTAGTGCAACACGGAGGTTGATGATGTCCAAATCCAAGCCGTTCACCATAAGACTTTCCGAGGAAGTGGGAGCCTGGCTCGAGCGTGAGAACCGGCGCACGAGGCTGCCCAAGAGTGCACTACTGGAGGTGCTGGCGGAAGAGTCAATCCGCAATCGTCGCTTCCCCGGCATCGGTTTCCGGGGTGCCGAGAACTCCAGGCGGGCATGGGTTATCGGTACGGGACTCGATGTCTGGGAACTCATGGAGCTTTACAACGGCAAGGGCAGGGAGAGGCTGCTCTCCGAGCACGACGTTTCGGGGCGCCAACTAGACTTTGCGCTCTCATATTATGAGGCATACCCGCGCGAGATAGACGAAGCGCTCGAAGAGAATGCGCGCACGCCGGAGGAGTGGCACGAGATTTCGCCTTCCGTGATACCGTCCCCACCGGCGCGCGGCTAGAGGTGCGGCATCCCGAATCCGCCGTAACCCAGTGAGGATCCTGCTAGACGCACACATCTCAGGCCGTACTGTGGGCAAGGCTCTCACTGAAAACGGCCACGACATGCGAGCCCTCGACTCCCAGATAGAGCTCGAAGGTTTATCAGATCCGGAGGTCCTGGAGCTAGGCGCTACCGAAGGCCGCGTGCTGGTGACCGCCAACATACGAGACTTCGAACCTCTACTCAGGGAGTGGGGCGGCGAAGGACGTTCGCACGCCGGCGTGATCCTGGTGCCCGCCAGCGTGAAGAACGAGGCCTTCGGTGTCCTGATCTCGGGCGTATGGACGACGCTCGCGGACATCACCCAGCAGGGATGGATAGATCGCGTGGAGTGGCTCCGGAGAGCCTGAGTAGCGTGAAGAAAGGTGGAACTCCCAAAACCCCATGATAGTTACCAAACCCCGCGCCTTCGTCAGTTCCTTGATGACGGGCTACGGCGCCGTTCGTGATGCGGCGTCTTGCGCCATCAAGTGGGCTAGATGTGAGCCTGTGCGCGCCGAGGACTTCCCACCAGCGACGGTGTCACCCCGGACGGCCTGTCTCGATGGAGTAGCAAGTTGCGACGTCATCGCCCTGATCCTCGGTACCCGTTACGGGGAGCCGACCGTCGCCAGGATCTCCGCGACCGAGGAGAAGTACCGCGATGCCGTTCGGCTAAAGAAGCCCATCTTCGTGTTCCGCCCGTAGCGCTAACGGGACCACATAGCCGTTCCACCTTCTGAAGCAATTGTACAAGTGCTCGAATCTCCAGGATGACCGGACCCCATTCTCTGTACCAGTTCCTATGAGAGTCTGGGTACGTATTCTAGCTCCTTTGATTGTGCTCTCGGAGCAGGCCTCTGGCCCGAGAGCCCTTCCAGCTCCGCAAACTCCACAGGGCACAAGTAGCCCAACGCTCCGTGCGGCCTGCGGTAGTTGTAATGCTCGCGGTACTCACCAGCCAGAACTTGCGCCTCTGTGAGATTGGCAAATACCTCCCTGTTCAATAGCTCATCCCGCATGCGGCTGATGAAGGTCTCCGAGTAGGCGTTCTCCCATGGAGTACCAGGCTCGATGTAGAGGGTCTCGACCCCGGAACTCGCCAGCCAGTGCTTTATTGCCTCGGCTATGAATTCGGGGCCATTGTCCGAACGGATGTAAGCTGGCTCGCCTCGCTCATCGAACAGTCGATCCAGGGTCTCTATCACGTCCTTGGCAGTGATCGAGCGCTCCGCCTCAAGCGCCAGGCACTCCCTGCTGTACTCCTCAACTATGGGCATGATCTTCAACCTCCGACCATCGTCCGTAGCGTCCATTGCGAAGTCGTAGCTCCAGACGTGATCTATGTACTCAGCACGTCTCCTGGTGCAACCGTTCTCGGAACTCCCTAGACGCCTCCGTTTGCGTTCCCTACTACTGGCCGGCACCTTCAGCCCCGCCTCTCTCCACAGCCTCTGCACACGCTTCTTGTTCACCTCCCAGCCCTCCCTACCCAGCAAAGCCCATACCCTGCGGTAGCCGTAGCGCGGGTTCTGACGGGAGAGGGCGACCATCCTCTCCACCACAGCAGCGTCCTTGTCGGCTTTCCTAGAGACATAGCGTTGGCTGGAACGCGGCTGCTCCAAAACCCGGCAAGCCCGACGCTCGGAGACCCCAAGGCGCCCTCGAACATGCTCGAAGGCAGCCCTTCTCCGAGTCGGGCTCAGAAGTTTTTTCGGCTCACCTCCTTTAGGATGTCGATGTCCACAGCTTGATCGGCGACGATCTTCTTGAGGCGGGCGTTCTCTGACTCAAGCTCCTTGAGGCGCTTCATCGCATCGGCCTTCATCCCGCCATAGTGGTTTCTCCAGCGGTGGAAGGTCGCCTCGCTTATGCCGAGCCTCCTTGCGACCTCGGGGACAGGCGCTCCTGCGGCCAGCTCGGCCTCCGCCTGGCGCAGCTTGCGGACGATCTGCTCTGGGGTATGTCTCTTCTTCATCGAGAGTCCTTCTCCTTCTGCCCTCGGGCCTTTGGACTCTC
>JBBPYN010000082.1:0-19547 GCA_038199875.1 Rubrobacterales bacterium
ATCGCTGACACCTCCTGTTTCGGTAGGGATCACTGACGATGATATCCGATCGTATGAGTTTTGAGATAGTTACTTAGATCTGCACCGCTTTTCCTGTTGATCTTCGTGGGGATTGCCGGCGTTATAGGACTAGTCTGGCCATCACCGGCCATGCGTGTTTACGCACCTGCGCCTCCTGAATTCTTCGTCATGAAGGGTCTCATTATGGTCCCTGAGGGACTCTACTCGGGGCTTGCCGCACTAACCTTCGTAATGGCCGGACGATCGTCGGGGCTCAAACGACGCCTCTATTTCAAGAACCTTGCCTTCTCTTTGGGCATGCTGTGCATAGCTTCGATAGCGTTAGAATCAACAATCTTTGCAGGCTTCCGGGTGTGGGCTTCAGGTGAGAGCCGGCGAGTCATTCTGGAGACGCTGAACGCTCTAGAGATGTGCCTGACCATCTCGTGTATCCTCGCCTTCGCCGCCGGTCTTTCCTTACGGTACACTCCCGTCGTTGCTGGTCCGCTCCTACACCGACTCCAGACGGGTTGGCTCCATGCCCAAGAACAATTCGAGTCTCTCGAATGGCGCGCTGTCAGCGTCGGTGCAGCGGCCCGCTTGACGAACGCGTCCGATGCCGTCGTGCTTGCCTGCCGCCTGCGGAACGTATCCGAGTCGGACACCGAGAAAGCACTGGCTACAATGCGACTGGTCGCCGTGATGAAGGATCCTTCGAGTGAGACGCGACACATTACGCCTGAAGCGGCGCGTAAGCTCTACAAACTTCAGAAGGAGATCCTATGCGACGACGCCTTGTCGTCGAAGATAAGTTGGGCGGCAAGCCTGAGATCCCGCGCCCAGGAATATCAGACCGTCAAGTCTGCGCCATTACACGATGCCCTGAGGGCTGCACTCGACCTCATCGACCACGAAGGTGAAAGGTCGCGCATCCAAACTCGGCCACTCTGGCATTGGATAGTAGCCGTGAGCGCGGCTGATGCGAAGATAATAGACCCTCTCGCCCTTGCTCGGGTGCAGCTTGACGAGCAAGACGAGTACCGCACGGCAGTCGAAGTGTGTAGTGACGCGAAAACGTGTTTGCAGATGTCCGAGACAGGCGATTGAGTCGTCGGAAGCATCTGGTGGGCGCAAACCTGGCCCATGCGGATCTACGCAGCGCTACCCTCACAGGTTCAGATCATTTTGTCACGGCCAGCGTTCGAGGTACAAACTTGGAAGGTCCCGATCTGAGCAGGCTAGACCTGCGGAGTGCAAACGTCGCAGGCGCAAGCTCGAGAAGCGTGAATCTCTCCGATGCGGACCTCAGCTACGTTGACCTGACCAAGGCGGATCTCACAGGTGTGAATTTACGGAGAACGAATCTGGAAGGTGCGGACCTCGAAGGCGCCATTATGGACGGTGTGCTCAGGTAGGCTGGCGGCCCGCTTGCCGTCGTAAGCCCGACGGTGCGACGGCGACCTGTTGCGCCCTCCTACGCCGCCCGAACTCATTGAAAAACCTGCCACCGTGGTTTATAGATCAGGTCGACCGTGTTTCGAGACGATCCACGCGTCGGGTTACCAACGACCAAAACACAAGGATGGAGGGGCATGCGGCCCTACGGGATCTTCACAACAGACCATTCCCGGTCTCGGTTAAACAGGAACGACTCGAAGTACAAGCGACTACTACCCGCTGACAAGATGTTCTTTGTCAGTGTAAAATAGTAGCAATTATGCGACTAATTATCTCTGAGAAAGCAAATACTGCCAAGAAGATCTCCCAGTTCCTCTCCGAGGACTCCGTGAAGGAGGGCAAGCACCGCTCGGTGCCCCACCACACGTTTACTTGGAAGGGGGAGGAGACGGTCTCCGTCGGCCTCAAGGGGCACGTCCTCAACCCCGAGTATCCAGAGGAGTACTCCAACTGGCAGAAGGTCGAGCCGCGGGAGCTTATTGACGCCGAGATTCTCAAGTCCGTCTCCGAGAAGGGCGTTGCCCAGGCCGTGACCTCGCTCGCCAAGAAGGCCGACAGCGTGGTTATAGCCACGGACTTCGACCGCGAAGGCGAGCTGATCGGAGTCGAAGCACTCTCCCTGGTCTTCGAGGCGAACCCGAAGCTGGAAGGCCACGTCCAGCGCGCCCGGTTCTCGGCGCTCACGCCTGGCGAGGTTGGACGCGCCTTCGACGAGCTGCTCGAGGTCTCGAACGACCTGGCCGACGCCGGCGAGGCGCGGCAGGATATAGATCTGATCTGGGGCGCCACCCTGACCCGCTGGGTCTCACGCGCCACGAAACGCTACGGGAGCGCGTTCCTCTCGGTCGGTCGGGTCCAGTCGCCGACCCTGGTCCTCATAGCTGACCGCGAACGCGAGCGGCGCGCCTTCATCCCCGAACCATACTGGGAGCTGGAGGTGAACCTCAAGAACGGCGAGCCGTTCACGGTCCGCCACCAGACCGAGCGCTTCAAGGACGAGGCGAGGGCGACCAGCGCCTACGAGAACATCACGGACACAGCGACGGTCGAGGAGGTTCAGCAGAAGTCGGCGACCCGCAAGCCTCCTGCGCCCTTCAACACGACGGCCTTCCTTACCGCGGCGTCAAGCATCGGGTTCAGCCCTTCCAGGGCGGCCCGTATCGCCGAGGACCTGTACACCGACGGCTACATCTCGTACCCGAGGACGGACAACACCGTCTACCCGCGTTCGCTCGACCTGCGCGAGGTACTCGGTTACCTGACAGGCGTCGAGGGGGCAGGGCAGTACGCCGAGAAGTTGCTCGGGCAGGACCAGCTCTCGCCCACGCGGGGGAAGAAAGAGACGACGGACCACCCCCCGATCTACCCTACAGGCCACGCCTCGAAGGAGTCGATGCGCGACGACCGGTGGAAGGTCTACCAGCTCGTCGTCAGGAGATTTCTCGCAACCCTCTCGACCCAGGCCAAGACGCTCCGCACGACGCTCCGCTTCGACTCCGGCGGCGAGCCGCTCGTCACGGGCGGGACCGTCGTGACCGAGGAGGGTTGGCTCGGCGTCTACCCTTACAGCCGCCGCGCTGACGAGGAGATCCCAAACCTCTCAGAGGGCGACGTCGTGCAGGTCATAGACAAGGAGATCCTCTCCAAGGAGACCCAGCCCCCTGGCCGCTATGGCGCCGGCCGCCTCATAACCGTGATGGAGGACCTCGGGCTAGGCACCAAGGCGACGCGCCCTAACATCATCCAGAACCTCTACGACCGCGGCTACGTGCACGACGACCCGCTCGTGCCGACCGAGAAGGGCATTAGCGTGGCCCAGGCCCTCACGGACTTCGCCTCCGAGATAGCCTCCCACGAAATGACAGCCAAGCTGGAGCGGAGCATGGATGAGATCTCGGAGGGTAAGATCAGCAAGGACACAGTCGTCGACTCCTCGCGCGAAGTCCTCCGCAAGGTCTACGACCACCTGCAGAGCTCCGAGACCGAGTTCGCTGACATAGTGTGGGAGGGCATAAGGACCGACGAGACAATAGGCAAGTGCCCCGAGAGCGGGCACGACCTGATCATCCGCCGCAACCGCAAGAGCCGCAAGCGATTCGTCGGCTGCACGGGCTACCCTGACTGCCACGTCACCTACCCGCTCCCGCAGCGGGGTGAGATCATACCTCTGGGTACCCTCTGCGACGCCTGCGGCTCGCCCGAGATCAAAGTGCTTGGGGGGAAGCGGCCCTGGGTAACATGTATTAATATGGACTGCCCGAAGAAGCAGGAGCAACGAGAGGCAGCCGAGAAGGCGAAACAGCAAGAAGAGGGGGGTGAGATCTCATCGACCGAGAGATCCCAGGAACTTCAGAAGTCCACCACATAGAGAGCAGGCTCGACCTCGATACAGCCGACGAACGACCCTTCTACGAACCTTCTGCCTACATCCGCGCCGCAGGGTACCTGATCCTACTCGCCATCGTCGCCGTGATCTGGTATTCTGCTGTATACAATTAAGATAAGTAAAGAAATTGTTAAAGGGTGAGTAGAGCTTGGCCCCTATTATCGGCATAACGGCGACTTTGAAAGAGGACGTTGACGCTGTCGCGGAGCGGCCTCTTGGCAGGTTCGTCAGGACGGACCTCGACTACGTGGAGGGTGTCTCCGGGGCTGGTGGCGTGCCCGTGGTATTGCCGCCCGTAGGGGACGAGCGGGCCGCAGAGACGGTGATACAGAGCCTCGACGGTCTGCTCTTGAGCGGCGGGAGCGACCTCGACCCCAGTTACTACGGCGAGGAGCCCGTGCCGGAGCTTGGTCCCACTATTCCCGAGCGGGACGCTTTCGAGATGGCGCTGGTTGGTCTGGCCCTGGGGCGTGGGATGCCGGTCTTCGGGATCTGTCGCGGGATGCAGGTCTTGAACGTGGCCCTCGGCGGGACGCTTTACCAGGACCTCCCCTCGCAGTGGGAGGGGGGCGTACTCAAGCACAGGCAGGACACCCCCAAGTGGCAGCCGACGCACGAGGTAGAGGTGGGGGACGGGTCCTACATCGCCGGGGTCATGGACCGCGGGATGGTCAAGGTCAACTCATACCACCATCAAGGAATAAGAGACCTCGCCGATGGCCTCGTCGTGACGGGCCGTTCCTCGGACGGGGTCATCGAGGCCGTCGAGGCGTCGGACCTTTCGAAGCGGTGGCTGCTCGGCGTCCAGTGGCACGCAGAGGCGATGCGTGGCGCCGGCCCGCAGCAGGAGAGGCTCTTCGAGGCGCACGTCTCGGCGGCTGAGCATCATGCCCTGCGCAGGGCCGCGGCCTAGAAGGGCGCGCCGCGCAGAGCCGGCAGGGCACACGCAGGGGCATCTTCGTAACCATCGAGGGCCCGGACTTCTCGGGCAAGTCCACGCTCGTGCGCGCCATAAGACCGCTCCTTATCGGTTCGCGGCCAGCGACCCACTTCACGCGGGAGCCAGGCGGTACCCCTGCGGCCGAACGCATCAGGGATATCGTCCTGGACCCCGGCCTCGAGATGGACGCGTGGACGGAGGCTTACCTTTACGCGGCGGCCCGCGCCGACCACGTGCGTGGAGCCATACTCCCGCGCCTGGAAGCCGGCGAGAACGTGCTCTGCGAGCGGTACCTGGACTCGAGCATCGCCTACCAGGGGTTCGGGAGGGGGCTCGGCATCGACGGCGTACGCGCCTTGAACGCGTACGCCGTAGGGACCGTCGTCCCTGACAGGACCTTCTACCTGCGCCTCCACGGGGAAGAGAGGGAGCGACGGGCCAGGGGGCTAGGGGCGCATTTGGATAGGATCGAAGCCGTCGGCGCAGACTTCATGCGGCGGGTCGAGGAGGGTTTCGAGGAGCTTGCACGCCTCGAGCCGGGACGCATCGAAGTCCTCGACGCCTCCCTCGCAGCGCAAGTACTCGCCGAACAGGTAGTGGGTAGAGTGCGGAGCCTGCAATATACTCGCGAGGGGTTGGATGATGGCTGAAGCACGGGACAGGTTCGGGGGTGTGATCGGGAACGAGCCGGCGCTGCGGCTGCTCGGGCGGGCCTTGCGGACAGGAGAGGTCTCACAGGCGTATCTGTTCCACGGGCCGCCAGGCGTGGGCAAGAGGACTGTGGCGCTAAGGTTCGGTGCCGCGCTGGTCGCGGGGGGAGACGCGGCGGCCGAAGACAGGGCGCTCAGGAGTTTGCATCCCGACCTGGAGGAGGTCTTGCCAGAGGGAGCTTTCACGACCATCGGGCAGGCGAGGGGTGTGGTGCGCCTCGCGGCGAGCAGGCCCTTCGAGGGCGCGCGCCGGGTCTTCATCTTGCAGGCGGACACACTTAACGTGCAGGCGGCGAACGCGCTCCTCTAGACGCTCGAAGAACCAGAGGGCGAGACCGTCTTTGTGCTGCTTGCGACCTCCCGCGAGGGGGTGCTGCCCACGATCCTCTCCCGCGCGCAGGCTGTGCGCTTCAACCCAGTGCCGGCTGACGATGTCGCGAGGTTCCTGGAAGGGAGGGGCGCGAACGAGCCCCAGCTCGCCGCGGCGCTCGGGAGGGGAAGCGTAGGGCTCTCGCTGCGGTACGCGGAGGACCCCGAGTTCGGGGATCTGCGCGAGGCCGTCTTCGGGGCCGGGTTCGCCTTCGCCGAGGACTTCGAGGCCAGGCACGAGGCCGCCAGGGGGATCGTGGACCGCGCCGAGGCCGTGGGCGGGGCGCGGGAGCGCGAGGTTATCGTGCGGTTCGAGGAACCCGACAGGCGCGCGAAGGAAAGCGCCAAACGCGCGGGTAGGGCGGCGAGGGACGGCGCCATGCGAGAGGTCCTCGAGCTGCTTGCCCTTATCTACAGGGACGCGGCGGTAATAGAGGCAGGCGCTGAGGAACTTGTGGCCAACACGGACAGGATGGGGGAGATACGCGGGTACGTAGATGAGTATCAGGGGGCTGACTGGGCCGGGGCTGCTGGCTCTCTAGGGGAAGCGCGCGCGGCACTTGCGTATAATGTCTCCCCGGAGGCGACACTGGAGGTGACGTTATCGAGCATACGGCGGAAGATACTCGTACCCTCCCGAGGCTCGTTGACGTCAGGGTCCCCGGCTGGAGCGTAACCAGGCTCTGCTACGCGCGGGACCTGGACCTCAGGGTCGGCTACACGGTGGTCGTCGCGACCGAGGTGGGGGAGTTTATCGGACGCGTCGCCCTGACGCCCCGCCGCCGCGAGGCGTACACAGAACCGTACGACATAGTCAGGATCGTCACCCAGGAGGACGCCAGGACGGAGGACGCCAACAGGGAACTGGGACGCGCCGTGAGGGAAGAGGCAAGGAAGCTTGCCAGGGACCACAGGATAGAGGGCGTGCAGTTTATTGGTTGTGACGTCGCCCTGGACGGCGCCTACATCGAGGTCAAGTACGAGAACGGCGAGAAGGAAGTGGACCTGGGACCCGTCAAGAGTGGCCTCGAGCGGACCTACGACGCGCGTGTCGCCCTCAGGGAGTTCCGCTTTATAGAGCGTTCGGGGGACGCGGGCGGGTGCGACACGTGCGGCCTGCCCCTCTGCTGCGCCACGTGGAGCGGTGCGAGGAGCATGGGCCCCGTCAACGTCAGGCTCGCCAGGCAGCAGGGCGTGACGCCCAACGAGAAGATCCTGGGCAGTTGCGGCGAGGTAAAGTGCTGCATGCGCTACGAGCACGACACCTACAAAGAGTTCAAGGAGCGCGCGCCGTTCCGGAACTCGACCGTGAAGCTCGCCGACAGAGAAGGTAAGGTCGTCGACTATTCGATGGTCAGGGACTCCGTCCTGGTCCAGTTCGGCACCAGGCGCTCGGACCAGGAGCTGATCTCGCTCGGTTCCCTCGCCAGGGACAACCCAGGCATCATACCCGCAGACACGGAAGAGTGGGAGCTGCCTGAAAATACCCAGGATCAGGACTCTTAAGGCTGATGTGCTGAACAACCTCTGCGACGTGCCAGGCGTGCTGGTTGGCCACGCGACAGACATCGAAGGAGCCTCGGGCTGCACCGCGGTCATCTTCGATCACCCCGAAGGAGCCGTCGTTAGCGTGGACGTGCGCGGCTCCTCCACGGGCACGCGCGAGACGGACCGCCTCGGGCCCGTCGGGGCCGTCCGTCCAACGCACGCCCTGCTGCTTACCGGAGGGAGCGCCTTCGGCCTCGCCGCGGCAGACGGCGTCGTCCGCTTCCTCGAAGAGAAGGAGGTCGGCCTCGACGTCGGCGTCGCCCGCATACCACTGGTCTCAGCGGCCGTCCTCTTCGACGTCGTCGTCGGGGACCCCTCGGTACGCCCCGACGCGGCGATGGGCTACGCGGCGGCCTCCTCGGCCACGGGCGGCGACTTCGCACAGGGAAGCGTCGGGGCAGGCACGGGGGCGACGGTGGGGAAGGTGCTAGGCATGGACCGCGCGATGAAAGGCGGCCTGGGGAGCGCCTCGGCCCGTCTCGAAGGCGGCCTCGTCGTCGGCGCCATCGCCGCCGTGAACGCTTTCGGCGAGGTCAGGGACCCGGATACGCGGCGTGTGATCTCGGGTCCTCGCCTCGAAGACGGCACGCTTGGCGATACCGTAGAGCTGCTCCCCGAGGCCGCCGCCCGTCTCCGGTGGGGTGAGAACACCACCCTCGGAATAGTGGCGACCAACGCCCGCCTGACCAAGCCGCAGGCGAACAAGGTCGCCCAGATGGCCCACGACGGCCTCGCCCGCGCCGTATACCCAGTCCACACCACCGTGGACGGCGATATCGTCTTCGCCGCGTCGATAGGTGAGGTCGAAGCGTTGCCCGACATCGTTGGCGCGTGGGGGGCACGGGTGATGGAGCAGGCCATCGTGCGGGCCGTGCTGGCAGCCGAGGGCCTGCACGGCATTCCCGCCGCCAGGGATCTGTAGGGGCGGGTTTGAAACCCGCCCCTACATGCGAACCGCCCCTACAGGGGGACCGTTCTAATTGGGACCGTCTCCCTCCGTCCGCTTCGACACTTCCCTGTCGATCTGCGCCCTCGCTTCCGGCGGCGGGCCCTGGATGTACATGACGGCCCCCCAGGACATGAAGATGGTCGGCGTCTCCGTGCTTCGTGTCACCTCGATCCCCAGTGGTCCATAGTTCTCGAGAAAGAAAGAGGCGGTTATGGCTTCCGGCTGGCCCTTGACCAACTTGGTCGGTTCGTTCTGATCCAGGTTGGGACCGGACATGTAAGTGATGAAGACCCAGTATCCCAACCACTCCGAAAGTACGGGCTTGTCTGTTTCCATCCTTCTAACCTCCTGAAAGGCGACGCTCCTCCCCGGAGCGCCACCTGATGGTTGAGTGCTGAAGACTATCCGACATCAGCTTTCGACCTTATCTTCCGTCATCGCGGCCTGGGCCGCCGCCAGGCGGGCGATCGGTACCCTGTAAGGGGAGCACGAGACGTAGTCCAGGCCAGCCTCGTTGAAGAACTCGATGCTCTCCGGGTCGCCGCCGTGCTCACCGCAGATGCCTAGCTTCAGGTCGGGGTTCGACTCGCGGCCGCGTTCGCAGGCGAGGGAGACCAGCCTGCCGACGCCGTCCCGGTCGATCGTCTCGAAGGGGTTCTTCTCGAGGATACCCCTATCGAGGTAACTGGTCAGGAAGCCGCCCTCGGCGTCGTCGCGGGAGAGACCGCAGGTCGTCTGGGTCAGATCGTTGGTCCCGAAGGAGAAGAAGTCCGCCTTTTCAGCGATCTCGCCTGCCGTGGTGCAGGCGCGGGGCAACTCTATCATGGTGCCGATCTGGATGGGGTTGTCTTCACCCAGGACCTCCCTCACTGTGGCCTCGGCCTCTTTGCGGGTCTCTTCCAGCTCACTCCGGAAGCCCACGAGGGGGATCATGATCTCGACGATAGGGGTGTGGCCCTTCTCCGTTACGGCCTTCGCCGCCTCCACGATGGCTCTCACCTGCGTCCGGTATATCTCAGGGCGCATCAGGCCAAGGCGGCAACCCCGCAGCCCCAGCATCGGGTTCGCCTCCTCGAGGCTTTCGATCACCCGCAACTGCCGGCGTAGCTCCGACGCCTCTTCGGAGCGCTGGTCTTCCAGACTAGCCAGCCTCTCGCCCAGTTCGCGGGAGTCGGGGAGGAACTCGTGCAGTGGCGGGTCGAGAAGCCTGACGGTAACGGGCAGGCCGTCCATCACCTCGAAGATCTCCTCGAAGTCGCCCTTCTGCAAAGGCTCGAGCTCGCCGAGCGACTCCTTCGAGGCGTCCTCGTTCTCGGAGAGGATCATGTTCTGCATCAGCTCCAGACGCCCGTCCTCCATAAACATGTGCTCCGTCCGGCACAGGCCTATGCCCTCGGCGCCAAACTCAAGGGCCTTCTTCGCGTCCCCCGGCGTATCGGCGTTGGCGCGCACGTTCAAGTCCCGCAGCTCGTCGGCCCAGGCCAGAATCTGCTCGAAATCCCCTGAGAGCTCGGCGTCGATGAGCGGGACTTCGCCTTCGACCACCCTGCCGCTGCTCCCTTCGATGGTGATGGTGTCCCCAGCCTCGAAGGTCTTGCCGTCTACGTTGACCTCTCGGGCTTCGGGGTCTATCGTGATCGCCTTGCAGCCTGTAACGGCGGGCTTGCCGAAGCCCCGCGCCACGACCGCCGCGTGGCTGGTCATACCTCCAAGGGCTGTCAGGATGCCCGTGGCCTGGACCATGCCGTGCACGTCGTCTGGACTGGTTGCTTTGCGGACCAGGATCACCGGCTCTCCCGCCTCGCCTTTCTCCTCGGCCTCGTCGGCGGTAAGGACGATCCCGCCCGTGGCCGCCCCTGGTGAAGCAGGCAGGCCCCTGGCCAATACCTCGAGTTCTGCCTCGGGGTCTATGTACGGGTGGAGGACCTCGTTGAGCTGGTCGGGTTCTACGCGGGAGACGGCCTCTTCGCGGGAGATGAGGCCCTCCCCGGCCATCTCGTACGCGACCTTGAGGGCCGCGACGCCGGTGCGCTTCGCGCTCCTGGTCTGGAGCATGTACAGGCTGTCCCGCTCTACGGTGAACTCCACGTCCTGCATGTCGCGGTATTGTTGTTCGAGCTTTTGCATGGTCTCGAGGAGCTCTTCGAAGGCGTGGGGCATCGCCTCCTCCATCTCTTCGAGCGGCCTCGGGGTGCGGGTGCCGGCCACGACGTCCTCACCCTGGGCGTTCAGGAGGAACTCCCCGTAGAGTCCCTGCTCGCCGGTGGAAGGATCCCGGGTGAAGGCCACGCCCGTCGCCGAGTCTTCCCCCATGTTCCCGAACACCATCGCCATGACGGTCACGGCCGTGCCAAGGTCATCAGGGATACCGAACTCGGCACGGTAGGAGGCGGCCCTGTCGTTGTGCCAGGAGTCGAAGACCGCCAGGATGGCGAGCTCGAGCTGCTCCCTGGGCTCCTCAGGGAATGACCTCTCGGCCTCCTCCTCGACGATTCGTTTGTAGGTGTCTATCAGCCCATCGAGGTCCCCGGCGCCAAGGTCAGGGTCTTCCTCGACGCCGCGCTCTTCCTTGAGGTTGTTCAAGGCGTCCTCGAACTTCTCCGCATCTATCCCCAGCACGACATCGCCGAACATCTGAATGAAGCGCCTGTAGGAGTCTCGGGCGAAGCGCTCGTCACCGGTGCGGTGGGCGAGCCCCCCGACGGCGGTGTCGTTCAGGCCCAGGTTCAAGACCGTGTCCATCATGCCTGGCATCGAGGCCGCCGCGCCGCTCCGGACGGAGACGAGCAACGGATCCTCGGAATCCCCGAGACGCTTGCCGGTAGCCTCCTCGAGCTCCCCCAGGTACTCGGCGACGCTCTCCATCAGGCTCTCGGGCATCTTCCCGGCCTCCATGTATGCGCGGCAGGCCTCGGTGGTGATCGTAAACCCCGGCGGTACAGGCAGGTTCAGGTTGCTCATCTCGGCCAGGCCTGAGCCCTTGCCGCCAAGGAGATCCTTCATCTCCTTCTTACCCTCGGAGAACCTGTACACGAATTTGTCCTCATCAGCCATCGGACTACCCCTTTCGTCCGGACGCTCGAACTACATCCGCGTCAGTCTCTTTGCCCGGCTACAATAAAGTCCGGCGGGTCCCTGGGGGGCCCGGGCGGAAGCAGCCTACAAGATGTCCATGTTCATGCCGGCCCGGTTCAGCGCCGCGGCACCGAGCCCGGCAGGGGGTTCGGCCACAACGACCTCGGTCGTGACGATGAGGGCGCCGATTGAGGCCGCGTTCCGCAGCGCGCTCCTCGTGACCATCGCCGGGTCGATGATGCCTGCCGAGACGAGGTCCTCGTACTCGCCCGTCAGGGCGTTGAAGCCCACGTTGTCATCCCGGTTCCTGACCCTTTCAGCGACGATGGAGCCGTCGGCTCCCGCGTTGACCGCGATCTGCTTTATGGGATCCTCAAGCGCGCGGTGGACGATCGAGGCCCCCGTCCTCTCGTCGCCGTCGAGCGAGGCCATCAGATCTCCCACCGGCCCCTGGGCGCGCAACAACGCCACGCCACCGCCTGGCACGATGCCTTCTTCGAGGGCCGCGCGGGTCGCCGAAAGTGCGTCCTCGACGCGGTGCTTCTTCTCCCTTAGCTCGGTATCCGTCATGGCGCCCACCTTGATGACAGCCACGCCGCCAGCGAGCTTGGCGAGGCGTTCGTTGAGCTTCTGGCGGTCGTAGTCCGCTGAGGTGACCTCCAGCTCGCTCTTTAGCTGTTTGACGCGGCCGTCTATCCTCTCTGTGTCTCCCGCGCCGCCGAGGATGGTGGTGCCTTCTTTGGTGACGACGGCCTTCCTCGCCCGGCCGAGCCCTTCGAGGCGGGTGTTCTCCAGCTTGAGGCCGAGATCGGCGGTTACGACCTCGCCGCCGGTCAGGATGGCGATGTCCTCCAGCATCCTCTTGCGCCGGTCTCCGAAGAGCGGGGCCCTGATAGCAGCCACGTCCAACGCGCCGCGCGCTTTGTTGACGATCAGGGCGGCCAGGGCCTCGCCCTCCAGGTCGTCCGAGATGATCAAAAGCGGCTTGCCGCTAGCCATTACCTCGTCGAGCACAGGAACGAGGTCGTGCACGTTGGAGATCTTCTGGCCGGCGATCAGGACGTAAGGCTCGTCGAGCACGGCCTCCATCCGCTCCTGGTCCGTCACGAAGTGCGGGGAGACGTAGCCCTTGTCGAAGTGCATCCCCTCGACGAACTCGAGCTGCATCGCCAGGGTGTTTCCTTCCTCCACGTTCACCACGCCGTCCTTGCCGACCATCTCAACCGCGTCGGCGATGACGTTGCCTATCTCCGCGGAGCGCGCGCTTATGGCGCCGACGCGGACCATGGCGTCCCGGCCTTCGATCTCCGTGGCCCCATCCAGTATCGCCCCGATGGCGACCTCGACGGCCTTTTCGATGCCGCGCCTCAAGATAACCGGGTTCGCGCCGGCCGTCACGTTCTTTATACCCTCGTTGATGATCGCCTGGGCCAGGATGAGCGCCGTGGTCGTCCCGTCACCGGCAACATCGTTGGTCTCGGCCGCCACCTCCTTGACCAGTTGGGCGGCCTGGTTCTCGAAGATGTCCCCAAGGTCTATCTCCTGCGCGATGGTCACGCCGTCGTTGGTGATGGTCGGCGAGAGCAGGGGCTTGTGCAACACCACGTACTGGCCCTTCGGCCCGAGCGTCGTCCTGACCGCGTTGGCCAGCTTGTTCACGCCAGCCTCCATGGAACGGCGCGCATCGGTGTCGAAGCTCAGCTTCTTGTGGGCCATGTGATCTCCCTTCGGTCGCTCAGCACGCCTGCTTCGCAGGCTTGTCAGCATACTCAGCCCTTCGAGCTTCGCTTGTCATCATTTCAGCTTCTCTCCGTCAGGAGAAAGCCGGCGGTGCGAGGAGTGACGGTCCTCCATTCCCGCCGTACCGTTTCGGCCACCGGCTCCCGACCCTCACTGCTCAGGCTGACTAGCTATTTACGCCGCGCCCTCCGGGATCAGGATTCCCCGGCCTCTAAGGTTCCCGTTCTCCAGATCTATCATCGCGTCGGTGATCGCGTCGAGCGGATAGGTGGAGGTGTGCAGCGTCACCTTTCCCTGCCCGGCCAGCGCCATTAGCTCTGCGAGGTCGTTGTAGGTACCGACCAGGTTCCCGACTATGCTGATCTCCCTGAGGATTATCTCCTGGGTGGCAATGTCCAGTGCGCCACCGTAACCGACCACGTAGTAGGTGCCGGCGTCCTGGACCATCTGCGGGGCCACTTTCTCGACGCCCTGCTCGGCGACGATGTCGATCACGGCCTCAGCCCCCATACCGTCGGTGAGCTCGGTGACCTTGTCCACCTCGCTACCGTCGGCAAGCACGGTGTAATCGGCCCCTATCTCTCGCGCGAGATCCAGGGCCGGCTCCAGCGTGTCCACTACCACTACCTCGGCCGGGGTCAGCGCCTTCAGGCACTGGATGGCGATGTGGCCAAGGCCGCCGGCGCCGATCACGACGACTTTCATCCCAGGATAGAGGATGTTCGCCGCCTTCTTCACCGCGTGGTACGCGGTGAGTCCCGCGTCGGCGTGGGCCGCTATGTCCGCGGGTTCCACCCCTTCGGGCAGTTTGATCACCGACCGCGCGTGGGTCTTGAGGAGGTCCGCGTGTCCTCCATCTACGAAGAGCCCAGGGAATATTCCTTCCACGCAGTGCATGTCGTCGCCGGCCCGGCAGGCCCGGCAAAGCCCGCAGGTGATCAGGGGGTGCACCACCACCGCATCGCCCACCTCGACGTTGGTTACCGCCGGTCCGACCTCGTGCACCCACCCCGCGCTCTCGTGACCGAGCGTATAGGGCAGCTCTACGCCCTCCGCCTCGTGAATCTCCTTGAAGTCTCCATCCTTCAGGTGAAGGTCGGTCCTGCAGAGCCCCGACGCACCGATCCTCACTATGACATCGAGTGGCTCGGTGGCCCTTGGTTCATCGACTTCATCGATCTTCAGATACTCGTTGTAATTGTGCAGTCGCGCTGCTTTCACGCGCTCTCCTCCTCGGGATCGCTTATTCCGTTGCGGGCAGCCAGTACTCCCCTGCAGAAGCCCGCGTTTGCCTCGATGCTGAGCCGGGTTACCCTGGCGAAGCGCAGGTGCTGAACGACCGCCTCTTCCGGAACTTGCCTGCCGTTCGGGTCAACCACGAACGGCGCGTCACCGGAGACATCAAGCCCGAGCTCCTCCCTCCGGCAGAGGTATTTCACCTTCGCTTCTGAGTTGGGCACCCCGCCAAGGCTCAAGTTCGCCAGGTCTTTGGAAGAATAGCCGTCCGCGAGCATTGCCCGGCACAGCTTCTCCTGCCTGCTGACGAAAGCCTTGCGCCGGAAGATGGCGCGCAACTCCTCCAGGCTATCTCCGTCGGTCTCCGCGAAGGAGTGGAAGGTGCTTTCGAAGCCCAGTCCTCCGACCATTCCGGCGTTGATCTCTTCGGCGGTGTGATGGTCGTCGAGGATCACCCTCGCCTCGCGGACGCCTGGAACCGAGAGCAGAGCTTCCCTGGCGTCGGCGACCATCAGGTAGGCGAAGTTCGGGGCGCAAAAAGGCGTCGGCAAACGGAGCCGCACGTCCACGGCGCCGTCCCCGACGCGCAGGTCCGATATGAACTTCAGATCCGTTATCGGCTCGTCAAGCTCAGGGTCCCGGACGCCCGAGAGGGCGCCCAGGACCGATGCCTCGGTGATCATTAGAGCGGCCGCTCCGGGTAATCCGGCTCGCCTCCGGCCATCGCGGGCTCTTCCTGCGGGACCTCTGAAGGGACCTCGATGTCGTAGAGCTTCGCGGCGTTGAGGCCCAGGATCTTGCGCTTGATGTCAGGGGTGAGCGTGCCGTACTCGCCCTGCAAGTCCTCAGGGATCTGGAAGTCGACGAACATCTCCACCAGCCACTTGGGCTGCCAGATGGCGTAGTCGCTCGCGAACAGGATGCGGTCCTCGTCCAGCCAGTACAGGAGCTCCCCGATGATCTGCGCGAAGTAGCGCGGCCTCGAGTAGACGAAGGGCATGGCTACCGCGAGCCCGCCGTACACGTTCGGCTCCTGGACGGCGATCCAGCAGAAGTCCTCCAGCCTCGGAAGCCCAACATGCTCGACGATGAAGTTGAGATCCGTGAACTCGCTCGCCACGTGGTCAACGTCTTCGACGTTGAAAGCGTCCATGTTCAGAGGCCTGATGGTCGGCCCCTTGTGGACGTGGATGTTCTTTACGCCGAGTTCGAGGCACTTCTCCAGGTAGCGCCTGGACCAGTCATCGTTCAGCTTCCAGCCCTTCGAGTCCTCGTGCCACTCGGCGGTGTAGAGCTTCACGCCCTTGAAGCCGTACCGCTTGTGCTTCTCCTCGAATTCCGCGAGGCCCAGCTCGCCCATCCGCGGCTCGAAGGAGCTGTTGAGGATGAACTTGTCAGGATGCTTCTCCGCCATAACCGCGTCCTGGGCCGTGGTGTTGAAGCCGTTCGGGAAGAAGTCCAGTAGATATGTCGGCTGGAAGATAGCCTTGTCCACGTAGCCGATCTCGAAGAGGTCGTGCATCATGTCCTCTTCTGAGTACTTTCCGAACTTCTCCTCGTCCCAGAGGTACTCCTCGGGGCTCAGGGCGCTGTGGTAGCCGTAGAAACAGTCGATGAACATCTTGCCGTACTTGTTGTAGTTATCGGGGCCCGCGTTCCAGAAGTGGACGTGCCCGTCGACCACGAAATACTTTTCGCCATCCTTTTCGTACAAAGCGACTTACCCCTTTCCCTTGGACGGCGCTGCGCCGTCCGGAGCGTCCTGCCTCACTCTATCAAGCATGAGATACGTGGCTCGTTCGAGCCCGGCTGAAAGACCTGCCCTCGTCGCCACCTCCTTGTACTGATCGAACCCCAAACGTCATGGTAACGTATTTCGCCGGTTCGCGTTCTCCGGCCTACCTCAGTACGGCCTCTCGATCCAGACGGGCTCCGGGGTTATCTCCTCCTCGGGCCTGGCGCCAGGGTCATTGGCTTTGGTGCCGCTGACGGTCATGAGGACCCGCAGCTTCATGTCTTCTTCGCAGTAGATCTGGCACGAGAGACGCGCCTCCTCCAGTAGCTGGCGCATGTCGAGGATCGTCATCTCCGAGTCGGTCATGTCCTCGGGTTCGCCTTCAAGGAACTCCACCCGGCAGGTGGTGCATTTGGCGTAGCTGCCGCAGGCGTGCATGATATCGACCCCGGCGTCCTCCTCGATGGCCAGGACCAGCCGCTTGCCTTCCTCCACGTCGAAAGTTCCCGCGCCTTCTACCTCAAGCTTCGGCATCCATTCCTCCTTCGATCATCGTCGGTCTCGCGTCGCCCCTCGGCCAGCGACTCACTTCCTTAGCAGCGCCGAAGCCTCCTCGGCCGCCCACCGAACCATTTCGACCAGTTGCCTGCTCTCGCCGCGGATGCGGCTCGTCGTGGTCGACAGTCCTATCGCCCCCTCGACTTTTCCCCTTTCGCCCTCGACCGGCGCCGCCACGCAGCAGAGGTTCTGCGCGAACTCCTCGAAATCCAACGCCACTCCCACCATGCGGACCTTGTTGAGGTGGGCGTGCAACTGGGCCGGCTGGATGATGGTCCGCGGGGTGAAGACCTCGAGCCCGTGCTCGTCTATGTAGCCCTTCACGTACTCGGAGCCCATGCCTGCCAGCAGCACCTTGCCCAGCGCGAGCGCGTGCGAGGCCCCGTGGAACCCCTCGACCACACCCACGGGTGGGCTCTGCGGCGGGGTCTTCACCCTGGCCACCTCCATCTCCCCGGCCGAGAGCACAGCGACGTAGGCCTGCCTCTGCGCCCGCCGCGAAAGCTCCTCGACGACGGGTTCGATCCTGGCGTCTAAGTCGCTCCTGACGCCCTCGCTGAGCATCGCGGCGACCGGGCCGATCCTGTACCCGCCGGTGCGCGGGATCTTCTCGATGTACCCCTCATCCGCGAGTACGTTGAGCAGGTAGTAGCAACTGGATAGGTTCGTGCTCACCTCCCGCGCGAGCTCCTTCGCCGTCAATTCCTCGCCCCGCCGGCTGATGAGGTCCATTATCTTCAACACCCGCCGGACGCTCTTGAACTTGGGTTCGCCCTTCTTCTGACCCGCCGCCGGGTCGCCGGCAAACTCGCCCGAACCGTTGTTAGGCGCCATCGAAGATCACCCCTGAAACTCTAAGGTCCCGCCCACATGTTCTGTTCCCAACGCGAAATGTTACTACAAATCTTTACGCAGTGAAATTTCATACACTGTTGGAAAAGCGCTTCGCGAGTGTTGCCGTCCCGGTTCCCGCGCTCGTATCATCAGTGTCGCAGCATTGCGACGGGGGATACAAAGGAGGCGAGAGGGGACAGGCCAGGAGCGCAGTTTCGGGTAGCAAGTAGTAGGGCACATGTGTTGACTGTTTACAGAAGGAGTGAGTGAAACTAGTGGCGCGCAGAAGCGTTTCCAAGGCTCACGCGAAGATCCAGGAGCTCTCCTGGGAGCCGACCTTCGTAGAGAAGGATCCCAAATACAAGACCGACTACACGTTCAAAGAGGGCGGGCAGAAGGACCCGATGAAGCAAGTCCTGCAGTCCTACTTCCCCATGCAGGAGGAGAAGGACCATCGGGTTTACGGCGCCGTTGACGCTGCGATCCGCGGGAACATGTGGCGTCAGGTGCAGCCGCGGTGGATGGAGTGGCAGAAGCTCTTCTTGAGCATCATTCCTTTCCCGGAGATATCGGCTGCCAGGGCGATGCCGCTGTTGACGGAGGCCGTGCCGAACCCGGAGATCCACAACGGGCTCGCGTTCCAGATGATCGACGAGGTTCGCCACTCGACGATCCAGATGAACCTCAAGCGCGAGTACATGAGGAACTACATCGACCCAGCCGGGTTCGATATCACCGAGAAGGCCTTCTCCAACAACTACGCGGGAACCATAGGCCGCCAGTTCGGTGAGGGCTTCACCACCGGCGACGCTTTGACGGCGTGCAACATCTACCTGCAGGTCGTGGCTGAGACCGCCTTCACGAACACCTTGTTCGTGGCGATGCCCTCCGAGGCGGCGGCAAACGGCGACTACCTGCTGCCCACGGTGTTCCTCTCGGTCCAGTCCGACGAGTCGCGGCACATGAACAACGGTTACGGCACGCTCTTGATGGCGCTGGCCAACGACGAGAACAAGGACCTCATAGAGCGCGACCTTATCTACTCGATCTGGAACCAGCACGCCGTCGTGGATGCCGCAATCGGGACGATCATCGACTACGGCTCCAAGGACCGGCGTAAGGACCGCGATAGCTACGCGGAGATGTGGAAGCGGTGGTACTACGATGACTACTATCGCAGCTACCTGGTGCCGCTCGAGAAGTACGGCCTGAAGGTTCCCCATGATGTCGTCGAGGACGCCTGGAGAAGGATCTCGGACGACTTCTACCACCACCACGTGGCCCAGTTCTTCGCCACAGGCTGGCCGGTCAACTACTGGCGCATCGACCCGATGACCGAGGAAGACTTCGAGTGGTTCGAGGACAAGTACCCAGGCTGGTACGACAAGTTTGGTAAGTGGTGGGAGCACTACAGCACGCTCTCCGAGCCAAACGGCCACAAGCCGATAGCATTCGAGAATAGCGGCTACGTGTATCCGCACCGCTGCTGGAGCTGCATGGTTCCGTGCCTGATCCGCGAAGACACCGTCATGGACTACGTGGACGGCCAGTGGAGGACCTACTGCCACAAGCACTGCCACTGGCAAGACACGGTAGCCTACCGCGAGGAGTACAAGGGCCGTCCGACGCCAGCCATGGGCAAGATGACTGGCAAGCGCGAGTGGGAGACCCTCTACCACGGTTGGGATCTCGCCGACATCGTCCACGACCTCGGCTACGTCCGCAACGACGGCAAGACCCTGGTCCCGCAGCCGCACGTCCAGTTCGACCAGAGCAAGATGTGGACCACGGACAACGTCAAGGGTATCGAGTTCCAGAGCCCGAACGTGCTCTTGAACGAGATGTCCGACGAGGAGCGCGAGAAGCACATGGAGGAGTACAAGCAAGGCTTCACCATCAACGACTCGCTCTAGAATCCGTCGACCCCGGCTAGAGATAGCCGGAAAGTTCGAGGGGAGCGGCCGGGTGACCCGGCCGCGCCACAGGTTTTCCGCGTGGCAACAAAAAAC
>JBBPYN010000083.1:0-26935 GCA_038199875.1 Rubrobacterales bacterium
GAATGGACCACGACGTCGACCTCGCGCGAGAGCTCCGCGAGGTCCTCCTCGCCGAGCCCGAGCGAGGGCGCGTGGACATCGCCTTCGAGGACACGGACCTTCTCCGATACGTGGTACTCGAACTCCTCGCCAAGCTTCTCGCGCAGGCCGCGGAAGGCTGCGGCGCCTAGCACGTCGCGCTCGAACCGCTCGGCTGCGCACTTGCCGCGCGAGGGCCTGACGACGAGGTAGAGGCGCCCGAGGTCTGGGAGGGAACGCAGGATCTTCTCGACCAGCGCCGTCCCAAGGAAGCCCGTCCCCCCGGTAAGCAATATCTTCTCGCCGCTGTACGCTTCGCTGAGCAACTAGCCCTCCTCCTCGGCCCGCTGGCCTACCTTCCTCTCGGTCCCCTTCAGGAGGGCCCGCGCGTTCTCCCTGTGCCGCCAGAGGACGAGCGCGCCCCCGACGATCGTATAAAGCACGTAAGGTAGCGGTTGATGGGAGAGCAAGAACACCACGGGACTGACGACCATTACGGCGATTGCACCGAGCGACGTGTAGCGGCTCACGAGCACTACAGCCCACCAGAAGGCAAAGAGGCCGAGCCCTATTATCGGGGCGAGCCCGATGGTCGTCCCCGCGCCGGTCGCCACGGCCTTCCCGCCTTTGAAACGCAGGAAGACGGGCCAGCAGTGCCCAATCACCGCCGCGAAAGCGACCGCTGCGATCAGCCACTCGTTGTCTACGACGAGCCTGGCAACCACCACGGGCACCAGTCCCTTGAGCATGTCGCCGGCGAGCGTGAGCACGGCTGCCCACTTACCGGCGGCCCTGAGCACGTTGGCCGTACCGATGTTGCCGCTACCGACCTTCCGCACGTCCACGCCGAAGGCCCGTCCGACAAGGTAGCCGGTCGGCACCGAGCCGAGAACGTAGCCGAACAGCACGAGAAAAATCCCTAACATCGCGGAGAGAGTATAGCGGAACTTGACAGCCGTCAGCATTTCAGCCGAACTCTCGATGATCCCGAAGCTCCAGCCCGTCCGTGCAAGAACAGGGGACCAGGCAGACGCAACGCGAAACCGCACGGAAAAGCTGAAATGCTGACCAGCGCGGCACGCCGCAGGCGTGCCGCTACAGCCACATTTCGCGGCTGCGGGCAACCTCTAGCGCACGCTCCACGGCCCGTGCCTTGTTGCGGGTCTCCTCGTACTCCAGCGAGGGGACTGAGTCGGCGACGACGCCGCC
This sequence comes from Rubrobacterales bacterium, assembly GCA_038199875.1. Lineage (GTDB taxonomy): Bacteria > Actinomycetota > Rubrobacteria > Rubrobacterales > Rubrobacteraceae > Rubrobacter_D. The sequence goes on from JBBPYN010000083.1 coordinate 1,228, forward strand.
TCCGGCCTGGAAGTAGGCAACGCCGTCTTTGAGGAGGGCCGTACGGAGGGTTATGCAGGTATCGAGGCGGCCGTCGATGCTGTAGTAGCCCGTGGCGCCGGCGTAAGGGCCGCGGCGGGTGCTCTCCAGCTCGTCGATGATCTCCATAGCCCTCACCTTCGGCGCGCCGGAGACGGTCCCAGCCGGGAAGGCGGCGGCGAGGGCGTCCAGGGCCGTCAGATCCTCGCGCAGGTCTCCCTCGACGGTGGAGACGATATGCATGACGTGCGAGTAGCGCTCTATCTCCATGAAGCTCTCGAGTTCGACAGAGCCGACCTCGCTGACACGCCCGAGGTCGTTGCGCCCCAGGTCGACGAGCATGACGTGCTCGGCCCGCTCTTTCTCGTCGGCCAGAAGCTCTTCGGCCAGGGCCGCGTCCTCTTCAGGCATAGCGCCGCGCCCGCGGGTTCCCGCGACGGGGCGGGTCATCACCCGGCGCCCCTCGACGCGTACCAGCGGTTCGGGGGAGGCGCCGACGAGGGAGAGGCCGCCGAGCTTCAGGTAGGTCATGTAAGGGGATGGGTTGACCGTGCGCAGGCCGCGGTACAGGAGGAGCGGGTCGAGGTCCCCTATCTCGGCGGCGAACCTCTGGGAAGGTACGATCTGGAACGCGTCCCCCGCCCTGATGTACTCTTTGGCTTTTTCGACGGCATCCTCGTAGTTGTCCTTCGTAAAATTCGAGGAGATCTCGAACCCCGTACCGAACTCTGGTGCCTGGCGCACCATCGGGGCCGAGAGACGCTCCGCGATCCTGCGAATATCGTCTGCGGCCCGCCTGTAGGCCGCAGAGAAGCCCTCGCCGTCCACGTCGCGCAGGCCGGCCGCGTCGACCAGCGAGACGACGAGCACCTTGTGCCTGAGGTGGTCGAAGACTATAAGGGTGTCGGTAACGGCGAAGTAGGCCTCGGGGACGTCGAGGTCGTCTTCGGGGGCGTTGGGGAGGCGTTCGAGGTAACGCACGGCGTCGTAGGAGAAGTACCCGACGGCGCCCCCGACGAAGGAGGGGAGGTTTGGGAGCGGGGCCACGCTCTTCTTGCCGACGATCTCGGCCAGGCCCCTGAAGGGGTCTTTGGCGGGAACCTCTCTTACCCCGTCGGCGTCGACGACCGTGTAGAGACCGTCTCTGTATGAGAGCGTGCGTTTCGGGTCGAAACCGAGGAAGGAGTAGCGCCCGAACCTCTCGGCCGACTCCGCACTCTCGAGCAGGAACACCGTGTCCTCCCCGGCGAACCTGAGCACGGCCGAGATCGGGGTCTCCAGGTCCCCTATGAACTCCGCGTAAAGCGGCACTACGTCGTAGGAGCGGGCGAGGGCGCGCGCCTCACCAAGCGAGGGGACGAGGTTCATACTAGCCATGCCGGTCATGCAGCACCCTCGCCACGCTCTCTATTCCGACGTCCCGCTCCTCCAGGAGAACCAGAAGGTGGTAGACGAGGTCGGCTACCTCCTCCGGTAGCCTGTCGCCGGAGAGCGCGGCCACGACGACCTCGACGGCCTCCTCCCCCACCTTCTGGGCGAGCCGCTCGGGTCCGCCCTCGATCAGGGACACGGTATAAGACCCCTCGGGCATCTCCCTGTGACGCTGCTCTATAGTCCCCGCCAGTCGCTCGACCATCGTCCCGAAAGGGACCTCGTGCCCGCCTGCGGCGACTCCTACGCCTTCGCCGGCCAGGGTGGTAAAGAAGCAACTCTTCTCGCCGGTGTGGCAGGCCGGTCCGCGCGGCTCGACCCTGTAGAGGAGGGCGTCTCCGTCGCAGTCCAGCCTGACCTCGACGACCCTCTGCGTGTTGCCGCTCGTCGCGCCCTTGCGCCACAGCTCGGAGCGCGAGCGTGAGTAGTAGTGGGCCTCACCGCTCGCGAGCGTCTTCTCGACGGCCTCGCGGTTCGCGTAGGCGAGCGTCAGCACGTCGCCCGTAGCGGCATCCTGGGCGACGACAGGCACCAGGCCGTTCCGGTCGAACTCTACCCTGTCGATGGACTGGGTCATCTAGTCGCCGGGTCTTTCGATCTACCTGCCATATTCGACCTCCCGCTCGGGATCCACCAGCCGGACAGGGATGCCGGCCTGCATCATGTGCTCCTTGACCTCGGCGATGTTGTACTCGCCGAAGTGGAAGATGCTCGCCGCCAGCACGGCGCCCGCGCCCGCGTTCACGGCGGAGATCATATGTTCCGGGCTCCCCGCCCCACCCGATGCGACTATGGGAAGCGTCGTCTTCTCCGCGACGGCGGAGATGAGGTCGAGGTCGTAGCCGGTCTCAGTCCCGTCGGCGTCCATGCTGTTCAATACGAACTCCCCCGCTCCCCGCCTCTCACCTTCGACCAGCCACCCAATGGCGTCCATCCCCGTGTTTACCCGTCCGCCGTTCAGGTAGACCTCCCACCCGGGATAGAAACCACGCCGCTTGACGTCGACGCTCAACACGACGCACTGGCTCCCGAAGCGTTCTGCTCCCTCTTCGATCAGGTCGGGGTTCCTCACGGCGGCGCTGTTTATGGAGACCTTGTCGGCACCCGCGCGCAGCATGGCACGCATGTCGTCTGCCGTCCTGACGCCGCCGCCTATGGTGTAGGGGACGAAGACCTCCTCCGCAGCGCGGCGGGCCAGCGCCGCTGCCGTGTCCCTCTGCTCGTGGGAGGCCGTGATGTCGTAGAACACGATCTCATCGGCCCCCTCCCTGTCGTAGAGGGCCGCGAGCTCCACAGGGTCACCAGCATCCCTGAGGTTGGTGAAGTTCGTCCCTTTCACGACGCGGCCTGCATCCACGTCGAGGCATGGGATGATTCGGACTTTGAGGCTCATCCCGGGCTCATCTCCCGCCTTCGGCCCAGACGCTCAGCGAAGAGGGCCCGTCCGTCGGCGCCGAACTCGGGGAGGTTGGCGAGGTTTTCGATCAACCCGACGTCCTCCGACCGTCCGAAGATGATGTCGTTGACGGCGGCTATGGAGATGCGGCCGGGATGGCCCTCGACGAGCTCGAAGGCGTCGCCGGATCTCACGATCCCCTCCGAGATGACCCGCATATAAAACCCTGTGTAGCCCGTCTGCCCGACCCACTTCGTGAGTAGCCTCTGCCCGTTCTTGCCAGCCAGCTTGCTACAGGGCGTCCGCGGCTGGCTGACCTGGACCACCGCCTCGCCGACCCCGAATACGTCGCCTATGCAGACGCCGGTCTCGACGGCGCCCGAGATGGTCAGGTTCTCGGAGAAGGCGCCTGGCTCCAACTCGTGGCCGAACACCTTCTCCCAGTGCGCGTAGTGGTCGTGCGGGTAGACGCAGACGGCCTTGTCCGCTCCGCCGTGGTTCACCAGGTCGGCCTGTCCGTCGGCGACGAAACCGAAGGAACGGAGCAGGGCGTGCGGGACGGGGTTCTTGACCCCGCCCGTACGCACCTCTTCTCGTCCGTAGCGCTGCGCCCGGGGCAAGCCCACGTTAAGCGAAACCACCTTCAACGCTCTCTCGTTCCTTTCCTGGTAGCCTCGTTACAGGGTAGGATAGGGCAGGAAAATTTGCCAGCCCTCGTAGCTATACGTAGGGTACGCTTGCCGTCGTGCACTCTTCTGCCAGGCGCTCGCGCAGGGCGTTCCTCGCCGGCAGGAGGACTGAGCCCTCATCTCCAGCCCCGACCACAATCGAGCCGTCCCTACCCCTCCAGTGGCGGTGGACGGTGTAGGCGGCGAGCGTCCCTTCCACGAGGCTGACCGTCCTGTCCAGTTCCGCGTGGGACATCTCCGCGGAGACGTCGAGCTTGGAGACATCCACGTTCTCGGGCGCGGAGATGTCCGCGGAGAGGTTGCCTGTCCTGAGCCTGAGGCCAGGCGTATCCCAGAGGAGCTCGACGGCGCCCCTGAGCCCCGCTGCCCTGCTCTCCTTGTTGCCCTTGCGGAACTTGGGATCGTCCATAGCGCGCAGCCGCTGGGTGAGGTCGCCGTTATCAGCCGCGCCCGAGCGCTCCAGGGAGAGGACCTTCAGCGTCGCGACTGAGTCGACCTCGACGGCGACGCTCTGACCCCTCTCCCGCGGGAAAGGGTAATCCGTGTACTCGACGCCGACCTTCTCGAGCTCGGAGAGCAACTCCTCGGAGAGAGGCTCGCCGCCGAACATCCTGCGGCTCGCCGAGTAAGCGGGAAGGGCTACCTTCGAGAGGATGCGTTCTATTCTACGCGTTCCCCTCTCGTTAGGGACGGCGAGCGGCGCGTCGATGCCGACGAGAACGCCCCGCCGGTCCTCCCCGTATCCCTCTACAGCCCTCGCTATGTCCTCCGAGTTCGCCGCGAACGAGTTGGCGATGATGCTCCCCCGCTCGTCCATTACCACAAGGCAGGAGACTTTCTCCCGCGCCTCACCCGGTCTCCACGCCAGCGCACAGCCTACAAACCTCAAGTTCCCTCCTTACCGGCTCCGGCAACGATCCGCGAGACCTCCTCGCAGACCTCCCGGCACACCGTCTCGTCCGTATGCTCTACCATCACCCGCACGACCGGCTCGGTCCCACTCGGCCTCAAGAGGACGCGTCCTTCCTCCCCGAGCCTGCTCTCTGCCTCAGAGACGGCCTCCCCTACCGCCTCAGAGGCCGCGACGGCCTTCGCAGCCCCCGGCTCCTCTACCGTCACGTTGATCAGGGTCTGCGGGTACACCTCCATCACCGCCGCCAGCTCCGAGAGGGATCTGCCGCTGCGGACCATCACGTCGAGGAGGGCGAGCGCCGTAACTATGCCGTCCCCGGTCGTGACGTGCTCGGAGAGGATCACATGCCCCGACTGCTCGCCGCCGAGAGGGGCCCCGAGCCGGCCCATAGCCTCGGCGACGTGCCTGTCCCCGACATCCGTCACCTCGTAGGGTATCCTCATCGCCTCCATCGCCTTGAAGAAACCGAGGTTGCTCATCACCGTGACCACGACCGCGCCCGAGAGGACGCCGCGCTCCTTCATGTCGCGGGCCAGGATGGCGATGATCCTATCCCCGTCCACGACGTTACCCTTCTCATCGACGGCGAGCACCCTGTCGGCGTCCCCGTCGAAGGCGAAAGCCACGTCATGCCCCGAGGCATCGAGCTCCCCGACGTGCGTCGAGCCGCAACGATCGTTTATGTTCGTGCCCGTAGGCTCGACCCCCTCGAGCGTGAGATCCAGGCCAACCTCCCAAAACACCAGCGGCGCCACCTCGTAGGCAGCCCCGTTGGCGCAGTCGAGGAGTACCTTCATGCCCCCAGCCGGTGGACGCAGCCGCTCCAGCACGTGCTCCGCGTACATCCGCGCGGCGTCGCCGGGCGTTTCGACACTTCCGATCCCACCTCCCGTCGGGCGCGGGACTTCGTGCTCAAGCAGGGTCTCTATCTCTCGCTCTTTCTGCGGAGAGAGCTTGCGGCCTTCTCCCGAGAAGAACTTGATGCCGTTATCCGGGTAGGGGTTGTGCGAGGCGCTCACGACGCCGGCGGCCGAAGCACCGAGGCGCGGCGCGAGTGCCGCGACGCCGGGCGTAGGCAGGATGCCGAGGTCGAAGACACTGGCTCCACCGCTGGCGGCGCCGGAGGAGAGGGCGCGGGCGAGCATCTCTCCGGAGAGGCGCGTGTCGCGTCCGACGAGCATCTTCCCCCCGAAGGCTCGGGAAGCGGCGAGCCCGAGGCTCAGGGCGTCCTCAGGCAGAAGGCCCTTGTTGGCGACCCCGCGTACCCCATCGGTGCCGAATGTTGTGGTTCTCCCTTTCAGTTCGTCTCCGCTCTAGGGGGGTAGGGACGCAAACGGGCCCCCTCCGCCACGCGAAAGGGGCCCGCCACAAAGGTTGCTCTTGCAGTCCTAGCGCTTGGAGAACTGCGGGCGCTTGCGGGCCTTCTTGAGGCCGTACTTCTTGCGCTCGACGGCCCTCGGGTCGCGGGTAAGCATCCCAGCGGCCTTCAGCTCGCCGCGGGCCTCCTGTGACTCCTCGGCGAGCGCCCTGGCTATACCGTGGCGCAGGGCCTCAGCCTGACCGGTCGGGCCGCCGCCTTCGATCTTGGCGACGATCTCGTAGCGGCCGCCAGAGCCGAGGAGCTCGAGAGGAGAGCGAACGGCCGTGCGGTAGGCAGGACGCGGAAAATACTCGTCCAGGTCGCGGCCGTTGACGGTGATCTTGCCGTCCCCAGGCAGCAACCTTACCCGCGCAACGGCGGTCTTACGTCGTCCTGTTCCGATGTACAGCGCCTCCGCCATCTACTTCACCTCGAGCTCTTGTGGGTCCTGAGCGGCGTGTGGGTGCTCTGGGCCCGCGTAGATCTTCAACTTCTTGAACTGCTTCCGGGCGAGCCGACTCTTCGGCATCATCCCGTAGACGGCCTTGCGCAAAACCTCGGTCGGCTTGCGCGCGAGCATCTGCTCGTAGCTAGTCTCCTTCATGCCGCCGGGGTAGCCCGAGTGGCGCCTGTAGACCCGCTGCTCGGCCTTCTTGCCCGTGACGACCACCTTGCCTGCGTTTATGACGACAACGAAGTCGCCGACGTCGACGTGCGGCGTGTACTGTACCTTGTTCTTGCCGCGCAGGACGCGTGCGATCTGCGTCGCCAGACGCCCGAGGTGCTTGCCCTCGGCATCCACGACATACCATTTCCGCTCGACCTCTAGTGGCCGCGCCATGTAACTCTTCATCATCCTCCGGAGCTTGTGCGAACTTCAAAGGCCTTTAGACGGATCAAATAGTAGCATACATCGGCAAAAGGACCAGCCTTTGTAAGCATTTCAGCCTGTTAGCACTTCAGCCTGTCAGCTTGCTGTTCTTGCTGAAATGCTGCCCGGCTGAAGTGCTGAATTGCTTGCAATGAGGTTCAACCTCATTGCAAGCTGCCTCTCTACACGACCCTTGCTATCGTGAGACCGTCTATACGCTCCCGGATCAGGGGGAGCACGATGCCGTAGAGCCTGGGATCTTCGGCTACCCTCCGGTTGAACTCCCGCGTCGACCGCGCCGTTTCCTCCTGGGGGTCGAGCACGGTGCCGCCCCTTATGGTGTTGTCGCCGAGGATCAGGGAGCCTGGTCGCACAAGGCGTAGCGATGCGTCCAGGTACTCGGGATAACTCTCTTTGTCGGCGTCTATGAAGATCACGTCGAACGGGCCTTCGCCGGCTTCTATGAGATCGGCGAGGAGCTCGTGGGCATCGCCGACCCTGACCTCGACGATGCCGGAGAGTCCTGCCCGCTCGGCGTTCTTACGGGCTACGCCGGCATGGTGCTCGTCTATCTCCAGGGAGATGAGGGTTCCATCTTCTGGCAGGGCGCGGGCCAGGTGGATGGCGCTGTAGCCGCCGAGGGTGCCTATCTCGAGTATGCGCCGAGCCCCTGCTGTTTCGGCGAGCAATTGCATCAGCCTGCCCTGGTTGGGCGAGACGTTTATCTCAGGCAGCCCGGCCCGCCGGGAGTCCCTGAGGGCGGCTTCGAGGACCTCGTCAGAAGGCTCGAACAACTCTTCGATGTAGACGTCGATCTTCTCAAGGAGCCCTCTCGTATCGTCTGTGTTCATCTTTCACTCCTCCATAAATCCGGATTGTCGTAGCCTACACCGACCAGCGTGAGACCGCGGCTGGCTACGGCGGGTCCTGCCTCGCTGCGCCGTCCTCCCGAGAGCAGCCGGCCGAACTCCGTCAGGTCCCTCTTCCCGCTCGCGACCTCGAGCATGGTGCCGACCAGGGTACGGACCATGCCGTAAAGGAACGAGGCGGCGGTTATGCGATACGTTAGCAGGTCGTCATTTGTGGTCCAGCGCGAGTGGGTAACGGACCGCTCGAAGCGGACGTGGTAGCCCTTCGATGGGGTGAAGGCCTCGAAGTCGTGGGTCCCTTCCACCAGCTCTCCCGCCGCGGAGAGGAGATCAAAATCCAATCTCTGGGGCGCGAAGGCTGCGCGGTGGCGCATCAAGGGGGACCTTATCTCGTCGTTGACCAGTCTGTATGCGTAGGTCCGGCTCCTCGCGTCCCTGCGGGCGTCAAAATCGTTGGGCACGGCGACGCAGCGGCGGAGCGCGACATCTTTCGGTAGTACAGCCGTGGTCTTGTAGGAGATCGAGGCCGGACGGAGGTCCGTCGCCGCTTCGAAGGAGACGGCCTGACCACTGGCGTGCACCCCCGCATCTGTTCGGCCCGCGACGGCCATCTTGACCGGCTGGCGCAACACGGTGGAGAGCGCCCCAGAGAGTACGCCCTCGATAGTCCGGCGCCCCGGTTGGGCGGCCCATCCGGCGAAGTCGGCGCCGTCGTACTCGAGGAGTCCTGCGTATTTCTTCAAAGCAAGACCCCGACGAGGAGGACGAGCACGGTGAAGGCCAGCGCGAGCGCGTCACGCGCGCGGAAGCGCAGCTCGCGGTAGCGGGTACGTCCATCGCCGCCCCTGTAGCCCCTACTCTCCATCGCCTCAGCCAGTTCGTCGGCGCGGCGGAAGGCGCCGACGGTCAGCGGCACGAGCACGGGGATCAGGGAGCGCGCCCTGCGCATCGGGCCCCCTTCCGAGAAATCGGCGCCGCGGGCGGCCTGGGCGCCTTTGATCTTCTCGGCCTCATCCCCGAGCGTGGGGATGAAACGGAGCGCTATGGTCATCATCATCGCCACCTCGTGCGCGGGGAACCGCATCCTCTTCAAGGGGGAGAGAAGATCTTCGATCCCATCGGTTAGCGCAACGGGAGCCGTCGTCGCGGTGAGCAACCCTGCCACCCCGACGAGCAACAGTATGCGTAAGGCCAGGAAGAACCCGAGCCGCAACCCGCCTGTATGGACCTCGAGGAAGCCCCACTCGAAGACGGTAGCGCCCTCCTGTGAGAAGAGGACCTGGAACGTTGCCGTGAGCGCCACGATCAGCAGCACGGGCCTCAGGAGGCGTAAGAAAGCGCGGGCCGGGATACGGCTCAACGCCACGAGCGCCGCGAGCGCGGCGGCGACGAAGAGGAGGCCAGCCGTCGAGTCGACGAGGAAAAGCCCGACGACGAGCACGGCAGTTGCCAGGATCTTGGCCCTCGGATCGAGGTCGTGGACCGGCGAGGCGACGGGGTAGAACTGGCCGAGACTCGTCAACCCAGAGACCTCAGAGCGGCGAGCGTCTCGTCGAAACGTACGGGGGCACCGATGCCAGGGCTCGACTCTCTGAGGAGAGAGACCACCCGTACCGTGGCGGGAGCCTGCGCAGGCTCCCCGTAGAAGACCTCGGCAGGGGTTCCGACGGCGCGCACCCTGCCTCTGTGAAGCGCGCACACCCGGTCAGCGACCTCGGCGACCTCGTCAAGGTCGTGGGAGACGAGCACGACGGAGATGCCCGCTGTGCGCAGGTTTCGGATCAGGGCCAGCAACTCCTCCCTGGTGGCAGGGTCGAGACCGGCCGTCGGCTCGTCGAGGACGAGGACTTCTGGGCCCATTGCGAGCACCCCCGCGATGGCGACCCGCCGCTTCTCGCCGCCCGAGAGCGCGAAAGGCGAACGCCCCGCGAGGTCCTCAGCTCCAAGCGCCCGCAAGGACTCGCCTACCCGTTCCCGCACCTGCTCTTCATCCAACCCGAGCCTTTGCGGGGCGAAGGCCACGTCCTCCTCTACGGTCGGGGCGAAGAGCGCCGACTCGGGGAACTGGAATACAAGCCCGACCCTGCGCCGCAGCCCGCTCTTTTTGACGGAGCGCGCGTCCACGCCGTCGACGAGCACCTTCCCGCTGCTCGGGGCGAGCAGCAGGTTCATGTGCTGCACGAGCGTGCTCTTGCCGGAACCCGTGCCGCCTACGATGCCGAGCACCTCTCCCTGCTCCACGCTGAGGGAGACGCCGCGCAGCGCCTCGACCTCGAAGGGGGTACCAGCGCCGTAGACATGACGCACGTCTTTGAGCTCGAGCCTCATCTCGCCCTCGCGAAGATGGCCTCGGCCAGGTCTTCTGGCGTCCCCAACGTCGCCGGAAGGCCGAGCTCGAGGGCGAGCCTCGGCACTACGGGCAAGACGAGCCGGTTCGCCCATAGCAGACCGGCGTCGGAGAGTAGTCGCTGAGGGCTCTCGTCTGCCACGAGCTCACCGCCGTTCAAGACGAGGATACGGTCCGCGTTCATGAGCTCTTCGAGGTGGTGGGTCACGTGCAAGACGGTCTTTTCGGCCCGCAGGGCTTCGAAACGCTCCAGTACCTCCATGCGCCCCGCGGCGTCTAGCATCGAGGTCGGTTCGTCGAGGACGAGGATCTCGGGTTCGACGGCAAGGAGACCCGCCAGGGCCACGCGCTGCTTCTCACCGCCGGAGAGCGTGTGGGGCTCGCGGCGCTCGTAGCCCTCGAGCCCGACCGCCCTTATTGCGCCCGCGACCTTTTCGCCCATCTGGGGCCGGGGGACGCCGAGGTTTTCGAGGCCGAACGCGACGTCGTCCTCGACGAAGGGGGCGACGAGGCCGTTATCCGGGTTCTGGAAAAGGATGCCGAGATGCTTGCGTACCTCGAAGGGTTCCGTGGCCGGGTCATGGCCTGAGACGCATACGCGGCCAGAGTCTGGCCGCAGGAGGCCGTTCAGGAGGCGGACGAGGGTTGACTTGCCGCCGCCGTTCGGGCCGACCACCCCGACGTACTCGCCCTTGCTGAGCGTGAAGCTCACCCCAGAGAGCGCGGGGCGTCCTGAGCCGGGGTAGGAGAAGCTGAGATCTTCGCAGGAAACGGCGAGGGACCCACCTTGGCGGGTCCCTGTGCCTGGGTTCTGCAAGGGTGGGGCTACTCCGTCGTGTGGTTGACCAGCTCCAGGTAGACGGTCTCGGCGCCGTCGCCGAGCCTGGGACCGAGCTTCAGGATACGCGTGTAGCCCGAGTTGCGGTCGTCGAGCTCAGGGGCCACGTCCTCGAAGAGGCGGCGCACGACGGTCTTGTCCTTGAGGACCTTGACCGCCTGGCGCCTGGATGCGAGGTCGTCCCGTTTGGCCGTGTTGATCAGCTTATCGACGACGCCGCGTAGTTCCTTCGCCTTCGGAGCCGTCGTCTTGATGCGACCGTGTGTGATCACCTGCCCGGCCATCGTGCCTAGCATCAGGTTACGGTGCTGCGCCTCGCGGCCCAGCTTCCGGCCTCGCTTAGCGTGCCTCATTTCCCTCGCTCTCCAGGGAATACCCGTACTCCAGGAGCTTGGAGCGGATCTCATCCACGCTCTTCATCCCGAGGTTGCGGATGTTCATGAGCTCCTCTTCGGTCATGGTGGCGAGCTGGCCTATGGTGTCGACCCCCTCGCGCTTGAGGCAGTTGTAGGAGCGGACCGTGAGCTCCAGGTCCTCGACCGGACGCTCGTCGGTGATGACGGGCCGCCCGCCGCGCTGGCGGGTTTCCGTGGCGCCTGCCCCCTGGTAACCGTCGGTGAAGAGGCCGAGGAAGTCCATGAGCTGTTTGGAGGCATCCTGCAGCGCCTCCTGCGGCTCTATGCGCCCGTCGGTAAAGACCTCCATCCGCAGCGAGTCGAGGTCTGCCCTTGCGCCTGCCCGCGTCTCCGTGACCGTGTAGTTGACCCTCTGTACCGGGGAGAACAGCGAGTCGACGGCGATGACCCCTATTGGGTCTGCGTCGCTCTTGTTCTGCTCGGCCCTCACGTAGCCCTGGCCCCTCTCGACCGTCAGGCGCATGTCGAGGTGCCCGCCGTCCGAGACGCTCGCTATGTACGCCTCGGGGTCGACCACCTCTACGTCGGCCTTCAGTTCTATATCGGCCGCCGTGACCTCGCCAGGTCCGTCCTTGGCGATCGTAAGTTCCATCGGCTCCTCACGCTCGAGCTTGAACTTCAAGCCCTTCACGTTGAGGATGATGTCAACGACGTCCTCCGTGACGCCCTCTATTGTCGAGAACTCGTGCGAGACGCCCTCTATGCGGATCTTGGTCGCCGCGGCCCCCGTCAGCCCTGAGAGCATGACGCGCCTGAGCGAGTTGCCCAGGGTGTGCCCAAGCCCCCGCGGCAACGGCTCGGCGACGAAAATGCCGCGCCTTGACTCTTCTTCTTCCACCCTGAAACGGGGCGGTGCTATGTCCAACATCGTCAAAATATCACCTGCTGTAAATGTGTCTGGTCGTTACCGGCTGTAGAACTCGATGATGAGCTGCTCTTCGACGGGCGTGTCGATCTCGTCGCGCCCAGGCGTGTGGAGGAGCCTGCCCGTGAAGTTGTCGTGGTCGGCCTCGAGCCAAGCCGGGACGGCGACGACGTTCTCGACGGCGTTCTGGATCGGCTCGAGGTTCCTGCTCTTCTCCTTGACCGTGATGACGTCGCCAGGCTTCAAAATGGCCGAAGGGATGTTGTGCTTGCGGCCGTTGAGCTGGAAGTGCCCGTGCACGACGAGCTGCCGCGCCTGAGGACGGCTCGTGGAGAAGCCCATCCTGTAGACGACGTTGTCCATCCTGAGCTCCATGAGCCTCAGGAGGTTCTCGCCCGAGACGCCCTGCATCCTCGTGGCCCTGTCGTAGGCCCGCCTGAACTGCTTCTCGGAGACGCCGTAGTACCACCTGGCCTTCTGCTTCTCCATGAGCCTCAGGCCGAACTCCGTCTGGCGGTGCCTGCCTCGGCCATGTTCGCCTGGCGGATACGGCTTCTTCTCGAGCGGGTTCTTCCGCATCGACGAGAGCATTACCCCAGCCCTGCGGTCTCTCCTGCCCCTCGGTCCTGTATAACGCGCCATGCTACCCCCTGCGCCTCTTGGGCGGCCTGCAACCGTTGTGCGGCTGGCCCGTCACGTCCTTGATACCGAGGACCTCTATGCCCATGGACTGGAAGGTCCTGGCGGCCATGTCACGGCCGGATCCGTGCCCCTTCACCTCTATGTCCACGCGCCTCACACCCTGGTCCATCGCCTTGTTGGCGACACTTTCGGCCGTCATCTGGGCCGCGAAGGGCGTGCTCTTGCGGCTACCCTTGAACCCGAGCGACCCCGCCGACTCCCAGGCTATGACGTTTCCCTCCTGGTCGCTCACGGAGACGATGGTGTTGTTGAAGGAGCTCTTGATGTGGACCACGCCCGTCGTTACGTTCCTGCGGACCTTTCGCCGCGCCCGGCTCGCCCCGCGCGTTCGCTGCCGCTGTTGCCTTTGCCTTCCCATCTACCTCTTCTTCCTCCCGCCTATCGAGGGCTTCGGTCCCTTGCGCTGGCGGGCGTTCGTCTTGGTGCGCTGCCCGCGCACGGGGAGGCCCCTGCGGTGCCTGATCCCCCTGTACGTCCCTATGTCTATGAGCCGCCTGATGTTCTGTTGCGTCTCGCGTCTCAGGTCGCCCTCGACCTCGACGTTCTGGTCGATGTAGGTCCTTATCTTACCGACCTCACCCTCGGCCAGGTCCCGAACCTTCGTGTCAGGGTCGACCTCGGTGTCGCGGCAGATCTTGCTCGCCGTCGAACGCCCGACGCCGAAGATGTAGGTAAGGCCTACCTCGACCCGCTTCTCGCGCGGAAGGTCTACTCCTGCTATCCGCGCCATGCTAACCCTGCCTCTGCTTGTGCCTCGGGTTCGTGCAGATGACCCGCACCACCCCACGGCGTCTTATGACCTTGCACCGCTCACAAATTGGTTTCACGCTCGCCCTTACTTTCACAGCTCTCTCCTTAAGTCCTGAACCTGTAGGTGATGCGTCCCCGGCTCAAGTCGTAGGGGCTCAACTCCACCTTCACCCTGTCACCGGGAAGGATCCGGATGTAGTTCATCCGCATCTTGCCGGAGATGTGCGCCAGCACGTTGTGCCCATTGTCCAGCTCGACCCGGAACTGCGTGTTGGGCAGCGCCTCGGTTACGGTGCCTTCAACCTCTATGACATCTTCTTTGGCCAAGGACCTCCTCTTCTCAAGTAGTTACAAGATGGCTGAAGCCAAACGGATATCTTACCACGCCGGGCTGGCCTCTCCCACCGGCGAATGCCGTTTTCTACCCCTGTGCGTCCCCATTCTTCGTGAGTACCCAGGGGCCATTTTCGGTGACGGCGATGGTGTTCTCGAAGTGGGCCGAGAGGGAGCCGTCGGCCGTGTAGATCGACCACCCGTCCCACTCGCTGAGGCGGATGTCGTAGTCGCCGAGCGTGATCATGGGCTCGATAGCGAAGGTCATGCCTGGCTGCAGACGCGGCCCCGTACCAGGGTTACCGTAGTTCGGAATCTGAGGGTCCTCGTGCATCTGGCGCCCGACCCCGTGGGAGACGAGGTCCCTGACGACCCCGTAACCGCGCGACTCGGCGAGGGCCTGTATCGCGTGTCCCACGTCCCCGAGCCTCTTGCCGGCACGCATCTGCTCCGTCGCCGCCGCGAGGCACTCCCTCGTTACGCCCAGAAGTCCAACGACTTCATGCGGTACCTGGCCGACAGGGACAGTGGTCGCCGAGTCGGTTACGAAGCCCTCGTAGCGGACGCCGACGTCGAGGGAGATTATGTCGCCGCTCTTCAGCCGGTAGGAGCCGGGTATACCGTGTACGATCATGGCGTTCGGCGAGGCGCAGATGGAAGCCGGAAATCCCTGGTATCCCTTGAACTCAGGAGTCCCGCCACGGGCGCGGATAAACTCTTCGGCGAGACGGTCGAGCTCCCGCGTCGTCACGCCAGGCCTGACGTTCTCCTCGAGCATCTTCAGGCAGTCCGCGGTTATGCGCCCGCCTTCGCGCATCGCCTCGAGCTCCGCCTTGCTCTTGCGGACGATCAAGCGTCTTCCCCCCGCCCGACGGCCCCGAGTATGTCGTCTGTGACCTTAGGTATCTCCTGCTCGGCGTCGACCGTCACGAGGAGGTCGCGCTCCGCGTAGTAGTCCTTCAGGGGTTCGGTCTGGTCGTGGTAGATCTCAAGCCTGCGCCTTATGGCTTCCTCGGCGTCGTCATCGCGCTGGATGAAAGGGCCAGGGTCGTCACCGTCCTCGGGGGGCGGGTCGTGCTTGACGTGGTAGATCTTACCCGTAGCCTGGCTCTGGCGCCGTCCCGAGAGCCGCTCGACGAGCGCGTCGTCGGGCGCCTCGAGTGCGACCACCGCGTCGAGGTCCTCACCGATGTCGACGAGCGCCTCGTCAAGAGCTTTGGCCTGGGCCTCGTTGCGCGGGAAGCCGTCGAGGAGCCAGGCCTCGGCGTCATCCAGGTAGGGCTTCGCCATCTCCACGATGATCTCATCCGGCACCAGCTCGCCGCGGTCGTTGTAGTCCTGTACCTTCTTGCCCAGCTCGGAGCCCGACTTTATCTCGGCGCGCACTATATCCCCCGTGGAGATGTGCGTGGCCCCAACCTTATCGGCGAGGCGCTGCGCCTGCGTTCCCTTGCCCGCTCCCTGGGGCCCAAGCAGGATAACCCTCATCGCTTCCTCAAAAACCCTTCGTAGTTGCGCATCATCAGCTGGCTCTCGAGTTGGCGAACCGTATCGAGCGAGACGCCGACCACGATCAGGATCGAGGTGCCACCGAGGAAGATCTGCTGCCCCAGGCCAAGCGTGCCCGAGATCAGATAAGGCAGCACGGCGACGACGGCCAAAAACAGGGCGCCGAAGAGCGTGATCCTGGTCAGCACGTTGTTGAGGTAGACGGCCGTCGGCTGGCCTGGCCTGTATCCGGGGACGTAGCCGCCGCTCTTCTTGAGGTTGTCTGCGTGCTCGACCGGGTTGAACTGCACGGCGGTGTAGAAGTAGGTGAACATGATGATCAGGAGCGCGTAGAGGATCAGGTAAGGCGCACCCCCCGCATTGAAGAAGGCCGACAGGCGGGCGAGTATGGAGTCAGGGTCCCCGCTTGAGGCCAACTGGGCAAGCACGACGGGGAAGAGCAGCAGCGAAGAGGCGAAGATGATCGGGATAACCCCTGCCATGTTGACCTTGAGAGGCAAATAGGTGGTCCCGCCCTGGCTCATCTTGCGGCCGACCTGCCGCTTGGCGTAGGTGATCGGGATCCTGCGCTGGCCCTCGTTGACGAACACGATGGCCGCGATGATCAAGACCGCGAGCAGCCCGAGCACGACCACCGTGAGCACGTCGCCATTCTCCCTGAGCGCCTGTACGGCCTGCGGCGCCCTCGAGAGGATCGAAGCCGTTATGATAAGAGATATACCGTTACCGAGGCCCCGCTGGCTTATAAGCTCGCCGAACCACATCGTGAGCATCACGCCCGTCGTGAGGGTGATGACGGCGACGAGTATCTGGACGGGGCTTACCCCCGCGAGCGCCCCGCCGCCCTGCGCCGAGCGGAAGAAGTAGACCATCGCCACAGACTGGACGAGCGCCAGCACGAGCGTAAAGTAGCGGGTGTACTGCGTGATCTTCTGCTGACCCGTCTCGCCCTCTTTGGCCAGCTCCTGAAGGCGGGGGATGGCGACCGTCATGAGCTGCATCACGATAGCGGCCGTTATGTAGGGCATGATCCCCAGGGAGAACACCGAGAAGTTGTTGAAGGCCCCGCCGGTGAAGGTCCCGAACAAACCCGTTATGGGGTTGCTGGTCTGGAGGCCTCCGCCGAGGACCTGGGGGTTGACCCCAGGCAGGGGTATATAGGCCCCTAGACGGTACGCCGCTAGCATGGCGAACGTGAACAGGAGCTTCCCGCGTAGCTCCGGAATCTTCCAGGCGTTGGCTAGGGATCCCAACATATCTAGCGCTCCAGTACCTCGACGCTTCCGCCGCCAGCCTCTATCTTCTCCCTCGCCGACCTCGAAAACGCGTGCGCCCTTACCGTGACGGCGCGCCCCACGTCCCCGTCGCCCAAGATCTTGACGAGTTCGGCCTTCTTCCTGACGAGCCCGGCGGCCCGCAGCTCGTCCGGACCTATCGTATCACCAGAGAGGTCCGAGAGTTCAGAGAGATTCACCGGCGCGTAGACGGTCGGGCGGGCTACCGTATGGCGCCCCCGCGCCTCGCCCTTCAGGCGCGGCAACCGTCGCTGGAGCGGCATCTGTCCGCCCTCGTAGGCGGCGAAAGCCGAGGCGCCCGAGCGGGCGCCGGCGCCCTTGTGGCCGCGACCTGAGGTCTTGCCGTGGCCCGAGCCGGTACCGCGCCCGAGACGCTTGCGCCCCCTCTTCGAGCCAGGGGCGCCCTTCAGTTCGTTCAACCTCACAGCTATTCAACCTCCTCGGCACGGACGAGGTGCTGCACCTTGTGGACCATGCCCCTGATCTGGGGCGTGTCCTGGTGTACCCGGGAGTCCCTGATGCGCTTGAGACCAAGGGCTCGCACCGTCCGCTTATGACCCTCCTTGGAGCCTATAACGCTCCGTATTTGCGTGACCTTGAGGGGGCTCATAGTGTTATCTTCACCCCTCGCAGCTCCTCGATCTGGGCCTTGCTGCGCAGCCTTTGCAGGCCCTCGACCGTGGCCTGGACCAGGTTCACCGAGGTCGTCGAACCGAGCGCCTTCGTAAGCACGTCGCGTACTCCGGCGAGCTCGAGGACGGCCCTGACGCCGCCGCCGGCGATCACACCAGTACCCTCTGATGCCGGTTTGAGGAGCACGGAAGAGCTCTCGAACTTGCCGATGACCTCATGGGGGATCGTGGTGTTGCGCATAGGCACTTCGAACATGTTGCGCTTGGCCCTGTCCTGGCCCTTCTGGATGGCGGCGGGGACCGTGTTGGCCTTCCCGAGACCAGCCCCGACCCTGCCCTTGCCGTCACCGACTACAACGAGGGCAGAGAAGTTGAAGCGCCTGCCGCCCTTCACGACCTTGGCGACGCGCCGGATCTCGACGACCCTGTCCTGGAGATCGGAGTCGCCGCGCTGCCTGCCTCCGCGCCCTCCGCCGCCCTGCCCGCGGCCTCCCTGTCTGTTATCGTTTCTTGGTCGTCCCAAGACGTTTCCTCCTAAAGAGTTAGAGCTTTAGTCCGCCCTCGCGCGCGCCCTCGGCGAGCGCCGCGATGCGTCCGTGGTACTTGTTACCGCCCCTGTCGAAGACGACAGCCTCGATGCCAGCCTCGGAAGCCTTGCCCGCGATCAACCCTCCGACCTTGCGGGCGGCATCCTTGCGGTCCTCGGCGTCACCCACCGCGCGCGAGTCGGCCGCGGCCAGCGTCGTTCCCGCATCGTCGTCGATGAGCTGGGCGTAGATATGCACGTTGGAGCGGTACACGGAGAGGCGTGGCCTTGTGGCCGTGCCAGCCACCTTGCGCCTGACGCGCTTGCGGCGCTTCTCCCTGTGCATCCGCTTTTCGAGAACAGCCATGAATCCTCCTAGCTTCGCTATCCGGCCTTGCCGACCTTGCGCCGGATCTGTTCGTCGCTGTAGCGGATGCCCTTGCCCTTGTAAGGCTCGGGCGGACGGACCTTCCGGATCTCCGCCGCCGTCTGGCCTACCCGCTGCTTGTCTATCCCGCGCACGATGATCGTCGTGGCGTTGGGCACCTCGAACTCTATCCCCTCGCGCGGTGAGATAGAGACCGGGTGAGAATACCCGACCTGCAGGTTGATGTCCGTTCCCTGCAGGGCCGCCCTGTAGCCCACGCCTGCGATGTTAAGCGTCTTCGTGAACCCGTCCGTCACGCCTGTGACGGCGTTCTGGATCAGGGACCGCGTGAGCCCGTGCATCGCCCTGTGCTCGGGCGCATCAGTGGCCCGCTCGACTATTACGTTGCCGTCCTCCTGCCTTACCTCGACCCCGCGTCCAACGGGCACCGTGAGGTCGCCCTTCGGACCGTTCACCTTCACGCTTCGGCCCGAGAGCTCGACGCTGACCGCGCCTGGTACCTCGACGGGGGCTTTTCCTATCCTCGACACTCTCAAAACCTCCCTAGTAGACGAAGCAAAGGACTTCGCCGCCGACGCCCCTGCGCCTGGCCTGGTGGTCGGTCAGGACCCCCTGGGAGGTGGAGAGTATCGCCACCCCGAGCCCGTCAAGCACGCGGGGGATGTTCGTCTGCTTGCGGTAGACCCGGCGTCCGGGACGGCTCATTCGCCTTAGACCCGTGATGCCGCGGCTACCGTCGGGTGCGTACTTCAAGGCTATGACCAGCTTCCGCTCGACCCCACTTCCGCGCTCGGAGACCTCCTGAACGTAGCCTTCCTCAGAGAGGATCCTGGCGATCTGCGCCTTCATCTTCGAGTGCGGAATCTCGACCGTCTCCTGCTTGGCCATATGCGCGTTGCGGATACGCGTCAGGAAATCCGCTATAGGATCTGTGACCGTCATCGCTTACCAACTCGCTTTCGTAACGCCTGGGATCTTACCCTCGTGGGCCAGCTCCCGCAGGCAGATCCGGCAAAGCCCGAACTTCCTGTAGTAGCCGCGCGACCGGCCGCACCTCTGGCACCGACTGTACTCCCTGACCGCGTACTTCTGCTTTCTCTGCTGCTTTACCAGCAACGCTTTTCTCGTCATACCTACCTCTCAGCTCTGCCTGAACGGCATCCCGAGGAGCCGCAGTAGCTCCCGCGCCTCTTCGTCGCTCTCCGTCGTCGTTACGATAGCCACGTCTAGGCCGCGGGTCGTGTCTATGGAGTCGTAGGAGATCTCTGGGAAGATCACCTGCTCTCTCAGGCCTATTGCGTAGTTTCCGCTCCCGTCGAAAGATGCCGGGCTCACTCCCCTGAAGTCCCTGACTCGTGGCAGGGCTATGGAGATGAAGCGGTCGAGGAACTCCCACATGCGCTCGCCGCGCAGCGTGACCCTCGCGCCGACGGGCATGCCTTCCCTGATCTTGAACCCTGCTATCGACTTGCGGGCCCGCCTGAGCTGGGCCTTCTGGCCCGTGATCCTGGCGAGGTCCTCCATCGCGCCGTCGAGGGCGCGGCTGTTTACCACGGCCTCCCCGACGCCCATGTTGACCACGATCTTCTCCAGACCGGGCCTGCGCATGGGGTTCTCGATGCCGAACCTCTCCTGGAGGCTCGGGGCGACCTCCTCTTTGTACCTGTCTCTCATCCTAGCCATCGATATCCTTCCCTGACTTCTTGCCGACCCGGACCTTCTCCCCCGAGTCCGTGAAACGGTAGCCGACCTTCGTCGGCTCGCCGCCATTGGGGTCTATAAGCATCACGTTCGAGGCGTCTATGGGGGCCTCGAAGTGGTAGAGCCCCTGCTGGTTCTGCTGGCTCGGCCTGGCGTGCCGCGTGCGGACGTTGACGCCGCCAACGACGACCCTGTTCTCCTTCGGGATTACGCGCTCGACCTCGCCGCGTTTGCCCTTCTCTTTGCCTGAGATCACCACGACGGTATCCCCGCGCTTCAATCTGAGACCCATAACTTAAAGCACCTCCGGGGCGAGCGAGATGATCCTGGTGTAACCCTTCTCCCTGAGCTCGCGCGCCACGGGCCCGAAGATACGGGTCCCGCGGGGGGCGCCGTCGGGGTTGATGATCACGCCGGCGTTCTCGCCGAAGCGAATGTACGATCCATCGTCGCGCCGCGTCTCTTTCCTGGTACGCACGACGACGGCCCGCACTACCTCGCCCTTCTTGACGGCGCTACCAGGGGTGGCCTCCTTGACGGTTGCCACGATCACATCCCCCACACCCGCCGTGCGCCTCTTGCTTCCGCCGAGCACGCGGATGGTCAGGATGCTCCTGGCCCCCGAGTTGTCCGCGACCCTCAAGCGTGACTCTTGCTGTATCACTACTCGGCCCTCGATATGACGTTCGCGAGCCGCCACCGCTTGCGCTTCGAGAGCGGCCTCGTCTCTATGATCCGCACGGTATCGCCCACGTGCGCCTCGTTGCGCTCGTCGTGCACGATAAACTTCTTGGAACGGCGCACCCGCTTCTTATACATCGGGTGCCTGACAAGCGCCTCGACCGAGACGGTCACGGTCTTCTCGGCCTTGTCTGAGACGATGATCCCGACCCGCTCCTTGCGTCGATGACGCTCGCTGTCGGACTGTATCTGTCCCTCGTCCTGGTCAAGCGCGGGTCCCTTGGCTGGACCCGTGTCAAGGCCGGCCTCAACCGTCTCGCCTGCTTCTCCCGCTTCGAGGAGGTCCTGCGGCGTCTCGGCCGCCGGCTCCTCCGTCGACTCGGGGGTCTGGTTTCTCTCTTCCTCTACCACTACTGACTCTCCTGCTGTTTGTGGTTCAGGACCGTCAGGATCCTGGCTATGTTCTTCCTGACCTCTTTGAGCTGTCCCGTGTTCTCCAACTGCCCTGTCGCGTGCTGGAAGCGCAAGTTGAAGAGCTCGCGCCTTGTGGCGGCGAGGCGCTGCTCGAGCTCCTCGACGTCCAGCTCGCGCACTTCGGCCACCTTCACTGCTGACCACCCCCTCGCGCCATAAAGCGGGTCTTGATTGGGAGTTTCTGGGCGGCGAGGTGCATGGCTTCGCGGGCCAGCGTCTCGTCAACGCCGCTCATCTCGAACATCACGCGCCCAGGCTTCACGACGGCGACGTAAGCTTCGGGAGCCCCCTTGCCGCTACCCATGCGGGTCTCGGCCGGTTTCTTCGTCACCGGCTTGTGGGGGAAGATGTTGATCCACACCTTCCCTCCGCGCTTGATCTTCCTGGTCATCGCGATACGGGCTGCCTCTATCTGACGATTGGTGATCCAGGCCGGCTCGAGTGCCTGCAGCCCGTACTCACCGAACTGCACGTCTGTGCCGCCCTTGGCCTTGCCCCGCATCCTGCCCCTGTGGGGCTTCCTGTACTTGAGCTTCTTGGGTACGAGCATCTGTTACCGCCTGACTGCTTCAGGCAGCTCGTCGTGGACGCCGTGGTTGATCCAGACCTTTACCCCGATCTGGCCCATCTGGGTCTTGGCCTCCTTGAAGCCATAATCTATGTCGGCGTCGAGCGTGTGCAGGGGCACCCTTCCCTCTGAGATAGTCTCGGAGCGGCTCATCTCGATGCCGCCTAGCCTTCCTCCGCACTGGATCCTGGCCCCCTCGGCCCCACTGCGAATGGCACTGGTAAGGGCCCGCTTCATGGTCCTGCGGAACGCGGCGCGCCCGACGAGTTGTTCGGCGATTGACTCGGCGACGAGGCTGGCGTTGAGCTCTGGCCTCGATACCTCCCTCACGTTGACCTGTACCTTCTTGCTGGTGAGCCGCTCGAGCTCACCCCTCAACTCGTCAACCTCGCTGCCGCCCTTGCCGATCACGATGCCAGGGCGGGCGGTGTGGATGTCAACGGCGATCTCACCCTGCTCGGCGGCCTTCCTTATCTGGATGTCGGCTATGCCTGCCCTGGTCAGCTTCTTCTCGATGTGGTCGCGGATCTTGAGGTCCTCGCCGAGAAGCTCGGCGTAGTCCCTGTCCGAGTACCAACTGCTCTTGAAATCTACCTTCTCGCCCTTGCGCTGGACGCCGAGGCGGAAGCCTTCTGGATGTACTTTCTGGCCCATCTATTCCTCCTCGTCTCCGGGCGTGCCCACTACGACGCCGGCCGGGTCGCCGAGCTCGACGCTGATGTGGCTTGTGCGCTTGCGGATCATGGTGGCCCGGCCCATGGCCCTCGCGCGGTAACGCTTGATGGTGGGACCGTCGTCCACCCTGACCTCACGCACGAACAATTCGTCGGGGTCGGCATCGTCGTTGTGTTCGGCGTTTGCCGCTGCGCTTTCGACTACGTCGCCGATGATCTTCGCGGCCCGCTTGTTAGTGAAGCGCAGGAGCGAGACCGCTTCCGGGTAGCTCTTGCCCCTGACCTCGTCCGCGACGAGGCGCGCCTTGCGCGGGGCGATGCGGACGTATTTGGCTTTGGCCTTCATCTGCGCCTCGCCGTCCGGTCGCCCTTGAGGTGCGTACGGAACGTACGGGTCGGGGCGAACTCGCCGAGCTTGTGGCCGACCATCGACTCCGTGCAGTAGACGGGTACGTGCTTGCGCCCGTCGTGGACGGCGATGGTGTGGCCGACGAACTCGGGGTAGATCACACTAGCCCGGCTCCACGTCTTGAGCATACGCTTCTCGTTGTTCTCGTTCATGCGGAGGATGCGCTCCATAAGGCGCTCCTCCACGAACGGCTCTTTCTTAGAGGACCGCGTCATCTAGCGCCTCCTTCCTTTCCTGCGCCGGCGCACGATCATGGCGTCCGAGCGCTTGTGCTTCTTCCTGGTAGGCGACCCTTGCGTAATCTTGCCCCAGGGCGTAACAGGCGCCCGCCCCGGCGTTGATTTGCCCTCGCCACCGCCGTGCGGGTGGTCGACGGGGTTCATGACCGTGCCGCGCACCGTAGGCCTTATGCCGAGGTGACGCTTGCGGCCAGCCTTGCCCCACCTGACGTTCTGGTGCGACTGGTTGCCGACGACGCCGACGGTAGCCCTGCACTCGGCCCTGACCCTGCGGCGCTCGCCGCTTGGCAGCCTGAGCGTCACGAGCTGGCCCTCGCGGGCCGTGAGCTGGGCGCTGGTCCCAGCGCTGCGGGCAAGTTGGGCTCCGCGGCCTGGCTCGAGCTCCACGGCGTGCACCACGGTGCCGACCGGTATGCGGTTCAGCGGCAGCGTGTTGCCCACGTCGACCTCGGCGTCAGGCCCGCTCTCGACGATGGAGCCGACCGTGAGGTTGCGCGGCGCGAGAATGTAGCGCTTCTCGCCGTCGTGGTAGTGGAGCAATGCAATGTTGGCCGAACGGTTGGGATCGTACTCGATCGCGGCGACAGTCGCAGGCACCCCGTCCTTGCGCCGCTTGAAGTCTATGAGCCGGTAGCGCCGCTTGTGTCCGCCGCCGATGTGGCGGGTTGTAATACGGCCGTGGTTGTTGCGCCCGCCCGTCTTGTGCATCTTGGCCGTCAGCTTCTTCTCCGGCTTGTTCTTAGTCACCGAGTCGCGCGTCAGAACCGAGGAGTTCCTGCGGCCCGCGCTCGTCGGCCTGTAACGTCTCGCAGGCATCCTAGACCCCCTCGAACAGCTCTATGCGCTCGCCGTCGGCCAGCTTGACGACGGCCTTCTTCCAGGTCGGCGTCCTGCCCCTCGTGAGGCCCTGGCGCTTGGGCTTGCTCTTGACGTTCACCGTGTTCACCTTCTGGACGCTCACGTCGAAGGCTCCCTCGACGGCGCGTTTGATCTGGTTCTTGTTCGCCCGCCGGTCTACGTGGAAGGTGTACTGCCCCTCGGTCTCGATCAGGTTGTAGCTCTTCTCCGAGATGACCGGCCTGATTATTACCTGATGCGGGTCCATCTAGCCCTCCTTCCGGGCGAGCCTTGAATAAGCGGCCCGCGAGAAGACTACTTCCCGCGCCCTGAGCAGCTCGTAGACCCCGTACTCGTGGGGGCCTACGACCGAAACCCGGGGCAGGTTCCTGAAAGAGAGCGCCGCGTTAGCATCGTCTTCGGTCAGCACGACGAGCAGGGGACCTTCCAGCTCCATCTTCCCGAGCAACTCTCTGGCCTGCCTGGTCGAAGGCTTATCGAAGGAGAGCGAGTCGAGCACGTAGAGCTCGCCTTCTGCGGCTTTGGCCGAAAGCGCCCCGTCGAAAGCCGCGTTGGCTTCTTTGCGGTTGATCCGCTTTCCGTAACGTGCCGGCTTGGACTTGGGACCGCCCCAGGTGCCGCCGCCGTAGCGGACGGGCGACTTGGCGTCGCCGGCCCGGGAGCGGCCAGTGCCCTTCTGGCGATAAAGCTTGGCGCCTGAGCCCCTGATCTCACTCCTGCCCTTGGTCGATGCCGTGTAACGTCGCCTCGCGTCGAGCTCGGCGACGACGGCCCTGTGGATGACGTGCTCGTTGGGCTCCGTCGTGAAGCGCGGGCCTTCGAGGTCGAGCGAAGATGTGTCGCCGCTACGGGCGTCGAATACCTTTGCCTCGGCCATCCTAATCACCCACCTTCCTTACCATGACGACGGCATTCTTGCCGCCGGGCACGCCGCCGCGCACCCAGAGCTCGTTGTTCTCAGCGTCCACGGCGACGACCTCGAGGTTCCTGACCGTGGCCGTGTTGTTGCCCATCTGGCCTGGCATCTTCTGGCCCTTGAATATGCGGGCGGGGTCGGCGGAAGCCCCGACGGAACCAGGCTGCCTGATGTTGTGCGAGCCGTGGCTCATCGGGCCTCGGGCGAAACCGTGGCGCTTGATGGTCCCCTGGAAGCCCTTGCCCTTAGAGGTCGCGCTCACGTGGACCTTGTCGCCGGCCTCGAAGACGTCGGCGCCAATGCTCTCGCCGACCTCGCCTCTCACGCCGCGCAACTCCCTGATGTGCTTGCGGGGAGGCACATCGAGCTTGGCGAAAGTACCAGCGCGGGCCTTGTTGACCCGGCTCGAGTTTACGGCCCCGAAGCCGACCTGCACGGCCTCGTAGCCGTCGTCTTCGTTGGTGCGGACCGCCGTGATCACGTTCGGGTCCACCTCGATGACGGTGACGCCGACGAGAGTGCCGTCGTCCAGGAAGGCCTGGGTCATCTGCTTCTTGCGTCCGAATACTGCGGTTGCCATAACCCTAGGTCGCCTTTATCTCTATGTTCACGCCGGCCGGCAGGTCGAGCCGCTGCAGCGAGTCGACCGTGCGCGGCGTTGGCTGCTGGATGTCTATGAGGCGCTTGTGCGTGTGAAGCTGGAAGTGCTCGCGAGAGTCCTTGTCCTTGAAGGGACCCCGGATCACCGTGTACCTGCTCTTCTTGGTCGGCAGCGGGACGGGGCCGAAAACGAAGGCCCCCGTCCGCTCCGCCGTCTCGACTATGGACCGCGCGGTCTTGTCGATGACCTCGTGGTCGTACGCCTTGAGCTTTATCCTTATCTTCGAGACAGCCACCAATTACTCCACAATCTGGGTGACGACGCCGGCTCCAACCGTGCGCCCACCCTCCCTGATGGCGAAGTTCAACCCCTCGTCCATCGCGATAGGACTGATCAACTCCACGTTCATTACCGTGTTGTCTCCTGGCATCACCATCTC
>JBBPYN010000084.1:0-24711 GCA_038199875.1 Rubrobacterales bacterium
CGCGGCGCGCCGCCCCCCCGGGGGGGGGGGGCGGGCGCGCTGGCCCGCGGCGGCGCTTAAGTTCGGACTGGCCTTCGCCGGTCGCGCTGCGGCGGGGCCCCCCCCCCACCTCTCGGGCCGAAACCTCGTCGCCCTTCGCTGGCCACTCGTGCCGAACGCCGTACTCCCCATACCGATGATGCTAACCGTTCTGCGCAGGGGTCGTATTGCGCCCCAGGATGTAGTGCCTGATCCCGAGAGTGGACCAGATATCGCAGATGCTCAGGCTTGCGGTGCTGAGCGTCCCTTTCTTCTGGCGCCGGAGGAGGGCGCGCGGCTAGACGGCATCACAACAGGGTCGTCTCGAGGGCCCTCAACACGACGACGGCCCCTACCCCAGTTACCATCGCCGCCGGCAGGCTGCCGGTCCTCACGGCGACTAGCACGACGGCGACGGCCGCCAGCGCTTCGGCGAACCCGCCCGTCAGGACGACGGGGGCGACCAGCGAGACGAGGATCGCACCGGGTATCTGATCCAACCACGCCCCTGCCCGCTCGGAGAGGTCGAGTCGGCTCGCCAACCAGAGCCCTACCGCGCGGGTGGCGTAGGTCGCGAGCGCCATCAAACCGATCGCGACGAGGGTGCCTGCACTAATTCCCACGCCGCACCACCCCAGCGAGGCTCCCCGCCAGGCCGCCGAGCAGGATGTACCACTGCCCTGGCAACCAGTGGTGCGCAGCCACTGCCACCGCGGCTGCCACCGTCCAGGGTAGGATGTTGGACCTCCCCTTCCACATCCCTGAGATGAGGGCGAGAAACACGGCGGTAAACGCGAAGTCGAGGCCCCAGCGGGCGGGGTCTTCGACGGCGCCGCCGAAAGCGCCCCCGACGAACGTAGACCCGCTCCAGGCGAAAAACATCAAGAGTCCTCCACCGAGCAGGAACGCGGCGTCGCGTCGCCCCTTCGCGAACTCGCCCATAGTGAGCGCCCAGTTCTCGTCGGCCATGAAGAACACGGACCCGTACGCCTTCAGACGCGGCAACCTGGAGAACACGGGCCCGAGGGCTGCGCCCATCAGCACGTGCCTCAGGCCGACCACGAGCGTCGTCAGGGCGATGGTGGCCACAGGCAACGGCGACGCCCAGAGCCCTAGAACAACGAACTGGGCCGCCCCGGAGAACACGAGTACGCTCATCAAGGCGGCCTCACCTGCGCCGAGACCGGCCTGTCCCGCCAGCGTCCCGAACACGAGACCGATGGCACAGCCGCTGATCGCGATCGGGACACACCTCCTGGCCCCTGCGAGCGCCCCCGCAAGGGTGAACGTAACACGCTCCTCCGTCTCTACATCTTTCTCTTCCCGCACTACGCCGCTACCTACGGAGCGGTCCATGCAAGGGACAGTGCCTGCTATCGGCCAAGGGGCGGCGCTTCATATCGAGACGCCAGCCACGGCCCCGCCGACGGTATCCGGCCAGGCCGGGATAGCCAGCCCGCGACGCCGAGGCGACGACCTCGCCGGCGCCGATCTCCCGCGCCAGCTCCCCCGCGCCGCGGTACAACGCCGCCGCCAGCAGCTCTTCACCAGCCCACGGATCGACGACGAGTAATCCCAGAAGGAGCCGCTTGGACTCCTTCCTGTAGCGCACGGCGCCAAGCACCTTGCAGTCCTTCTGCGCGACGATGAACCTCTCTTCGAAGGAGACCCAACGCGGCACCCCGTTCAACTCCAGAAGATCGGCGACCACAGGCTCATCCTCGGCGAGACCCCAGCGCACATCCACATCCTCCACCGATTCGCCGCGCCTGTCCACACTCGCGCCTCGACGAGCTTTCCGCAGGGAACGCGCGAACCTGCGCTCCTCCGCCTCGCGCAACAGATCCTTCTGCCTTTCCCTCGCCGCCTCTAGCCCGAATGGATCACCCATCGCTCACCTCCATGCTCGCCAGTTGCGTTATAATTGTCACGCTAACTTGGGACAATTATAATTGGCTTAGTGACATAGGACAATGGGTTAATCATGGATTTGAGAATAAATTCCAAGAGCCACGTACCAGTACACGTACAGTTGGAGGGGCAGATCAAGCACCTCATCCTGACCGGCAACTTCGAGGTTGGGAGCCGGTTGCCGAGCATCAGGGCGATGGCTGGATTCTTGAGAATCAACCGCAACACGGTGGCGCGGGTATTCTCTGACCTGGAGCGGGAGGGGTACGTGGAGAGCCGGCGTGGGAGTGGGGTGTACGTGGTCGAGCCCCCTGTCGAGGTCGAGGACACAAAGCGTCAGGAGGTTCTGGAACGGGTCCTGGATCTCGCCTCCGCGCAGGACGTGTCCGTCGAGGATCTCGCGTACGCGCTGCTGGCGCGGGCCGGTACGAGGCCGCAGGAGAAGACGCCCATCCTTTTCATCGAGTGTACGAGGGCGGAGTTGGATCAGTTCTCCGAAGAGCTCGAGGAGCAGCTCTCCGTCGAGGTCGAGCGGGTCCTGATCGAAGACCTCGCGGAGAGGGTATCTGGTACAGACAACCCGCCGTGGCGGCTCGCGGTGACGACCTTCTTCCACATCCACGAGGTTCAGGAACTGGTCGAGCCGCGCGGGATAGAGGCGGTCGCGCTACTTGCCGAGGCGACGCTTGAGAGCCTGCAGCGGTTGATGGAGCTTCCGTCAGGGACCCCGGTCGGCGTTGTTGGCTGGGGCCGCACGTGCATGGAGAACCTCTCGCGCTCCATCGAGGGCGCGGGCCTCGACCACCTCGACTTCGTACAGGTCTATGTGGATGATGGGCCTGATGAGGTGCTGTCTACCCTCGGCAGTGTCAGGGCCGTGGTGTGCTCCACCGTGACGGCGAGGAGGCTGCGCGAACTCGGCGTCCCTGCTGAGCTGGAGATCATAGAAGAAGACCGCATCCTGGACCAGGGCGGCATCGAGATGCTTGGCCGGATGCTCCGCCGACTGCCCAGGGGCGCTCCGGAGCCGCTCTAGAGACCAGCACGACCGGCGTTTGCGTGGGCCGCCGCCCTGATGAACGCGGCCAGGCCTGGAGTCTGCGTATCGTAGTTGGAGCGGAATCGCTCGTCACTGACGTACATGTCGGTGAGACCGCGGTGCATCTCGTAGCTGCACTCGTAGAACCAGCGGCTGATGTGCTGACGGTGAGCCTCTGCGGCCGCCATCGCCTCCTCGCCGTCGGGTGCCCGGCTGGCCTCGAAGGCCGCTGCCAGGCGGCTTCGTATCTCCTCTTCCTCGACCTTGAGCCGTTGCCAATCTTCCTTCTTGTAGCTCGAGACGCGCCGATTTGACTCCTTGTAGCTGTCCGTCTCGCCCCAGCGACGCTCGGCCTCCTCGGCATGGTCCTCGGGCCTGAACTCCCCGAAGACCTCGAAGCGCTCCTCTGGTGTCAGTCGTATGTCCATCGTCCTTGCCTCCATTTCGTAGTCGATGGCGTCGACTATCGCGCTCAAGCGGCCTATCCTCTCGGTCAGCAGACCACGTTGGCGGCGCAGGTGCCCGATGGCGTCGGTGCGCGGGTCGCCGATGATGGTCGAGATCTCCCCCAGGTCGAACCCGAGCTCCCTGTAGAACAGGATCCGCCTTAGCCTTTCGAGGTCCGAATCCTCGTAGATACGGTATCCTGAGACGCTACGTCCGCCGGGGGAAAGGAGCCCGATCTCATCGTAGTGGTGCAACGCCCGGATCGTCACTCCCGAGAGATCCGCCACCCTGCCAACTGTGTAGCCCGTGGTCTCCAAATTGCTCATGGGTCACCTCCTTTGCACAAGGAAGTCTAAAGCCTCACGCAACGTGAGGGTCAAGGGGTTTCCGCAAGATTTTTCGAAGGCCTGCGCGAATTCGTAAAGAGGGGGAGACCTTCCCCGACAGTATGATGCTCAGACGCGCACGTTGAAGCGGTTCATCGCCGCTTCGGGGCTATGCTCGAGCACGAACTCGACAGCGTCGGCGGCTGTCGGGATGGCTTCTCTTACGGACGAGTCCATCCGCGAGAGCACGTATTGCGTAACGCCGACACCAGCGGGCGGACGTCCGATCCCGATGCGCACCCTGACGAAGTCGTTTCCCAACCTTCCTATTATGGAGCGCAGGCCGTTGTGCCCGCCCGCGCCGCCCCCGACCTTGACCCGAACCGTGCCAGCCTCCAGGTCGAGATCGTCGTGGATCACGACGAGGTCCTCTGGCCCGTAGTCCGATACGGCGGAGCCGGAGTTGTTCATGAAGGTCGTTGGCGTGAGTAGCGTTGTGGTTGTCAGGCCTACAGAAACGGGTGCGGCTTCGGCCTTCTTCCCCTTGCGCCAGGAGCCGTCGTGGCGTTTCGCGAGCTCATCGGCTACTAGGTAACCGGCGTTGTGGCGGGTGCGTTCGTAAGAGCGTCCGGGATTGCCGAGGCCGACGACGACGGGGGGCCTGCGTGGCCCCCCGTCGCCTTGTTCATCTTGCTCGAAGAAGGAGTTGACCAGCCTAAGCCTGGACGTTCTGTCCTGCGGGGCCTTCCTCGGGAGCATCCTCCCCGGGCGCCTCTTCACCCTCGGCAGCCTCCTCCTCTTGAGCAAGCTCTTCCTCGTCCGTTGGTTCCTCGACGATGCCGGCGGCCTCCATCTCCTCATCGGTGATCTCCGTCGGCGCCGTGACCGTTACGGCGACCTCTTCGGGCTCCGAGAGCAGCGCCACGCCATCGGGGAGCGTAAGATCGCCGAGGGTCAGGTTCTCGTTCATGCCGAGGCTTGAGACGTCGAGTGTGATCTCCTGAGGGATGTCGCCCGGAAGCGACTCGACCTGGATCTCGTAGGCGACCTGCTGCAGAACGCCGCCCTCATCCACGCCTGGCGCCTCGCCCGTGACGGTAAGCGGGACCGTAACCTCGATGATCTCGCGCATGTTCACCGGGGCGAAGTCGACGTGGACCAGGAGCCCCGAGACGGGGTCGCGCTGCGCGTCGACGACACGCGCCGTCGATGTATCACCGTCGATGGCTATGTTGTAGAGGGCGTTGTCCCCGAAGTGGTGGAGAGTGTAGTCCACTATCTTCGTCGGTATAGCCAGCGCCGTGCTCCCGCCTGCCTCGTTGCCCTCGCCGTAGAGGACCGCAGGAGTCATCCCGGAGGCCCTGAGGCGCCTGGCCGCGTTCTTGCCACGCTCGGCGCGTTCCTGCGCCTGTAGGTCTACGTTATCTGCCACTTCTTGCTCCTAACGGTCTAGAAGAGTTGGTTCTCGCCCATGAATACCTCGCTCACCGACTCGTCCGTGAAGACGTTCTTGATGGTGCTGGCGAGAATTGGCGCGATATTTAGCGTTCTAATCTTAGACCTCGGCTCGTCCTCCTTCAAGGGCAACGTGTTCGTCACGACGACCTCCTTCAGGGGAGAGTCTTCGATCTTCTGGTAGGCGTCCCCCGAGAACTCGCCGTGGGTCGCCGCTGCGCTCACCTCGACGGCGCCCTCGTCGACCAGGCGCTTCGCGGCGTTCACCAGGGTCCCTCCTGTGGCGATCACGTCGTCGATCATGATCACCCGCTTGCCGGCCACGTTGCCGATGACGTGCGTCACCTCGGAGCGGTCAGGCCTGTCGCGCATCTTGTTCACGATGGCCCAGGGGAGCCTGAGGTGGCCGGCGAGCTGCTTGGCGACCTTTACCTCGCCCGTATCGGGGGCCACGACGACGGCGTCTTCGGCGTCCTGGAAGCCCTGGTCGACGAAGTAGTCGACGAACGTGTGCATCGCCGTCAGGTGATCCACCGGAAAGGTGAAGTAGCCCTCGATCTGGCCCGTGTGCAGGTCCATCGTCATCACCCGCTCTGCGCCGGCGGTCTGGATCATGTTGGCCACAAGCCTCGCCGTTATGGGCTCGCGCGGCTTGGTCTTACGGTCCTGGCGCGAGTAGGCGTACCACGGTATGACGGCTACTATCCTCTTGGCCGACGCCCTCTTCGCCGCGTCTATCATGATGAGGAGCTGCATCAGGTTTCTGTTGACCGGCTCGCCAAGGGACTGGACGATGAACATGTCAGCCCCCCGGACGCTCTCCAGGTACCGGGCGTATAGCTCCCCTCCGGGAAACTCGATCAGCTCGACCCCGGCTAGGTCCATGTCCAACCGCTCGGCTATACTGTCGGCAAGCGCCGGGTAGCCCTCGCCGCTGACTATCATCAGCCGCTTCTCCGTGGTCTGCGTCAGATAGCCGTTCTGCATCATCGTCGCGCTAGTCCCCCGTCTCGTTCTCTGCCGGCCCGTCCTGTCCTGTCCTCTTCCTGCGTTGCTGGGGAGAATCCCGGATCGCCCGCGCCGGGGCCCCCACGGCCAGCTTGCCTGGTGGCACATCTTTGTTGATCACAGATCCCGCACCCGTGTACGCGTCCTCGCCGACTGTAACAGGCGCGATGAGGGTGGTGTTCACCCCGGTAAAAGCCCCATCTCCAACAGCGGTCCTGTGCTTGTTCACGCCGTCGTAGTTGGCAGTTATCGTCCCCGCCCCGAGGTTGACGCCGGCCCCGATCTCGGTGTCCCCCACGTAAGACAGATGGGGGACCTTGCTCCCCCTCCCAACCCGTGAGTTCTTGACCTCGCAATAGGCCCCGACTTTCGCCCCTTCTTCGAGCACGGTCCCAGGCCTCAAGAACGAATAGGGACCGACGCTCGCCCCTTCGCCCACCTCAGCCCCGCGTCCCACCGAGTGTTCTACGAGGGCGCCGTTGCCGACCAGCGTATCCTGGAGGTCGGTAGAGGGTCCGATCACGCAGTCAGAGCCGATTCTCGTTCCCCCGCGCAGGAAGGTTCCAGGCAGGATCACGGTGTCGTGTTCGATCTCGACGGAAGCCTCTATGTGGGTCGATGCGGGGTCCCTGACCGTCACTCCTTCCCTCATGTGCGCGTCCAGGATGCGGCGCCTCAGGATCTCCTCGGCCCGCGCAAGCTGGGCGCGGTCGTTGACGAGGTTCGCCTCCTCGAGGTCCTTGAGTCTGTACGTAACGGCCCGGCTGCGCCGCCCGATCGTCTCGAGCACGTCGGTCAGGTAGAGTTCACCGCTCTCGTTCTCTGCGGTCAGCCCCCCGACCGCCTCCCTTATCTCCGAGAGCTTGAAGGCGTAGAGGCCGAGGTTGACGAGCCTGACCGCGCGCTCGGACTCGGTAGCGTCTTTCTCTTCGACGATCCTGATCACGCCCGCGTCCTCTACCACCCTCCCCAGGCCGCTCGGGTCGTCGAGCTCGGCCACCAGGACCGTGGCCCCGACGCCTGCGGAGCGGTGCCGCTCGACCAGCTCACCAAGGGTCCTGTCCGAGATCAAAGGCCCGTCACCGTTGACCACAAGGAGGACGCCCTCATCTTCCGCTTCGATCGAGGCAAGGGCGCTGCGCACCGCGTCGCCGGTCCCGAGCTGCTCCTCCTGCAAGACCGCCTCGGCATCCTCTGGCAGGACTGCCTCGACAAGCTCAGCCTGATGGCCGACAACGACATATAGGCCCTCGGGGACGAGGGGCCTCGTGGCTTCGATCACGTAGTTGACCATAGGGATGCCGCACAGCGTGTGCAGGACCTTCGCCCGGTTTGACTTCATCCTGGTGCCCTTGCCGGCAGCCAGGACGACGGCGAAGATCGGCGAACTCTCAGTCATGTACCCGCACCACTCCTATCGGTCGTCTGTCCGGCGGTCGCGTGCCGCGCCTCCCTCGGCTGGGGCGGCAGGATTCGAACCTGCGATCCCGGGACCAAAACCCGGTGCCTTGCCACTTGGCCACGCCCCAGTACAGGCCCGCGCCGATTATACCGGAGCGCCTTTTCGCCGTCAGGAACAGGATGGACGGAGATGGGAAACGTAACCCCATCACCAGAATCGCCCGGCTCAGGCAATTTCCACCCCGTGAGGCACCGTCTCGTGGACGCCAACGAATGGCACATCAATGGTATCTCTTGCGTTCGTCGCAACGTCTTCGCCGTCGAAGATACCGTAGACTGCTGTCCCGCTCCCGCTCATCGAAGCCCCGAGTGCCCCTAATGCCAAGAGCTCCCTCTCCAGCGCCGCCACCTCGGGGATGAAGCCCCTGGTCACGGGCGCCAGGTCGTTGCCGACGGCCGCAGCGAGTGCCGAGACGCTCCCCGAATGCAGCGCCGAGATGACGGACTCGATAGAGCGTGTGCTCTCCGTTTGCGCCATGTCGTAGGCGCGGTAGATACCGGCCGTCTCCGCGCTCCTGGACGGCTTGGCGACGACGATAGGATGTGCCGGCGGTGCCGGGAGCGGTGTCAGGATCTCCCCGACACCCTCGCCAAAGGCCGTGCCCCCCGATATGCAGAAAGGTACATCGGCCCCGACCTCGACCCCGATCCCACGCAGCTCGTCTATCCGCAGCCCGAGGCCGAACATCTCGTTCAGCCCGACCAGGACCGCCGCGGCATCGGCAGAGCCGCCGCCGAGCCCTGCCCCGGCCGGAATCCTCTTTCGCAGTACGACCTCCACAGGAAGCTCATTGCCCGTCATCCTCCGGAGCAATTTCCAGGCAATGTAGACCGTGTTCTGCTCGGGAGGTCCGATCCCCACCACCTCGGGCTCGAGGGAGAGCGTGAAGCCCTGAGTGGAGCGCCGCAGCTCCACCTCGTCGGCGAGCGAGATGCTCTGCATGACGGTGCCGATATCGTGGTAGCCGTCAGGGCGAAGCCCGATGATGTCGAGAGCGTAGTTGATCTTGGCGAAAGCCTTCAGCCTGACCTCGTGCATCACAGTGCCCAGGAGAGCGCCCTGTACAACGCCACAAAGTCCTCAGGCGCCAGTTCCTCGGCCCTCGCGTTCGGCCCGTATCCCAGGGAATCGAGGATGAGCGGGGCCTCCCTGCGGACCGGCTCAGGCAGGTTGTTGACGAGCCGTTTGCGGCGGCTCCTGAAAGCGGCGAGCACGAGGCGCTTGATCCCTTCGTATCCAGCCGGCGTAGTCTTTCGCTCCATCTCCACGACCGCCGAGTGTACCCTGGGAGGCGGATCGAAAACCGTAGGGGGGACTTTGTGTACGATCCTCACCGTCGCAAGCAGTTGCGCGAGCACGGCGTATGCCGCGTAGTCCCTGGTTCCGCGCTGCGCCGCCATCCTGCGTGCCACCTCGAGCTGCACCATGAACCGCAGCGTCAGCAGGGTCTCGACCTCCTCGAGCAGCCCGAGGACGAGCGGCGAGGCGATGTTGTAAGGGAGGTTGGCGACGAGTTTGGTCGGAGCCGGGTCGAGGATTGAGTAATCGAAGCGTAGGGCGTCCCCCTCATGAACGATTACGTTGTCCCCGCCACTGACGGTCTCGCGCAGGCTCGGGAGCACGTCGGGGTCAAGCTCCAGTGCGTGTACCAGACCTGCCCGCTCTGCGAGGAAGGCCGTCAGGAACCCGCGGCCTGGCCCGATCTCGAGTACCACATCGTCTTTCGTTACGCCGGAGGCCACTATCCTGGCGGTGTTCGGGTCCTTCAGGAAGTGCTGTCCGAAGCGTTTTTTCGGCGGACCCTGCTCGGACACCGACGCTTACACCTCTAGCGGCAGGCCGAAGAGGTTGCGGGCGTTGCGGGTGGTGAGGGTGGCTAGCTCGTCGTCTTCTATCCCCAGCCTCTCGGCGACGAAGCCGGCCGTGTGGACGACGTTCGCGGGCACGTTCTTCCTGCCGCGCACGGGCTGCGGGCTCAGGTAGGGGGCGTCGGTCTCGACGAGGATACGTTCCTCGTCCAGCAGGCGGAGCACCCTGGCCGTCTCGCTGCCTTTGTACGTGACGTTTCCCGCGAGGCCGACGTAGTAGCCGCGCTCCCTCGCCTCGCGGACCTCGCGGTCGCCGCCCTCGAAGCAGTGCAAAACGATTGGGACGCGGGCGCTCCCGAGGCAGGCCATCGTGTCGGCGAAGGCGTTGCGGGAGTGGATCACCAGCGGCAGGCGCGTGTCGTTGGCGAGTGAAATAACATCCTCGAACAGCGCCCTTTGCACCTCCCCGGACCACTCCGAGCGGTAGTAGTCGAGCCCCACCTCACCGAGGGCCACTATCCCCGGCGACTCCGAAAGCTCGGCGAGCGCTTCGAGGTCGGCTGCCGTGTAGGTACCGGCGTTGTGGGGATGAATGCCGGCCGTCGAGTAGACGTTGGGCAACACCGCCGCGAGCTCGGCCCCCTTCTTGGAGTCATCGACGTCGGTCCCGACGTTGACCACGGCCCCGACCCCCACCTCGATTGCGCTTCTTACCGCCTCCTCCGGCGGGATCTCCAGCCGCAAAAGGTGCGTGTGCGAGTCAACGAGCATAGCGCCTATCCCCTCTTCCCCAGAGTCGTCAGCGAAGGGCATTATAAAGGCGTCAGGTATCAGGCGTCAGGTCTGGGGCCACCGCGGTGGAGAGAGCGTCCACCCTGCCGTACGAGCTTACTTTACTCCTTTACCAACCGCTCGTAGACCTCGCCACGCCGCCGTCCTGACTCCCTCGCCGCCCTCGCGGCCGCACGCGAAGGGCTCTCGCCCTCCTCGACGTACGCGCGCGCCCGCCTGACTACTTCTTCCAGGCTCTCTTCCATCTTCGTCGTTCCACCCCTGACTACGAGCACGACTTCACCCTTCACCCCACTCGAAAAGTGCTCTGCGGCCTCCTCCGCCATTCCCCTGAAGACCTCCTCGTGGAGCTTTGTGAGTTCCCTGCAAACCGCGACCGGAGTTTCGGCCGGAAGATCTCCCAGCGCCCTGATCAGTCGGTGCGGGGACTCGAAGAGCACGAAGGTAGATGGTTCGGTCGCGATACGCTCGAACAGCTTTGTGCGCTCCCTTCCCTTGCGCGGTGGGAAGCCGGCGAAGACTATCGTGTCGGCGGGAAGCCCCGAGGCGACGAGGGCTGTGGTGAGGGACGAGGGTCCCGGGAGGGCTTCTATCTCGACGCCGGCCTCGATGCAGGCGCGTACCAGCCTGTAGCCGGGGTCGGAGACGAGCGGGGTTCCGGCGTCGGTGACGAGGGCTATGCTCTCTGTCTTCGCCCGTTCAGCGAGCTCGGGCGCCAGGCGCTCCTCGTTGTGTTCGTGGTAGGCGATGAGATCCCGCTTTATCTCGTAGTGGGCGAGCAGGCGTCCTGTTCGCCTGGTGTCCTCGCAGGCAACGAGGTCGGCCTCGCTCAGATATCTGAGGGCGCGCAGGGTGATGTCTTCTAGATTGCCTATCGGGGTGGGGACTACGGCGAGGGGCATCGTTCAGCCGCCAAGCAGGTACTCTCCGGAGGATTCGTCCCTGGCGAGCGCCGCGGCGCCGAGGACGCCGGACTTGGGGCCGAGGGTCGCGACCTTCACCTCGGCCAGGTCGCGCGAAGGAGGCCTGGCCCGGAGGAGCACCTCCCTGCGGGCCGCCTCTAGTATGAGCTCTCCCGCCTCCATAGCGCCACCGCCGACGGCGACCACCTCGGGGTTGAAGACGTTTACGAACCCGGCGAGGCCGACACCCAGCCACCTCCCTGTCTCATCCAGTACCGAGAGCGCCATTTCGTCCCCTTCGCGGGCGAGCTCTGTGACGTCCTCTCCGAGTATCTGGCGTCTTATGGCCAGGCGCCCGAGCGCCGAGTCGGGGGTTTCGACCGCGAGCTCGCGAGCGCGGCGTCCTATGGCGGTGCCTGAAGCAAGTGCCTCCAGGCAGCCGTGATTGCCGCAGGCGCAGCGTGGTCCCGTGGCCTGGATCGTCACGTGGCCTAGCTCGCCGCCAGAACCCTGCGCGCCACGCATCAGGACACCGTGGGTTATGACGCCGCCACCTACTCCGGTTCCAAGCGCGACGAAGACAAGGTGGTCGGCCTCGCTGCCCACCCCGAACCGGAACTCGCCCCAAGCAGCCGCGTTGCCGTCGTTCTCGATCGTAAGGGGCAGCCCGATATTCGGCTCGAGTTCGTCTTTCAAAGGTATTCCTTCGACGGCGTGCAGGTTCGGCGAGAAGGCGACCTTGTTCTCCCGGGCGAGGATCAGACCAGGCACCGCGAGGCACACGCCACCGGCCTCGTGGCCGTTTCCGACCTCCTCTATAGCCCTGGCGATGGTTTCGATCAATTTTCCTGGCGAGTGCGGTGTGGGGTAGCGAACCTCCTCCAGGATCTCGCCGTCTGGGGTAACGACCCCGGCTGCGATCTTGGTCCCCCCTACGTCGACCCCGATCGCGTTCACCGGCTTGCCTTCCAGTCCACTATCTCCAACTCGGCATGGCCCGAATACCTGCTGCGGGCGACCGTGTAGGCCGCGTCGAAAGGTCCAGAGGGTAGCCCGTCTGGCTCTCCTGCCATTTTGGCCTTGACGCCGCCGTCGAGCGTGATGAGGTTCATGCCCTCCCAGATCTTACGCGACCCCGCGATCCGCAGGTCTTCGGTAACGAAGACGGGCCTGTAATTCCCGCTGCCGAAAGGCGCGAGCTTCTCGTGCCAGTCGAGCAGGCCGTTCGAGACGCTCTCTAGAGGTATCTCGGCGTCTATCTCTATGGCGGGCACGAAAATCTCCGGGTTCTCTTCGCCCTGGGCCCTTATGGCCTCGTTGACACCTGAGACGAAGGCATCGAACTCTCCCGGGTTGACGGAGAGGCCGGCGGCCTTGCGGTGGCCTCCCCACTCCCCCATCAGGTGCCGCACCGAGTAGAGGGCTCCGTAGAGGTCGACGTCGGTCTCCCCGGCGCGGGCGGATCCTCCATAGGAGTCATCGGCGCGGCGGGTCAGTATCGCGGCTGGTCTTCCCGTGGCCCCGGCGACGCGGCCCGCGATCAGACCCGCTATGCCCCCCGTCTCCTCGGTCACGACGACCTTGAAGTCCTGCTCGGGGTCAACCTCCGCCATCGCCCGCTCGACGGCGAACCTGGTCCGCCGCTGCCGCTCGGAGTTGAGCTGGTTCAACTGGGAGGCGATCCTCAAAGCCTCCCTGCGGTCCTGCGTCAAGAGCAAATCCAGGGCCGGACGCGGGTTCTTGATCCTTCCGATGGAGTTTATGCGCGGCCCTAGCTTCCACCCGAGGTCGCCTTCGTCGAGCTCTCCCCTGACCCCTGCCACCTTGACGAGCGCCTCGATGCCGGGACGCGCCCCCCCGGCCGAGAGCCCCCTGTTTATGTGCTTGAGGCCCATGCGGGCAAGCGCCCTGTTGTCCCCGACGAGCGGCGCGATGTCCACGACGGTGCCAACCGAGACCAGGTCGAGCAGTCGTCCCAGGCGCTTCCTGCCCTCGGGGTCGCCGAGCTCGCGGGCCACAGCCCACGCGAACTTCCAGGCGACCCCGACCCCGGCCAGGGGGTCATCGGGGTCCCAGAGCTTGGGGTCGAGCACGGCGACCGCCGTGTCTGGCGGGTCTTCGGGCGGGATGTGATGGTCGGTGACGATCACTTCCATCCCGAGCGAGTTCGCCAGCGCAACCTCCGCTCTGTTGGAGATGCCGCAGTCGGCGGTGATCAGGAGGTCGACGCCCTCGGCGAAGAGGTCGCGCACGTAAGGTTCGCGGAGGCCGTAGCCCGTCTGGCGGGTGGGCAGGCCGACGGTGACGTTCTCCGTGTAGTTGGAGAGCGCGAGGAAGAGGACGGCGGCCGAGGTGATGCCGTCGGTGTCGTAATCACCGAAGACCCCGATCCTCTCCCCGCTCTCGATCGCCTTCGTCACCCTCCCCGCGGCGACACCCCAGGCATCCTCATCGGGTGTCCCTATGGCTGCGAGCGAAGGCGCGAGGAAATCCGCAGCCCTCCCAGGCACCACGCCGCGGTTCGCGAGCACACGGGCGCAGAGAGGGTCCACTTCCGCCTCGAGCGAAAGCTCGGACACCACCTCCGCATCCGGCTCGAGTAGCCGCCACCGCGCCAACGAAGTCCTCCTCAGACCAAAATCCCCAAAACAAGAGTATCGTCATTATACAAACCGAACGTTAGCCGAAAGCGGCTCCGATCTTCAGGATTTGACGGCTGATGCCACTCAGACCAGCGGACTGAGACTGGCCAGGACGCGCTCGACGAGCTTGGCCGGTAGCGGGCGGCGTTCCCACTCTTTCAGGGTCAACTCCTCGGCATTGGTCTTGTCCGTTTCGAACATGCGCTCCATCTGGGCGGCGAGGCTGCGGCTGTAGACCTCGAGGTTCAGCTCGTAGTTGCCGAGCATGCTGTAACGGTCGATGTTCGCGCTGCCGATGGTGGACCACAGGCCGTCGACGGTGGCGGTCTTGGAGTGGATCATGATGTGTTTGTACAGGAAGATCCTGACGCCGGCCTGCAGTAAATCGTGGAAGTGGCGCCGCGCGAGCCAGTCGGCGGTGACGTGGTTAGACTGCTCGGGGACGAGCAACTGTACGTCGACGCCGCGCCCTGTAGCGTCTATGAGGTGCGCCTTGAGCGCCCTGTCTGGGACGAAGTAGGCGTGGGTCAGGTAGACGTGGCGGTTAGCCCGGTCTATGGCCTCCAGGTACGTCTCCCTTATGGGGAAGATCCTCATGTAAGGGTCGTTGCGGCGAACCCTGACGGCCGGGTTCCAGTTGCGCTCCTTGTTGGGGACTATCCTGGGAAGATCTCCGGTACGGTGGGCGTTCCAGAAGTCAACGAAGGCGTTGTCCACCTCCCTGGCGGCGTCCCCGCGCACCCTTACGTGCGTGTCTCGCCATCCCGCAGCGTAGAGCGACCCGATGTTGTAGCCGCCCAGGAAAGCAACCCTGCCGTCCACGCTCATCACATGGCGGTGAAAGCGGAAGACGTTTCTAGGGTTCATAATCTTCGCCGGGCCAGAAAGGGGGCGGAAGTGGAGGCGGTGTATTGTTTTCGGAAACCGTTTGAACGAGGGCGGCACGAACACGTTGCCAAGCCCGTCGAAGACCACGTAGACCTTGACACCCTCCTCAGCCTTGTGGGCCAGGGCCTCCACAAAGCGGCGCCCGACCTCGTCGCCCTTCCAGATAAACGTCCCGACGAAGATCTCACGCTCGGCGGCTTCGATCTCCTCGAGCATAGCCTCGTAGAGGCTGACCCCGTAGGCGTAGATCTTGAGCCTGTCCTCCCCCGACTCGAGCCTGATCTCGGGCTGGTCCTCCCAGGGGAAACCCTCCCTCGGGCCCTGGCGACGCTTGCGATACTCGGCCATGGCGACGAGCACGCCCACGATCAGCGCCTGCAACGCCGTCAGGGCGAGAAAAACTCTCACCCCCAACCGCCGCAACGTCAAGAGCCCCGAACGCACCCCCGATACAAACCGCCGCAAGCGAGTGAACATAAGATCGATTATATAGCGCTCCGGGGAGAGGCCGGCCGCTACCTGAAACCTACTTGCGACGCAGGCGCGAGACGAAAGATTTACCCTCCTTGAGGGCGCGGCGCCTGATCTCGGCCATCTCCTTCTCGCCCACCTTCTGGCCACCGCGCTCGAAGTACAGGATGCTGGAGCGGCCCATCGCCACGGTGCCCGCGTAGGCTATGACGGCCGAGGCGGCCCATCCCCCCACCGGCACGAACTTTACGGCCTGGCGGCTCAGGGCCCTGAGGCCGAAGCCGGCGGCCAGCACCCCGAGGAGCTCCCTCGCCCGTTCCATCGAGAGCTCCTCCCCGTAGGCGGCCGCGATGTTCAGCACCATCCGCGCCTGGTTGGCCGTCATAACAGGCATATCGGCCCCAGGGATGGGGAGCAACCCGATCACGGCGTTCTGGCGGGCGTTGTTGCGTATGATCTCCTCGCACACAGCCCGCCTGAAGGTCGGGTATCCCTTCGCGAGCGCGACCAGGAAGTCCTCGTCCATCGCCCGCACGATGCGCGGCGCCAGCTCGTCTAGCAAGGCCTTCCCGTAAGTCGAAGGTATGGGGATCTCACCCGGATCGTCGACGGCCTTCCCCGAGATGGTCGCCCCCTTCTCCGAAATGGCGAGGATCACCTCGGCCCCGCGCACACTCCTCTGCGCCCCTAGAAGGGCGGCCACCTCGGTGGCTCTTGGCGAGTCCCCGGTGACGGCGATGGTCGCCTGTTCCCTCGCGGCGTTGCGGGTCTCGCGGAACACCTTGTACAGATTTCTAAGTCCCATCATGGCTCGTCCTCCTTACGATTCAGGCCATGCCGCCCTGCCCGGGCGCGTGGCACAAATTGATTATTGTCCCTTTTAAGATATATTACGTAGAGGCTACAGGAGGGTTTCAACCTGAAGTTCCCGGAGTAGATGTGCAGCCCCAACGTGACCTGCGGGACATAGTGGAGATACAGGAGCTCTTCGAGGCCGGTCAGGAGACCGGCACGCTGGAGTCGAGCGAAGTACTCGACCTCCTACAAGAGGTCGACCTCTCGACCGACGAGATCCAACAGGTCTACGGGCTCCTCCGCGAACACGGCGTCGAGGTCGTTGACGCCGGCTTCCTCGCCGAGACCATGAGTGAGGACGAGGACACACAGCTCGTCAAAGAGGTGCTGGAGGGAGACCTGAAGAGCCGCTATACGGGGGACGCCGTCCAGATGTACCTGGATGATATCGGCAAGACCCCCCTCCTCACTAAAGCTCAGGAGACCTACCTCGCGCGGCGCATAGAGCGCGGCGACAGGCGGGCCAAAGCCCACCTCACCAAGGCCAACCTCAGGCTCGTCGTCTCCATAGCCAAGAAGTACGCGGGAAGAGGCGTCTCGCTTCTGGACCTGATCCAGGAGGGCAACATCGGCCTGATGCGGGCCGTTGAGAAGTTCGACTACCGCAAGGGCTTCAAGTTCTCGACCTACGCGACGTGGTGGATCCGTCAGGCCGTCACAAGGGCGATAGCCGACAAGGGACGTACGATCCGGGTCCCCGTGCATATGGTCGAGAAGATCAACAAGTACTACAGGGTCCAGCGCAGCCTCGGCGCCCAGCTCAACCGCGACCCCACCGACGAAGAGGTGGCCTCCATCATGGAGGTCGACGCCGAGGAGATCGTACGTATCAGGCGCGTCTCGCGGCGTTCGATCTCCCTCGAGACACCCGTCGGGGAGGACCACTCCTCCGAACTGGGCGACTTTATAGCGGACGAGGAATCGGAATCCCCCCACGACCTCGCCAAATCCTCCCTCCTCAAAGCCCGCATGCGCGAGGCCCTGAGCAGCCTCCCCGAACGGGAGCGGATGGTCCTCGAGTACCGCTTCGGCCTCA
Organism: Rubrobacterales bacterium; assembly: GCA_038199875.1. Taxonomy (GTDB): domain Bacteria; phylum Actinomycetota; class Rubrobacteria; order Rubrobacterales; family Rubrobacteraceae; genus Rubrobacter_D. Next base: position 17,061 of record JBBPYN010000084.1, read on the forward strand.
CTGGCGGCCAACCCAAGACCCTGGAGGAGGTTGGGGAACGCTTCGACGTCACCCGCGAGCGTATCCGTCAGATACAGCTCACGGCCCTCGCCAAAATAAAAAGCAGCCCCCATGCCGCGGGACTGCGCGATCTTCTAGAGTAGGGTTCAGGCTTCAGCTTTCGACAGAATATCGTAGGGTTTGTGCCTATCCCCGATATCGGTAGTCTCTAACGCGAGAGTGTGCCTGCAGAGTTTGGCACGCTCCCGTCGGACGCGTCTACCACTGTTTTACCTGAAACCTGTAGCCTATCTATTCGCGCCCCGGTCCCGAGTGCCGGCTGGGTTCTTCTCCCGAGGTCTCTTCTTCCTCACCGTTCGGGTTGCGGTTCGTGGCCGACCTCGTGATTACAGCCAGGAACACGATGCCGATTATGAAGATGGGAACGAGCAAGATCAGGGCTACTATGGCGATGGACACGAGATTTTTCCTCCCCGCGAAGGTGTAGAGGCCGCCGGGTTTGCTCTCCCGACGGCCTCAATACTACCCTACAAGGGGATGCTCCGTATTCAGTGGCTGGGTGTCTGGGCCTCCGACCCGCCGAGCTCTCCGCGCTCGACGATCCTGGCGAAGTTCCCGAGATCCTCCTTGAGGATGCGCTCCGGGTTGGAGAGGATGTTCGCGACGGCCTCGCCGACGGCCCCACCGGGCGGGTCGGCGTAGTTCATCGTTACGTCGACCTGCGTGCGTCCCGACGCTGTCTCCTCGAAGCGGACCTCACCGCTGGTCATGACCTCGCCGTCTACCGTGTTCCAACCGATGCCGCGGTTGGGGTCCATCTCTGTCGTCTTGGCATCGAACTCCACGCTCTTGCCTAGAGGCCCCTTGACCTGCCAGTGACTGGTGTCCTGGGCGGTCATCCTGACCTCTTCGATGTTGGACATGAAGTTCGGGAAGTTCTCGAAGTTGGACCAGTAACGGAAGATGTCCTCGACCGGGGCTTCAACCTCGATCGTCTCGTGTACTCGCTGTGCCATCGGCGTCCTTTCTCCTGACTATTGGACTCGTCTTGCCCTTGAGGATACCCGGTCGAAACCCTTTTTATGTGAAGCTCGCTACTGACCCGGGACCTTTTCGTAGGCTTCGCGCAGTTGGGCATCTTTTTCGAAGGCCTCTTCCCTGGAGAGGTCGCGGACGTCGTCTGGCGTGAGCGGGGCTGTCCCTTCTTCGAGGGGCACCTTCACTTCCGGTTTGATGCCCGTGTCGCGGATAAAGTCGCCGTCAGGGGTCAGCCACTCGGCGACGCCAAGCAGGATGGATGAGCCATCCCTCAGAACGAACTCCGAGAGCACGGTGCCCGTGCCGAAGGTGGTCTCCCCGATCACGGTGGCGCGGCCATTGTCCCTCAAAGCTCCTGCAAGTATCTCGGAACTCGACGCCGAACCCCCGTTGACAAGCACGGTAAGCGGGGCGTTCGTGGATTCGGGGTCGCCCTCGACCGTTATCTCCTCGCGCTCCCCCGAGGCGTCCTTGCGGAGGTAGACGACGCTCCCAGGTTCGAGGAAGTATCCCGCCATCTGTACGGCCTGGTCCAGCCTGCCGCCCGGGTTGTTTCTAAGGTCGAGGATAAAGCGTCTGGCCCCAGCCGCCTTCGCCTCATCGAAAGCGTCCTGGAGCTCCTTGGCGCTGTCGTCGGAGAAAGAGGAGAGGAGCACGAGTGCTACGTCACTGTCAGGGATCATGGCCCACGAGGCCACGGGCGAGTTTATCTGGGCGCGCTCGAGGTCGTACTCGCGTTTCTTGCCCTCGTGCCTGAGGGTCACCTCGACCGTGGTCCCCTCAGGTCCCTTGACCTTCTCCACTACCTCCGAGATGTCGTCGCCCCTGACGCTCTTCCCGTCAACGGCCAGCAGCACGTCGTCGGGGCTGACGCCGGCCTTCTCGGCAGGAGAGCCCTGTATCGGGGCTGCGACAACGACCTTACCCTTCTTCTCCTCCAGTTGGACCCCTATGCCCACGTACGTCCCCGAGAGGCTCTGGTCGTTCTGCTCGCGCTCCTCGGGCGTCAAAAAGCGCGTGTGCCCGTCATCGCCGAGCGTCTCGAGCATACCCCGGATGGCCCCGTAAGCCTCCTCTTTGGGATGAATGTCCTTCTGATCTACATAATTGTTCCTGACAGTATCAAGCGCCTCGGCGTAAAGCGCCAGGCTCTCGCTGTCCTTTTCATCAAGGGAAGCTGGGCTCTGCGATCGCCCCACCATGTAAGCACCGATGGCGGTAGAGAGCAGCAAAACGACCAACAACAGCACCCGCGCAACCGCGTTCCGCCGATCACGCTTGGTCTGGGTAGCCTTCCACACACGACGATTGTACTATTTTGGCTATTCCGCGCGGTACGGGGTGCTTGTTGCGGGCTCTTCTATGCGCTGGCCTTCGAGCACGGGGAAGAAGCAGGCGGAACTGTGGCCTTCTTTGTCCTGTTTTTCGAGGCCGGGTTCGTGTTCTTTGCAGTAGTCCTGGGCCCGCGGGCAGCGGGTGTGGAAGTGGCATCCGCTCGGGGGGTTGGCGGGAGAGGGCACGTCGCCGGTGAGGACCACGCGCTGGCGCTCGCGTTCCTTGTGGGGGTCGGGGATGGGAATGGCCGAGAGTAGGGAGGCGGTGTAGGGGTGGCGAGGCTCGGCGTAGAGCGTCTCCCTGTCGGCGATCTCCACTATCTTGCCGAGGTACATCACGGCGACCCTGTCCGAGATGTGCTTGACGACGGAGAGGTCGTGGGCGATGAAGACGTAGGTGAGGTCGAACTCCTTCTGGATATCTTGCAGGAGGTTGATGACCTGAGCCTGTATAGAGACGTCAAGGGCGCTCACCGGCTCGTCGCAGATGATAAGACGCGGGTTGAGCGCGATGGCCCTGGCGACCCCGATCCTCTGCCTCTGTCCTCCAGAGAACTCGTGTGGATAACGGTTGTAGTGCTCGGAGTTGAGGCCGACCACCTCTAGTAGCTCCTGCACCCGCCGCTTGCGATCGCCTCCGGAGCTACCGCCCACGTCGTGGGTCTTCAAGGGTTCGGAGACGATGTTGCCAACCGTCATGCGGGGGTTCAGGCTGGCGTAAGGGTCCTGGAAGACGATCTGCATGTTCCTTCTTACACCGAGCATCCGCTTGCGGTCGTACCCGAGTATATCCTCGCCGTCGAAGAAAACCTCACCCTCCGTTGGCTCCAGCAGACGCAAGACGAGGCGGGCGAGCGTGCTCTTACCACACCCTGACTCGCCGACGAGCCCGAGCGTCTCCCCGCGGCGCACGGAGAGGTCAACGCCGTCCACAGCCTTGACGTGCCCGACCGTGCGCTGCAGGACGCCGGCCTTTATGGGGAAGTGCATCTTCAGGTTCTTCGTCTCAAGCAAATACTCCCCGGCGTGACCGTTGGTCTCGGGGGTGCCTTCCGCTTTCTCGGTCACGTCTCGACCCCCAACTCTTCGTCCACCCGGCTCTTGTTCTTCTCTATCTCCTCGACGGAGAGGATGCACGCCGCGGTGTGGGCCGGCTTCTTCTCCTCGAGGCCCGGGGCAGTCTCGTGGCACTCGTCCTTCACGAAGGGGCAGCGGGGGCTGAAGTTGCATCCTTCGGGACGGAAGATCAGGCTTGGTGGAGTTCCCTCTATGGGCAGTAGCCTCACCTCGCCAGCGGTGTCGAGGCGCGGCAGTGAGCGCAGAAGGGACCACGAGTAGGGCATCAGGGGGTCGTAGAAGACCTCGTCCGTCGTCGACTGCTCGACGGCGCGCCCCGCGTACATCACCATCACGTTGTCGGCGAGTTGGGAGACCACGCCGAGATCGTGCGTGATCATGACGATGGCCGTGCCGTATTTCTCCTGAAGTTCGACCATGAGCTCCAGGATCTGGGCCTGTATCGTCACGTCGAGGGCCGTGGTCGGCTCGTCGGCTATAAGGACCTTGGGGTTGCACGAGAGGCCCATCGCGATCATGGCCCGCTGGCGCATGCCCCCGGAGAACTGGTGCGGGTACTCCCTGGCCCTCCTCTCCGGGTTGGCGATGCCAACGTCCTTCAAGACCTGAACGGTCTTCTCGTTGGCCTCGCCCTTGGAGAGGTTCTGGTGGATGCGTATAGCCTCGCGGATCTGGTTTCCAACGGTGAAGACCGGGTTGAGGCTCGTCATTGGGTCCTGGAAGATCATGGCTATGTCGTTGCCCCTGATCTGCTGCATCCGCTTGTCCGAGGTCTCGAGCAAATTCTGTCCCTCGAAGAGGATCTCACCCTCAGGGTACTCGGCCGGGGGCTTTGGGTTGAGCTGCATGATGGAGAGGGCCGTCACGCTCTTGCCGCTCCCAGACTCCCCGACTATCCCCAACGTCTCCCCCGCCTCAAGCGAGAAAGAGACGCCGTCGACCGCCTTGACGACCCCGTCCTGGGTCCTGAAGTGGGTCTTGAGGTTGTTCACTTCGAGCATCGCCACAGGCTACTCCTCGCTCTCCGAGTGGCCTTATCTACAGGAAGAGTACAGTAGCGGCAGCGCTCGGGCCAGCGCCGGCTGGAGGCTCCTACCCTTGCCCCTTCAAGTACTCGAGGACCGCCCTGTCGAGATAACCTCGCCGCTGCTCGCGCTCCTCGAAGTTCTCGGTGCGGATGTATGCGCTAATGGCATCGAAGAGTCTGTCTCCGGGTCGAAGGCGCCTATCTTAACCCAGCGCCGGTGGTGGCAGAGTCCTCTGCAGGCTCCGTTGCCCCGCACGCCCGCATGCCCGACAATACGGCGGAAGCATGTGCTGACATCGAACGGACCAGGACTGGAGGTGCGCCGTGGGCCGCGTGGTCTGCCTCGGTACCGGCGATCCCTTGAACGCGGAGCGGGCGCAGACCTGCATCGCCGTACGGCTCCCGCGTGAGGGGGCGATCCTCTTCGACGCCTCAAGTGGCACCATCATCCTCGGGCGGCTACAGAGCGCGAGCATCCCCCTCGAAGGCATCCATCACCTCTTCGTAAGCCACAGGCACTTCGACCACGTCGGCGGGCTAGCCCCGCTCCTGATCTCCATGGCCTCCCTCCCCGATGCCAACCTTACCGTCTACGCCCTTCCCGAGACCCTGCGTGCGCTGAGAACGCTACTGGCCCTTACGATCCCAGGTCTCGAGGACTGGCTCGGGGAACGCCTGCGCTGGCGGGATCTCACCCCAGGAAGCCAGATCCGGGCCCAAGATGCGGAGGTGACGCCCTTTCTGGTGGACCACAGCGTGGAGTGTGTAGGCTACCGTATAACGCAGGGAGGCTCCACCGCGGTCTTCGCCGCAGACACCAGGCCTTGCCCGAGGGTAGTCGAGTATGCGCGGGGCGCCGGCCTGCTCATCCACGAAGCCTACGGCACGAGAGATGAGGCCGGCACGGCGCACACCAGAGGCCACTCCACGGCGGCCGAGGCGGGCGAAGCCGCCCGCGGTGCCGGTGTTGGCCGTCTCGTCCTAACCCACCTGCGGGCCGAACGGTTCGCCGACCCCGCGGAGCTTGTGGCCGAGGCCGGGGAGGTCTTCGAAGGTACCGTGGAGGCGGCCCGTGATCTCGACGCCTTCGAGTTCTGAGAGATCGGACAGATGACCGACCTGCCTACGGGAACCGTCACGTTCCTCTTCACCGACATCGAGGGTTCCACCAGACTTTGGGAACGCGATGCGGCGGCGATGCAGGACGCCCTCGACCGCCACGATTCGATCCTGGGGAAGACCATTGAGGGTCACGGCGGCCACGTCTTCAAGACCGTCGGCGACGCGTTCTGCGCGGTCTTCGTCACGGCCGCGGGCGCACTGGAGGCGGCACTTGAGGCCCAACGGGCGCTCTCTGCCGAGGAATGGGCTGAGAGCATCGGCCCCTTGCGGGTGAGGATGGCCATGCACACAGGCGCCGCAACAGAGCGCGGGGGCGACTACTTCGGCCAGCCCCTCAACCGGGTGGCCAGGCTCCTCGCCGCGGCCCACGGCGGGCAGATCCTGCTATCCGTCTCGGCGCAGGGGCTGCTCGGGAGCCAACTACCCGAACACGTCGAGCTGAGGGACCTGGGCGAGCGTCGTCTAAAGGACTTGTTCAAGCCCGAGCGAATCTTCCAACTGAGCGCCCCCGGCTTGCCATCGAGCTTCCCCCCGCTGAAGACCCTCGACGAGCGGCTCAACAACCTACCCGTCCAACCCACCCTGCTCGTAGGACGAGAGAAGGAGGTTGACGAGGTCAGTAGTCTTTTGCGCGACGAAGGGGTGCGCCTCTTGACGCTTTCTGGACCTGGAGGGACGGGCAAGACCCGCCTGGGTTTGCAGGTCGCGGCCGAGCTACTGGACGAGTTCGAGGGCGGCGTCTGCTTCGTGACGCTCGCCACAATTGCCGACGCCGCCCTGGTGGCGCCCACCGTAGCGGGGGCGCTTGGAGTCAGGGAGAAGGGCGGACGCCCGTCCGATGAAGCGTTGAGAGATCATCTGCGAGACAAAGAGATGCTCCTCATGCTTGATAACTTCGAGCAGGTGCTCGACGCCGCACCCCTTGTCGGGAAGCTACTGGCCTCCTGTCCAGCCCTCAAGGTGCTCACGACCAGCCGCAGCGTGCTTCGGGTCTACGGCGAGCGAGAGTACCCAGTACCGGCTATGGGGCTGCCAGATTCTGGGAATCTGCCGCCGGTCGACAGGCTCGCCCGCTACGAGGCGGTCAGGCTCTTCCTCGAGCGCGCCAGGTCGGTTGATGGCGACTTCGAGGTCACAGAGGAGAACGCCCCTGCGGTGGCCCGGATCTGCGTACGGCTCGATGGCCTTCCCCTGGCAATAGAGCTGGCCGCCGCCCGCGTCAGGCTGCTACCGCTGGGGAAGATCCTGGACCGACTGGAAAGCAACCGGCTGAAGCTCCTGGCCGGTGGCGCGCGCGACCTGCCCGAGCGGCAACAGACGCTACGGGGAGCCATAGACTGGAGCTACGCGCTGTTGGAGGAACACGAAAAGAGGCTATTCGCGAGGCTGGCGGTGTTCTCAGGTGGTTGCACCATGGAGGCAATGGAGATGATCTGCGACGATGAAGACGCCATCGACGGTGCCACATCGCTCCTGGACAAGAGCCTCCTGCGCCGGGAGAGGGGACCCAGGGACGAGCCGCGCTTCGTGATGCTAGGGACCATCCACGAGTACGCACGCGAGAGGCTGGAGGAAAGCGATAAGGCACACGCAACCAGGCGCCTTCACGCGGGGTACTTCCTGGCCCTGGCCGAGGAGACCGAGCCGCGGTTGACGGGACCAGAGCAGGTGGCGTGGTTCGAGCGGCTCGAGACCGAGAACGACAACCTGAGGGCCGCTCTCTCCTGGGCGATAGAGCGCGGTGAGGCGGAGCTCGGGCTGCGGCTCGCGAGGGCGCTGCGGCCGTTCTGGTACGCTCGTGGGCACTACGTCGAAGGGCGGGGTTGGATCGCACGGTTCCTCGGCGGGCTGGGGGAGCTGTTTACCAGCCGGGGAGAATACGCCCGGGCGGAGGAACTCTACGAGGAAATCCTCATCCTCTCCAGGGAGATGGGCGACGCGCCTACGCTCCTCGACTGCCTGATCAAACTTGGCTACGTCTTCCTGGTGCAGGGAAATCACAGGGAGGCAACGGCGCTCGGTGAGGAAGCCGTAACTCTGTCACGCGAGCGAG
>JBBPYN010000085.1:0-36521 GCA_038199875.1 Rubrobacterales bacterium
ATCCCCGAAGATATCCGCGAGCTTGGGATCAAAGCCGGCGCGATGGGAACCATAGCTACCGTCTACGACGACGGCCGGATGCTCGACGTCGAGGTCAGCCGCGAGAACGGTGCGACAATTGGGTTCGTGGACCTGAAAGTCGCGGAGGATGGCTCGCTGAGCCTGGTCGCCTACACACCTCTAAACTCCAGGTAGTCAAGCCTATAGGCTTGACTGTAGTAGCGTATGCCGCAGGAAGAACCACCAGGGTCGACCGCAGGGCGCATAACCTTGACCGTGTAGCGCACCTGCAACTCGGGTCCAGCCATCGTTGTCTGAGCGCTCGTCAGACTCATGTTTCGATCCTCGTCCGACCTGGAGGCCGACCGTTCTAAGAGACCTGCTCCATCTCGGGCTCCTGCGTGCCCGCTGCGGGAGAAGTGTAGGCGAGGCATCGGGTACCGAGGAGTTGTTTGAGTTCGGCGTGCAGGTCCGAGGTGTCTGCTATGCCTCCGATCTTCTCTTCCAGCATCCCATCGCCTGAGATTAGAAAGAGCGGGCTCTCCCCTGGATGCTTCCGGATCAGCGCGAACGCCTCCTCAGCCACCTTGCGCGTTAGTCCGACGAAGGCACCGGCGTCGAGGTAAAGGGGGTCGGCGCCCGGCTCCAGGTGCAGCTCTTCCATCTCGAGCGCCACGATGCGCGGGATTCCCTCTTTCATCTCGACCTTCCCCTTGACCTTGAGGACCGCGTCCTCGCGCACGCAAACTGCGCACCTGGCGTAGACCCTCGGGAAGACCATGACCTCGGCCAGCCCGCGGGTGTCGTCGAGCTGGAGCATGGCCATCATGTCGCCCTTGCGCGTGGTGTTGGTCCGCACCGAGGTCGCGAGCCCCCCGACCCACACAATGGCCCCATCCCGATAACCTTCGAGCTCCGAGACGGTCGTGTCGGTGTGTTTCTTGAGCTTGTGCAAGACGGGGCGCAGTGGATGGTCAGAGACGTAGAGACCGAGGGTCTCCTTCTCCCACTCAAGGCTCCTGCGGTTGTCGTCATCGACGTCGGGGAAGTCGGGTTTGGGCGGCGTGAGCTCGGACGCGTCGAACATCGAGAACTGGTCCTCGCTGGCCCCCTTGAGCCCCCTTGTAGACCGCTCGACGGCCTTCGCGTGTACCTCTACCATGGCTGCCCTCGACGGGCCGGCGTTGTCGAAGGCGCCGCACTTTATGAGTGACTCGAGCGTCCGCTTGTTGTAGGTCTTGGAATCGACGCGCTCGCAGAAGTCGAAGATGTCCTCGAAGGGACCGTCTTCCCTCGCGGCGATGATCGAATCCACGCAAGAGTCCCCGACGTTCTTGACCGCAGAGAGCCCGAAACGGATGGTATCCCCGACCACAGTGAAGCGGCGCCCGCTCTCGTTCACGTCAGGAGGGAGGACCCTTATCTTCATGGCCCTAGCCTCGGCGACGTACTGGGGCACCCTGTCCTTGGTGTTCATGACGCTGCTCATGAGGGCCGCCATGTACGCCTCGGGGTAGTGCGCCTTGAGGTAGGCGGTCTGGAAGGCGAGGAACGAGTAGCACGCGCTGTGGCTCTTGTTGAAGGAGTATCCTCCGGCCTTCTCCATCCAGTTCCACAGCTCCTCGGCGCCCTCCGAAGAGACGCCACTCGCAGCGCAGCCCGCCATGAACTTGTCCTTGAGCGTGGCGAGCATCGCCGCGTTCTTCTTGCCGATGGCCTTGCGCAGCGTGTCGGCCTCGCCTGGGGTGAACCCTCCGAGCGTCTTGGAGATCTCCATGAGCTGCTCCTGGTAGGCAGCCACGCCGTAGGTCGGCTCCAGGATAGGCTTGAGGCGCTCGTCCAGGTACTTGACGCTATCGGGATCGTGCTTACCGCGCTTGAAGTTGGGGATGTAATCCATCGGACCTGGCCTGTACAGGGCATTCAGCGCCACCAGGTCGTCGAAGCGGTCGGGGCGAACCTCCTGGAGCATCCGCTGCATCCCGCTCGACTCGAACTGGAAGACCCCGAACGTGTCGCCCCTTGCGAAGAGCCTCAAGGTCTTCTCGTCATCAAGGGGAATAGTGCGGATGTCTGGCTCCTCACCGCCGCTCCCGCGGATTGTCTCGAGGGTCTCTTCGATCACGTCGAGGTTACGCAAACCAAGGAAGTCGACCTTGAGCAGCCCCAGCGCCTCGACGTCTGACATGGGATGCTGGACCATGACAGACCCCTCGTCCCTGGCGACGCGCTGCAGCGGCACTATGTCAGTCAACGGCTCCTCGGAGATAACGACGCCAGCGGCGTGGGTCCCAGCGTGACGGGCGAACCCCTCTATCTCGAATGCGGTGTCGAGGACCTGCTTCGCCGCCTCGTCCTGCGTTACGAACTGCATGATCTCACGGGCTGGACCAGGGTGTTTCTCCCCGGCGACGTACGAGCCATTTTCAGAGCGCAACACGTCCCTGAGCGTCGTGCCTACGGGCTTCTCGGGGATGAACTTGGCGAGCTTGTCGGTATCCGAGTAGGGATACTGGTAGATCCTACCCGAGTCCCTGATGGCGGCCTTCGCGCCTATAGTCCCGAACGTGATGATCTGGGCGACGTGCTCGTGCCCACCGTACTTGTCCGTGACGTAGCGCATCACCTCAGAGCGCCCTGAAACAGAGAAATCTATGTCCACATCAGGCATGTTGATGCGGTCCGGGTTCAGGAAACGCTCGAAGAGCAGCGAGTACTGCAGGGGATCGAGGTCCGTTATCTCCAGCGCGTAGGCGACGATGGAGCCGGCCGCTGACCCGCGCCCTGGTCCTACCGCGATCTTCCTGTCCTTCGCGTACTTGACGAAGTCCCAGACGATCAGGAAATAGTCAGCGAAACCCATCTTCCCTATGGTCTCGAGCTCGAACTCGAGGCGCCTTCGCACCTCCTCGCTCCCGGCCCTCCCCCCGTAACGCCTCGCCAGTCCCCGCTCGCACTGCTCTCTCAGGTACTGGTCGGCCGTGTACCCCTGTGGCTTCGGGAAGTTCGGCAGACGCGTCTTGCCGAGCTCGATGCCCACGTCCTCGACGGTCTCGACGACCTTGATGGTGTTCTCGAGGGCCTCGGGATGGTCGGGGAAGATGCGGGCCATCTCCTCAACGGTCTTGACGTAGAACTCCTCACCCGAGAACTTCATGCGCTTGGGGTCGTTGTAGAACTTGCCAGTCCCTATGCAAAGCAGCACGTCGTGCATCCTGGCGTCGCTGCGCGTCGTGTAGTGCGAGTCGTTGGCGGCGACGAGCGGGATGCCCGTCTCTTTGTGCAGTTTGATCACACCCTCGTTCACGCGCCGCTGCTGCTCGATGCCGTGGTCCTGCATCTCCAGGTAAACATCGTCGAAGATCTCCGCGTACTCGAGCAGGATCCTACGCGCCTCATCTGGACGCCCCTCCAGTATCCGGGTAGGCACCTCCGCCGAGAGGCAACCGGAGAGGCAGATGATCCCACGCCCATGCTTCCTGAGCATCTCCATGTCGACCCGCGGCTTGTAGTAGAACCCCTCGAGAAATCCGCACGTCGAGAGCTTCATCAGGTTCCTGTAACCCTCTGCCGTCCTGGCGATGAGCGTAAGATGGTAGTAAGGAGCCCGGCTCCTGTCGTTCCGGTCAGCCGTTACGTAGACCTCGCAACCCAGAAGCGGCTTGATGCCAGCGTCGCTGGCCTCCTTGTAAAATTTCACCGCCCCGTACATAACCCCGTGGTCGGTCAGCGCAAGCCCTGGCATCCCCTGGTCCCTGGCAAAAGCGATGAGGTCCTTGATGCGGCTCGCCCCGTCGAGCATCGAGTACTCCGAGTGACAGTGCAAGTGCGCGAACGCGCCAGACCCAACCGCCAATCTGCCTCCCTAAGTCCCTGGTTTCGGCGACGCCCCAAAAAGAGCGCCGCCTATCGCCTTGTTCTCCCCGTCGTTACCCGACGCAGGCTACTATAAGGCACGACCCCGCAACTTGTCCAGGCTACCTCGACCACGAGTTGAACCCTGTTTTGCAGGACTTTTCAGGCCGGCCGAAGCGTTGCTGACAAGCGAAGGCGCTAGCCTGAGCGTGCTGACAAGCGTAGCCCGCAAGGGCGTAGCGTGCTTACTCTTCGTCGTCCTTCCAGAGGAACCAGTTAAGTGCTATCTGTGCGCTTAGGACGGCGAAGAGTAACGCGAAGAGGCCGTGGGAGAAGTCGTGGCGCCAGGCGGTGTAGACGACGAGGGCGCAGGAGACAGCCAGGGCGGAGACGACGAAGAGGAGGGTGATCCCGAGCACCACGGCGCGGAGTGCGCGCCTGACGAGGCCGTCAGGGCGGCCCGTGCTCTGGGGCAGGCCGGCGCCACGCGCCACGTGTTCAGTCCTTTTTTCCCGAACTAGCCGAGGACCCTGACTTCTCTTTATTCTCTTTGTCCTTTTTGTCTTTGGAGTCTTTTTCTCCGTTGGTGCTTGTAGACGCATCCTTGGTCGTTGTCTCTTTCGGGCCCTTCTTGCTGTAGTCTGTCGAGTAGAAACCCGAGCCCTTGAACGAGATGCCCACAGGGTGCAGGACTTTCCTGACGGGGGCGCCGCATTCGACGCAGGACGTAAGGGGGTCTTCGGACAGCTTCTGCATCACGTCGAAGACGTGTCCGTTCTCACACTTGTACTCGTAGATCGGCATCCAGCCTCCATTTTAAATGCTAACGAGCACAAATTATACAGCCTGGATAGCTTCCTGGTTCACCGAGCGGGCTACTCCTGCCGCCGCGTGGGGTCGAGTTCTCCAGAGTCGAAGTCCTGTTTCAGGTATTCGTGGGCCGCCTCGATGAGCCTTGGGTCGGCGCAGATCTCCTCTATCTCCGCGGGCGAGGCGTTGCGCAGCACGTACTCGTCCTGTACCACGTCGCCAAGGTGCGCCCCGTCGCCAAGACGGTGGATGATGTACTCAGCGACCCGTTGCTCCCGCTGGGAAGGTTGACGGATGCTGAACAACCTGTCCCAGAAGGATCTCTTCTCGCTCTCTGGCATTTACCTCTCCTCGTCCCTGGTTCCACACCGAAGTGTAACGAGTCACACGCTTTACGTACAGGCCGTAGACCGCGGGCGTCAAGGACCCAGGATCTCTATCAACGTAGAAATCCCGCAGCCCCTCCTCGGTCGCCGAGACCTCGTGGGAGAGCTTTTCGTAATCGGCCAACTCGCGGATGAGATCCAGGTTCAGGGGCACGTCCTCTTCGGCCGCGCTCCGAACCCCCGCACCCCGGCTTCGCGCGGCTAGACTCGCGCGCCGACGAGCGACTCCGCTATCTGGACCGCGTTCGTCGCAGCACCCTTCAGCAAATTATCCGCGACGCACCAGTACTGGATGACGTTACCATCGACGCGCACGCGCCCGACGTAGGTCCCCTCTTCCCCGGCGATCTCCAGAGGAGTCGGAAAGTTGTCTGTGACCTCGACACCGGGCGCCGTTCCAAGTGCTTCGAGCACGTCGGAAAGCTCTGCCTCGCGCTCCGTCTCCACGTAGACGCTCTCGGCGTGGCCCGTGTGGACCGGAATGCGGACGGCGGTCGCGAATACGGGTAGGTCTGGAAGGGAGAGGATCTTACGCGTCTCCTCCCGCATCTTGGTCTCCTCCGTCGAGTAGCCGTCGCCGCCGATGCCCCCGATCGCGGGTATGGCGTTTCCGGCTATGGGCCTTGGGAAAGCATCCTCCCTGCCGTTCTCCAGCGCCTCGACGCCGCTGCGTCCCGCGCCAGAGACCGCCTGATACGTGGAGACGACGACTTTCTTCAACCCGAACTCGCGCGCGAGCGGCGCGAGCGTGACGACCATCTGGATCGTCGAACAATTAGCATTGGCGATAAGGTGCTCGCGGCCCTCCAACGCTCCCACGTTCACCTCGGGGACGACGAGGGGCACGTCCGGATCCATCCTGAAATCGCTCCCGTTGTCGATAACGACGGCCCCTCGGGAGGTCGCCTCACCAGCGAGCTGGACAGCAGCACCCTTCTCGCCCTCCGTACCGGCGAAAAAGGCGAAATCAACGCCCTCGAAGGCCTCAGGCTCCGCGACCCCGACCTCGAACGCCTCCCCGGCCAATACGGCCGTACGAGCGCTCCTGGCAAGAACCCGCAGCTCTCTCATCGGAAAATCCCTACGCCTCAGCTCGGCGACCAGCCTGTCACCGACCAGCCCAGCCCCAACGACCGCTACCGTATATCCATTACTCATAAGATCCTCCACAAAACACTACCTGAAAACCTGAAACCTACAGCGCCTTGTGCGCGATGTTCAGAAGATCCCAAACCACCCCGCTCGCGGTGCGTTCAGGGCCGGCGCCTGGCCCGCGCACGGTGAGGGTAACATCCGAGTAGCGCCGCGTCCGGAAGTCGAAGACGTTCTCGGGGCCGCTTATGGGGCCGAAAGGACTCTCCACGGGGGTGTCCTGCAGGCCGACCGTGATGGGGCCACTCTTCGGAATGCGGACCAGGTAGCGGAGCATGTGATGTTCCTCGACCGCGAGCAGGCGCGCCGCGAAGGCCTCGTCGTGTTCGGGCAGACGTTGCATGAACTCCGTCAGCGGAACGTCTTCGAGGCCCTCGGGGACCAGTGACTCGTAGGGGATCTCCTCTAGTTCTATCTCCCGCCCCATCATGCGCGCCAGGATAATCGCCTTCCTGGCCACGTCGAGCCCCGAGAGGTCGTCGCGGGGGTCTGGCTCGGCGTAGTGGAGGTCTACAGCCTCCCTGACCGCCTCGGAGAACGACCTGCCGCCCTCGACCGCGCTCATGATGAAGCCAAGGGTTCCGCTCGGGCTCGCCTGAATCTCAAGTATCTCATCGCCCGTCTCGAGAAGGCCGCCCATGGTCGAGATGATCGGCATCCCCGCCCCGACCGTGGCCTCGTGCCAGAGACGGTCAGGGATCATTCGCCTGAGCTGCCTGTACTGGGCCGTGCTGCCCGAGAGCGGCCCCTTGTTGGAGAGAACGAGGAAAGCCCCTCCCCTTATCCCGATGAGGTCTAGGTCGAAGGTGCCGCCGTGCACGGCAACGTCAACGACGACCCGCGTGAAGCCTGGCTCTGGTTCAGTCCCAAGCACGTCTTCGAGAGACTCGACGCCAAGCTCGGCGAGCCTGCCGCCTTCCTCCTTGAGGCGTATCGCCCTCGGCAGCAGCTCCTCGCCGACCAGCGCGCCCGAGGTGTCAGAGACGGCGCGGTACCTAACGTCGATACCGTGGACCTCGAGCCATCGCTTGCGCTCTTCGAGGACGATCTGGGCGACGGCCCGCCCCACGTGGCCGAGGCCGAGCTGGACTATCTCCAGCCGTCTCACGCCACCTCTTCGCCGGCTAATGTTCCTGTAGGTGGGATCAGGCCTTCGTGCAACGCCCGCAGGGCATCGAGGCCCACGTCAGCGGCAACGACGAACACGAGCCCGGCGGCGGCTATGCCGAAGTGCTGCACGGGGATGCCGCCCTCGCGCAGGCAGCGCCTGCCGCGCGCCAGATCTTCCTCCTCAGGCGAGCCGATACACACGACCATCGCCGCGCGCCCCTCACGGCCGTCGGTACAAGGGATCTCCATGGCAACGTTCTGGCGCAGGGCGACACAGCGCACGCCGGCGCCCGGGTCGAAGCCCGCAACCTGTGTGCCCGCACCCTCTGGCGCGAACGTGTTGCGTACGTAGACCTCGATGCCTGCCTCCTCGGCCGGCTCCATGGTCCTGGGATGCAGGACCTTCGCGCCGAGGCCAGCGAAGACGCCGGCCTCCCTGTACGAGAGGCGCGGCATAAGTGAGGCGCCAGGAACCAGGCGCGGGTCCGCATCGAGAACGCCGTCCACGTCGGACATGATCCAGACCTCCCCTGAGCCGAGCGCCCTTCCGAGCACCGTCGCAGAGAGGTCAGAGCCTCCCCTGCCTAGCGTGGTCGGCAGCCCCCCCGGTGAGCGCCCGACGTATCCTGGCACGACAGCCACGAGGCCCCTCTGTAGGAGCGGTGAGACGAAGCGGGCCGCGTTCTCGCGCGTCTGTGCTGGATCTACCTCCGCTTCCCCGAAGTTTGCGTCTGTGGCTATGGGATCGGCCTCGACGGCGGCGGCCTGAGCGCCCCTGGCGCTGATGGCGCCGGCGAGTATCTCCGCTGAGAGGCGCTCTCCGTAGACCGCGATCTCATCCCTGCGAGCTTTGAGGTTCTCGGAGGGGGCCTCGATAGCCTCTTCGAGCTCGCCGATAAGGTCCACTATTCGCCCTTCCACCTCGGGCAGGCGCTTCTGCTCCACGACCTCGCGCGCCGCGCTGAGGTGCCTGTCGGCTAGCGCGCGCCTGAGCTCGGCGACGGAGGCCTCGTGCGACCCCTGCTTGAGGGTCTGCCTAACCCAACCCGAGCTCATCCTGGCGTAGCCGAGCAGGGTGTCCGTCGTGCCGCTCATCGCCGAGACGACGACGGCCACGGGCCTCTCGCCGGCGGCCTCGGCAGCGATGCGGGCGGCGCGGACGAACTCGGCGCCGCCCCCGACCGAACTTCCCCCGAACTTTATGACGAGGGGTCTCTCCAAACGGCTCACGCCCCGTTCAGGGCTGTATCGAGGTCGTACAGGATGTCGTCGATGGACTCGAGGCCGACGGAGAGCCTTACGTAGTCGTCGGTGACGCCGGTCGACTTCTGCTCGTCAACGGAAAGCTGCGAGTGGGTCGTCGAGGCCGGATGTATGACCAGGCTCTTCGCGTCGCCCACGTTCGCGAGCAGGCTGTGCAACTGCAGCCCGTCGATAAAGCGCTTGCCCGTCTCGAGGCCGCCGTCGATACCGAAGCCGAGGATCGCGCCGAAGAGCCCCTCCCTGTGGTACCTCGCAGCCACCTCGTGCGAAGGATGGTCTTCCAGGCCTGGGTAGTTCACCCAGGTGACCCTTGGATGGTCCCGCAGGAACTCGGCGACGTCCTGCGCGTTCGTCGAGTGGCGCTCCATCCTCAAGGGGAGCGTCTCCAGGCCCTGCAAAAACAGGAAGCTGTTGAACGGGCTAAGGGCCGGGCCCCAGTCCCTCAGCATCTGGACGCGGGCCTTCAGGATAAACGATAGCTCCCCCAGGGTCGGGTAGATCTCCAACCCGTGGTAGGAAGGGTCTGGCTCCGTAAAGCCGGGGAACTTACCGTTGTCCCAGGGGAAGTTGCCGCCGTCCACTATGACGCCGCCGATGGACGTGCCGTGCCCCCCGATAAACTTGGTCGCCGAGTGGACGACGATGTCAGCCCCGTGTTCGATCGGGTTTACCAGGTAGGGCGATGGCAGCGTATTGTCGACGATGAGCGGGACGCCAGCGTCGTGGGCCACCGCCGCAGCCCCCTCGATGTCAAGGGTGTTCAGCGCCGGGTTACCGACGGTTTCGGCGTAGACGGCCTTCGTCCTGTCCGTGATCGCGCCGCGCATAGCGTCGAGGTCCCTGGAGTCGGCGAACTTCACGTCGATACCGACCTTGGGTAGGGTGTAGTGGAACTGGTTGTAGGTGCCGCCGTAGAGCTCCGCCGCTGAGACGATCTCATCCCCAGCCCCCATGATGTTCAGGATCGCGAGCGCCTGGGCGGCCTGGCCCGAGGCGGTCGCGAGGGCGCCTACGCCCTTCTCCAGCGCGGCCACCCGCTTCTCGAAGACGTCGGTCGTCGGGTTCATGATCCTGGTGTAGATGTTGCCCTCTTCGGCGAGCGAGAAGAGGTTCGCCGCGTGGTCCGCGTCGTTGAAGACGTAGGAGGTCGACTGGTAGATAGGGACCGCCCGCGCCGTCGTGGCCGGGTCGACCTCCTGCCCTGCGTGCAACGCCATGGTGTCGAACCCGTAGTCGCGCTCCTGGATCTGCTGGTCTGTCATTGTCGCTCCCTTCGGTCGCTCAGGCATCAGTTCTTGGTTATGAGTGGTTGTATCGCTTCTCCTAATTCTTTCCAGTCTTTCAAGAAGGCGTCGTGGCCGCTTTTCGTGTCTATTTCTGCGTAGTGGGCATGGGCTCCCGCTTTCCTCGCCTTCTCTACCGTATCCTTTACCTCGGCGGCGGGGAAGAGCCAGTCGCTCGTGATGCCAACGAAGAGTACTTCGGCCTGGATACGAGAGTACGCTTCTTCCTCGGACCCGTAGCCCTGCGCCACGTCGTAGAGGTCCATCGCCCTCGATAGGTAGAGGTAGGAGTTGGCGTCGAAGCGGCCCGTCAGCTCGCGTCCCTGGTAGTGGAGGTAGCTCTCGACCTCGAACCTGCCACCGAGCTCGGTGTGGAGCGCGGGGCGTCCAGCGGGCCTGCGGCCGAACCTCTCCCACTGCCCGGCGGAGCTCTGGTAGGTCATCATCCCTGCCATGCGGGCGATGGCGAGCCCACTATCTGGCCTCTTTCCCGTACCGTAGTAGTCTCCGTCTTGCCAGTCGGGGTCGGCCATAATCGCGCGCCGTCCCAGCTCGCTCATCCCGATCCCCTGCGGCCCCAGGGCCCCCGTCGCCGCAACGGGCACGGCCTTCTCCACGAAGCCGGGAAACTCGACGGCCCACTCCAGAGCTTGCTGTCCGCCGATGGACCCGCCCGCTACGAGGGCGAGCTTCTGTACGCCCAACGAGTCGAGCAGGCGCTTCTGCGCCCTCACCATGTCCCTGATCGTAACGACGGGAAAGCGCATCCCGTAGGGCCGCCGCGTCCCCGGTTCGATGGAGGCAGGCCCCGTGCTGCCGGAGCAACCCCCGAGCACGTTGGAACAGATGACGAAGTACTTCTCGGTGTCAACGGGGAGCCCCGGCCCGACCATCGGTTCCCACCATCCGCCGCGCCTGTGCTCTTCGGAAGGTCCTCCCGCGGCGTGCGAGTCCCCGGTGAGGGCATGGACGAGGAGCACCGCGTTATCGGCGGCCTCGTTCAACTCGCCCCAGGCCTCGTAGGCCAGGGTGACCTCTCGAAGGTTCCCCCCGAGTTCCGGCTCGAACGAGCCTATGGGGTGATGAGTCTTGCCCTGTCGGGCCGGAGCGTGGCTAGCGCCGGCCCCTTGGTCTAGTGTCATACTCGGCAGTAATGTAGCCTCCTCTCGGTCGGGTTCTACGCCTTCGGCGTAACGCCTCTCGCGCAACCCGCTCTGTAGAAGAGGCTGCCCGCCTCTCCCCACATCTTCCAGGGCGGCAATGATCGCCCTGCTGGACTTGGCACCTCGCGTGTCGCCGGTTGCCGCGGTTTCTCCGGGCCAGTTCCCTCCACCGCTCTCGATGCGAGTTCGCGCCAGGGGATGCTAACCTACCCCAGGTCTCGCCGTCAAGAGCAGCCCCCGGCGGAGCGGAAAAGCTGTAGCCTGATGCCTCTTTAGCGCCTGACCCAGGGGTAATGGACGCGGACCTTGACAAGCCCGAGGCGTTGGATCTTCCTCCACACGTCCATGCGGCGGGCTACGGCGGGCGTGATATCGACCCCCGCCGGATTCCCTACTTCCCTTCCGAACTGGTCCTCACCCCTATTGTAGTTGTCGAAAAAGGCGGCCTCCGCTTCGGGTAGGCACCTGGGGAGGTCGTTCCACATGCTCCTGTCCAACCTGGACCGCCAGTAATCGTCTCGCGTATTCCAGGGCCCGGTCTCCTTTACGGGGGCCCACGCGCTCGTCCCCTTTCTGACGTCGGTGATCCTGACCCTGTGCCCGCCGCTGAACTTGACTTTCTGGTGCGGGAGGGCCACCTCGTACCTGGTGTTCCCCCTGTAATAGGACATCCACACCCGGCACGAATAGCCCGTGGATGAGACCTGGTAGGTGGTCTCGCTGGTGGCCGTGTACTCCGCGGTCTCCGCCTGCCACTGCTCGTCTACCCACGAGCCGAGATCATCGGCCCTTCCCTTCGGCAGACGTTTCCCCAACTCCGATTTGGTTTTGGCTACGGCCTGCTTTACCTTCTCGTCGAAATCGGAAGCGGCGATCTTGCTCTTTATCTCTGTCCTGGAAGCCCCTTCGTTGGCCTCGATGATCCGATCGCTCTCCTCGTACTCTTCGGAGAGCACGCTGTTCTCCCCGCGAACGACGGCGAGGATCTCCTGCACCTGTTCGTCGCTCAGGCCGAACTCCTTCTGGAGCTCTTCGACGTTCCGATCGTCTGAGAGTAAGTAGGAGAGCACCGGCTTCTGCG
Source organism: Rubrobacterales bacterium (assembly GCA_038199875.1). GTDB lineage: Bacteria > Actinomycetota > Rubrobacteria > Rubrobacterales > Rubrobacteraceae > Rubrobacter_D. The sequence goes on from JBBPYN010000085.1 coordinate 12,104, forward strand.
GATCTGAGTACGCGGAGTAGCCCTTGGCCCCGGCCCCAGAGAGGCCGGCCGCCAGCGCGAGCCAGCCCCCCGCCGCCACGGCGACCACCAACAACACCACCCGCAATCCTATAATTCGCCGCGACCAAACCGCACGTAGAGATCCCACGGAGTCCCCCTCCTCGTTTGTTCGACGCCACGAATTTTACACGGTCACACCAGGTTCGGTCGCCTGGCAACGTCACGGCGGGCCCGCCACCGCGCAGACCCACGTCTTCTGCTACCCGTGGATTCCCACTCCCCGCTTTCGCGGGGACAAGCTTCGCGGGAATGACGGAGGTGAGAGGGACCAGGCGTGCGGCCGCAGCCCGAAAGCACTGCCGCCCAGTCGGCCTTGCTATCAGTCGTCCAGTGCGGAGTCTCCCCAGCGCTGCAGCGGTTTGTCCTCGCGATCGTGCCCGCTCCTCAGTAAGCCCGGGCGAAGACCGCCGTCAGGCCAGGCTTGCCTGAGATGAGGTCCTTACCCTCCTCACGCTCGAAGGGGAGGAGCCGAATCGTGGCCTTCGTGTCCTCTTTTATTTTCTGCTCCGTCTCTTCCGTGCCATCCCAGGGGGCGACGACGAAGCCGCGCTTCCGGGCGATAATCTCCCTGAACTCCTCGTAGCTCTCGGCCCGCCTGGTATTCTCTTCGCGGAAGGTCTCAGCCTGGCTGAGCATGTTCGCCTGGATCTCCCCCATCAGTCCCTGTAGCCTGCCGGACAACTCCTTGCGGTCCACGAACTCTTTCTCTCCCGTGTCGCGGCGCACCAGTACGGCCTGCTCCTTCTCTATGTCCTTTGGGCCCAGTTCGACGCGAACGGGGACGCCCCTGAGCTCGTGCTCGTTGAACTTCCAGCCTGGTGAGTGCTCCTCGTCGAGGTCCACTTCCATGCGCAGTCCGGCGTCATTCAACTCCTCGTAAAGTGCCTCCGCCTCGCGGCGCACCTCGCCCTTGTTCTTGCCGCGCCAGATCGGGACCACGACCGCCTGGGTAGGCGCTATTCTGGGCGGTAGCTTCAGGCCCCTGTCGTCGCCGTGAACCAGGATCAAACCGCCGATAGTACGCGTGGAGAAGCCCCACGAGGTCTGGTAGGGGTGGACCCTGTCCTGGTTCTCGTCGAGAAAAGTGATGTCGAAGGCGCGGGCGAAGTTCTGCCCGAGGTCGTGGCTGGTCGCCGCCTGCAGGGCGCGCCCATCGCCCATCAGGCCCTCGCAGGTGTAGGTCTCGACGGCCCCAGCGAAGCGCTCTGACTCGCTCTTCGCGCCCGTGAGGACCGGAATCGCCATCGCCTCGTAGAAGCAATCCCTGTAGACGCCAAGCATCCGCAGGGTCTCCTCGCGCGCCTCTTCGGCCGTTGCGTGGACGGTGTGTCCCTCCTGCCAGAGGAACTCGGCAGTTCTCAGGAAAGGCCTGGTTACCTTCTCCCAGCGCAGGACGTTGCACCACTGGTTTATGAGGACGGGCAGGTCCCTGTAACTCTGGATCCAGTTCCTGTAGAAATCGCAGATAATGCTCTCTGAGGTAGGACGGATCGCGAGCCGCTCCTCGAGCTCCTCCCTACCCCCAATCGTCACCCACGCTAGCTCGGGATCAAACCCCTCGACGTGGTCGGCCTCCTTCTTGAGGTAGCTCTCGGGGATGAGCAGCGGGAAGTAGGCGTTCCTGTGGCCTGTCGCCTTGAAGCGGTCGTCGAGGTCGCGCTGGACACGCTCCCAGATCTCGAACCCGTAAGGCCTTATCGCGAAAGTCCCCCGCACGGGCCCGTAATCCGCGAGCTTGGCCATCCGCACGAGCTGCAGATACCACTTGCTCGGGTCCTCACTCTTCTTGACCAGCTTCTCGACCGCTTCGGTCATGGACGACTCCTCTCTGTGTTTTAGCACGCTTCGCCCTGTCGGGCTTCGCTTGTCAGCACGGCGCCTCTGGCGCCTTGTCAGCACGCTCCCTTTGGTCGCTTGTCAGCAACGCTTCGGCCTGCGGCCTCGCTTTCAGCTTTTTTCGCTTCTTGCTGATCGCTGTTTAATGATAGGTCAAATTTTCGAGGAACACGTGGGCTAGCGGTGTCGTCTATAAGAGGATACTCGCGACGCCGACACGAGTTACTTCTGGGCTTCCAGGCGTTCCTTGCCAACGTAGGGGACGAGGGCTTTCGGGAGGATGACGGAGCCGTCCTGTTGCTGGCAGATCTCGAGGAGTGAGATCAGGGCCCTGCTGATGGCGAGGGCCGTGCCGTTTAGTGTATGCAGGAGTTGGGGCCTTCCGCCTTCTTTACGGTACCGGATCGCGAGGCGGCGGGCCTGGTAATCGGTGGTGTTGGAGGTGCTCGTCACCTCGCCGAAGTCCTCGCGGCCGGGCATCCAGGCTTCGAGGTCGTACTTGCGGTAGGCCGCGCCGCCGAGGTCGCCGGTGCAGATGTCTACGACGCGGTAGGGTAGGCCAAGGCCCTGGAAGATGCGCTCCTCTATCTCGACCATCTCGTCGTGTATGGCTTCTGAGCTTTCCGGCGTGGTGAAGGCGAACATCTCGACCTTGGTGAACTGGTGGACCCTGTAGAGGCCGCGGCTGGCGCGGCCGTGCGAGCCGGCCTCCGTGCGGAAGCAGTGGGAGAGGCCGGCGTAGCGCAGGGGGAGATCTGTCTCGTCGACGATCTCTTCAGCGTGCTGGCCCGCGAGTGTGATCTCGGCTGTCGCGATCAGGGAGAGGTCAGAGTCTTCGACAGAGTAGATCTGGGTCTCGGGCCCGCGCGGGATGAACCCCGTCCCAACCAACATCTGGTCCCGTGCCAGGTCTGGCGTTATGGTCGGCTGGTACCCGCGCTCCATCAAGATGTCCATCGCGTAGCGGATCAGGCCCAGCTCCAACAGCACGGCGTCGCCGCGCAGGAAGTAGAACTTGCTCCCAGTCGTCTTCGCCCCGGCGTCGAAGTCTATGATCCCAAGGGCATCGCCGATCTCTACGTGGTCTTTCGGGCCGAAGGAGAAGTCCGGGATCTCACCCCAGCGCCTGATCTCGACGTTCTCGGTGTCGTCTTTGCCGATGGGCGAGTCGGGGTGGGTCATGTTGGGGATCTTCAACTGCTCTTCCCTCAACCTCCCCTCGACCTCGTGTAGTTCTTCCTCTTTGGAAGGCAGTCGCTCCTTCAGGGCCCGCGACTCCTCGATGAGCCTTCCACGCGCCTCTTCGTCGCGCTCACCGCCAATGCTCTTCGCCATCTGGTTCTGGCGCTGCTTGAGTTCGTTCAACTCCTGGATGAGGACCGAGCGGCGGTCAGCCAACTCGACGACAAGGCCAACGTCGGCCTCGACGCCTCGGTTCCTGCAGTTATCCTCGACGGCTTGCGCGTTCTCTCGAATGAATTTGAGATCAAGCAAGTTGCCTCCCTTCGGTCGGCAGGTTTCAGCAAAGGGCTGACTGACTTTATCTTAGCCTGCCAGATCTCCAAGCGCCCGGTTCTCTGTTCGGATACGTACGAAGAGAAGCCCGGCGTTCAGTAACGAGAATACGATCGCGGTGATCCAGGCTCCGAAGATGAGGGGAAAGGTCAGTACTTCCACGGCAACTACGACGTAGTTGGGATGGGGGAAGTAACGGTACGGTCCACTCCTTACGAGCTTGCTGCCTGGCACGAGGAGTATCCTCGTGTTCCAGTTCATCCCCAGAGTAAGGATCACCCAGTACCGCAAAGGCTGGACGAGCAGGAACGCCGCAAGCGGCAAGGGCCACCACACGGGTGGCTCGGGCCCGCGCAGAAGGCCCTCGACGAGCGTAGATGCCAACCACAGAACATGGATACCCACCATCACAGGATAGTGCCCAGCGCCACGCTCGATCGCACCCCGAGCCCGAAGCCGGCGCTCGTTCCGCCGCGAGTAGAAGAGCTCGATCAAGCGCTGAACAGCGACAAGCGCTACGCCCACAACAAGCAACAAGACGTTCAACGCACCCTCCGACCCAACACAAAAACCTGAAGCCTCAGATGCTGGCGGCCACAGGCCGTCAGCATCTGAAAAACACGTGCTCCGCGGAGAATCCCGGTCCCATGGCTGAGAGCACGCCGAGGTCGCCCTCCGCGAACTCGCGGCTTTCGAGGAATCGCTCCAGGATGAAGAGGACCGTGACGCTTGACATGTTGCCGCATTCACGCAGCACGTCCCTACTGGTAGTGAGACCGCCAGTTTCCAGGCCGAGTACGTCCTCGAAGGCGTCGAGGACCTTGGAGCCACCGGGGTGGAGCACGAAGTGTTTCAACTCGTCGAAGTCGAGGCCGAGAGAGATGCAGGCATCTTCCAGGTTGTCGCGGAACTTCTCGCGCACGATGGTAGGGACGCTCCTGGAGAGCTGCACCTTCAGGCCCGTCTCGACCAGGTCCCAGCCCATCACGTCTTCGGTGCCCGGCCAGGTGGTGCTGTAGCCCCCGAGTATCTCTGGCCCTGAAGCGTTTCCTAGTAGCACGGCGGCGGCGCCGTCGGCGAAGAGGGCTGTGGAGATCAGGTTGCTCTTCGAGCGGTCGCCCCGCTGGAAGGTGAGGCCCGAGAGCTCGACCGCGACGAGAAGGACCAGCTTTTCCGGGTAGAGGCGGGCGTGTTCCGCGGCGCGGGCGATGCCAGCGGCCCCAGCCGAGCAACCGAGACCCCAGATCGGGACGCGGCGCGTATGCTCGGAGAGGCCGAGGCGGAAGATCAACTTCGAGTCGAGGGACGGCGTCGAGAAACCGGTCGTGGAGACGAAGAAGATCGCACCGACCTCCTCAGGCCCAACCCCCACCCTGTCGAGCGCCCTTCTTGCGGCCTTCTCGGAGAGGTCGAGGGCGTGCTCGACGTACAGGGCGTTCTTCTCGGGGAAGCTGTGGTCCCGTTCGAACCACTCCACGGGCACGCAGAAGTGGCGGTTATCGACGTTGACGTTGTCGAAGATCGGGAGCAGGCGCTCGAAGTCGCCGTCCCTGCGCGAGAACATGCTCCTGGCAAACCTCTTCGCCTCCTCCTGGCCGACCCGATAGGGTGGCAGGGCGGTGGCGACGGAGAGAATTCCTGGATTGCGTCCGATCATAGCTCTCCTGACCGCGTCCCTGTTGCCTGCTCCGAGGCCATCTCGGGGTCCGGTTCGGGCGTCTCGCAGGTGTTGCGAAAGACGTACTGTGAGAGGCGCTTGCGCTGGCGGCTGGACCAGTCGATCGTGGGTCGCCGCTGCTCTTTGGGAACGTAACCTAGCCGATAGACGGCCATCAATTCCAGGTCGTCGGGGACCCTGAAGAGGTTTTTCATCCGTTCCCAGTTCTCGGGGATCTCCATCGGTGTCGAGACGAACTGGATGCCCATGCCGAGCTCCGTCGTTGTGAGCCAGACGTTCTCGACGGCGGCCCCCATCCCGAAGATGGAGTAGAAGCAGGAGAGCTCACCGGGACGGTACTCGGTCTTGTCGAGGAGGACGGCGAGCAGGAGAGGCGAGCCCGCGACGAGCTTCCTGTTGTCTTCACCCAGGGTCCTCGGGACGCCGAAGCGGTTCATCACGGCCTGGCCCGTGTTCGAGAAGATCTGGCGCGAGAAAGGTTTGAGGACGGCGGGCATCTGGTCGAAGTGTATGCCGTCGCGCTTCTCCTCCATCTCGGCCTCCGAGAAGCGAAAGTAGGGCCTGTAGCGCTTCCAGAAAGTTCCCTCTTCGAGGAGCCTGGTCATGCTCTCGCCGCTTATTCTGGCGACCTCTTCGATCGTCTCGCGGTCGTCGGCGAGCACGAAACGCCAGGGCTGGCTGTTGAAATGGGAAGGGGCCATCGCGGCGACCTCGACGAGCAGGCGCTGGTGCTCGAGGGTCACGGGGTCGGGCAGGAAAGGACCGTTCGTGGTCCTGCGTCTCTTGAGGACCTCAAGGAAATCCAAGTCAGCCTCCTAAAGCATCCATACGAAGCCGGCAACGTAGAGGATCAGGGCCCCGCTTGCGAGCGCGGCATGCCCAGGCGTCCCAGCCCTGATTCGCGGTAGCACGACGAAGAGGACCAGAACGGGCAAGAGCACCCAGCGGTAGGGTGCGTCTTGCAGAAATCCGACGCCGGCGGCCAGGGCGGCCGAGGCGAAGGCAGCGAAGAAGAGGGCGTGGTGGAGCCAGCGGAAAGGCTTCGTATCCACGACGCGAAACTGGACCAGTATGCCAAGCGCGAAGTTTGCAAGAAAGAGGACCATCGCGGCGTAGAAGATCAATGCTCGCTCCTCGGGCTCATCCATGAGGGTTATAGCACAGGCGAAGCCCGCGAAGGGGGTCGGCCACGCCGCTGTGGAGTCGAGAGGGGACTCTGGTGCTAAGATTCGTAGTTCGACGGACTTTACAGTAACTAGGGGGCTTAGATGGCGGACAGGCGCCCGGAGGCTTACATAACGGGGATCGGCGTGGTGACCCCCATAGGGATCGGGCGCAAGAAGTTCTGGAGCTCGTTGCTGGCGGGCGAGAGCGGGGCAGGTCCCATAACCCTCTTCGACCCTGAGGGTTTCGACGTCACGATCGCCGCCGAGTGCTCGGACTTCGACCCTGAGAGCTTTATGGACAGGAAGGTGGCGGCACGCACCGACCGTTTCGGGCAGATGGGGCTCGCCTCGGCCAAGCTAGCCCTGGAAGACGCTGGGGCATGGGACGTGCTCAACCAGGAGCCGGAGAAGGTTGGCCTGATCCTCGGCAGCGGCATCGGGGGCGTCAGCAGCATGGAGAGCACCCAGGCGACCATAGACAGCAAGGGACCATCGCGCGTAAACCCCTTCGCCGTGACCAAGATCATGCCAAACTCAGCGGCTGCCCACGTTGGGATACAGCTCGGCGTGCAGGGACCTTCGATCTGTGGCGCGCTCGCCTGTACGTGCGGCACTGACATGATGGGCCTGGGCTACGACCTGATAAGGCGCGGCGACGCCGACATCGTGCTCTGCGGCGCCTCCGAGGCGAGCCTGGCGCCCGTAATAGTCGCCGGGTTCATCGCGATGCGCGCGATGAGCAGGCGCAACGACGACCCTGAAGGGGCATGCAGGCCTTACGACGTCGACCACGCAGGCTTCGTGATCGGCGAGGCGTCGGCCGTTATGGTCCTTGAGAGCGCCGAGTCTGTCGAAAGGCGAGGGTCCGCGCCATACGCGAAGATCACAGGCGTCGGGCGTACCACAGACGCCTACAACCTCACAGACCCTGACCCCAAAGGCCTCGGTATCATGCGGGCCATGCAACTCGCGGTCGCCGACGCCGGGCTGGAAAGGGAGCAGATCGGCTACATAAACCCGCACGGAACGGGCACCGTCGCGGGCGACGGCCCCGAGTCGCAGGCGATGGCCGCCATCAACCCTGACGTCAGGGTCTCAGCGACGAAATCCACGCTCGGCCACTCCCTCGGCGCGAGTGGGGCCGTGGAGACGGCTGTCTGCGCCCTTGCCATCAAGGAGCGTACGATCCCCGCGATGAGGAATCTTACGAAAGTAGCTGAGGGCTGCGCCGACCTCGACTACGTCGTCGACGACCCGCGCGAGGCGCCAGACCTCGAGGCCGCCCTCTGTGCCAACCTCGGCGTCGGCGGCCACAACGCCGCCGTCGTCCTGGAGAGAGCCTGATGGGCCCCGACATCCACGAGATCCCCGAAGGCCTGCCCGAGCCAACAGACGACGGCGCCTGCGACCACCTGCCAGGGATACGGCTTCCACCAATGAGCCTGACCCAAACATCGGGCGACCCTGTTGATCTCTCCGCCCTTATTGGAACTACGGTCGTGTATTGCTACCCGCTTACGGGGAGGCCGGATCGGGACCTTCCGGCGGGGTGGGACGAGATCCCAGGCGCCCGTGGCTGCACGCCCCAATCTTGTGCCTTCCGAAACCACCACACGGAGCTGCTGAACCTCGGGGCAAGTGTCTTCGGCCTCAGTACCCAGGACACCGCCTACCAGCGCGAGGCCGCCGGACGGTTGCGTCTCCCGTTCGGGCTGTTGAGCGACGAGAAGCTAGAATTCGCAGAAGCCCTCGGTCTGCCGACCTTCGAGGCCGAAGGCATGGCGCTCATAAAGCGCCTGACCATGATCGTCGAGGACGGAGAAGTACGCAAAGTGTTCTATCCTGTGTTCCCGCCTGGCAAGAACGCCGAAGACGTGATCGATTGGCTCTCCGAACGAAATGCGGTATAGAGAGGACGTGTGGATGAACCCCGTCGCGACCGACACCAAGCAGAAGAGGCTCGCGGAGCTGGAGGAGATAATCGTTCCATACGGAAGCGCGCTCGTCGCGTTCTCCGGCGGGGTCGACTCCTCGCTCGCCCTCGCCGTGGCGGCGCGTGCACTCCCGAAAGACAGGGTCCTCGCCGTCACATCGAACAACGAGACCTACCTGCCGTCTGAGCTCGACCTGGCGCGCGAGTTCGCCGGGTCCCTCGGGGTCGAGCACCTCATCGTGAACACCCGCGAGCTCGACGACCCGAACTACGCAAGCAACCCCACCAACCGCTGCTACTTCTGCAAGAGCACGCTCTACTCCGACCTGGCGAAGCTCGCCGAGGAGAAGGGCTACGCCTGCGTCGTCGACGGGGCCAACAAGGACGACGAGGGCGACTACCGTCCTGGCAGAAAGGCCGCAAGGGAGCTCGGGGTCGTCTCCGTACTCTCCGAAGCACGCATGAGCAAGGAAGAGGTACGCCAGATGGCGAAATACCTCGATTTGCCGACGTGGGACAAGCCCGCGCTCGCTTGCCTATCGAGCCGCTTCCCTTACGGGCAGGAGATCACACCAGAGAAGCTCTCCCAGGTCGCCCGCGCCGAAGAGTTCTTGCGTAGGGAGGGCTTCATGCAGGTCCGCGTCAGGCACCACGGGGAAATAGCCCGCCTCGAAGTGGGGCCCAAGGAGCTCGAACGCGCCTTTGCCATGAGGGAGGAGATCTCCGCCGAGCTCATCGACGCAGGTTTCCTCTACGTCACCCTCGACCTGGCCGGCTACAAACCCGGTAGCCTCAACGCGGCGCTGAAAAAGAAGAAGGCCCTACCCCTCATCTCGCCCTAAGGTATGAGCAACGTAGAAGGCCCGCTGCTGGCCCTAACCCTCGTCTTGATGTTCGTGGGACTCATTGGAAGCGTCGTTCCGGGTCTGCCAGGCGTCACGCTCATCTTCCTGTCGGCGCTGCTCTACGCCATTCTCACGGACTTCCAGTCCGTCGGGACGGTGGTCCTCGTGATCCTGTTCGTCCTGGCCGCGCTCGCCTTCATCGCCGACTTCTTCGCAACCACTTACGGCGCCCGCCGCTTCGGGGCGAGCAACTGGGGCACCGTGGGAGGGGCAGTGGGAGGCATAGCCGGCGCGCTCGTGGGACTACTCTTCCTCGGCATCGGCTCCCTCTTCGGCCTCATCCTGGGCACCATCGCCGGCGTCTTCATCGGCGAATACCTCAGACGAGAACGGCACGGCGACCAGGAACGAGAGAACGCCGCAAGCTCCGACTGGCGCCGCGCCTCGCGGGCGGCCGGCGGCGTCATGATCGGCTACCTCGCCTCAGCCATCGCGCAGGGGCTGCTAGGGCTGGCCAGCATCATCATCTTCGTGCTGGCGCTGATCTAATAGAGGTTTCAGGTAACAGGCATCAGGCTGAAGCCTATTCTTCTTCGCGGCGTTGTTCGCGGAGGAAGCCTTCCAGTTCCTGGGCCAGGTCGTCACCCGTGGGCAGGTCGCGCGGGCCCTGCTCCAACTGCGAGTCGAAGCGCTCTTCGAGCATCTTTACGTAGGAGGAGAGGTCGGAGTCCTGGGAGACGGCCACGGAGACCTGCTCCTGATAAGTCTCGGCCGTGCTTTCGAGGTCGGCGGTATCCACCTCCATGGCGAGCAATCCAGAGAGTTTGTCGAGGAGGGCGAGTGCCGCCGGTGCCGAAGGGACAGCGGGCAGGTAGTGCGGGACCGAAGCCCAGAAGCTGGCCGAGGGCAGGCCCGCGTCGGCGCACACGCGGTGCAGGACGCCGGTGATACCCGTCGGGCCCTCGTAGCGCGAGGCGGAGAGGCCGAGAGATTCGACGAGGGAGGAGTCCTGGGAGTTGGCCGCGACCGAGACGGGACGCGAGTGCGGCACGTCGGCGAGCAGCGCGCCCATCGTCACAACGAGCTCTACGTCCAACGCTCTGGCGAGTTCGACGACCGCAGCGGAGAATGTGCGCCACCTGAAGTTAGGCTCGGGTCCGCTTAACAAGACGGCCCCACGGCCGCCTGCGGCGTCGAGCCTCGCCTGCGTCGCGGAGAGCGCGTTCTCGGGCCATTCGATCTCCCGCGTCACACCGTCGACCAGCTTGACCTGTGGCCGCGTGGTCTGAAAGTCGTAGAACTCCTCGCCGTCGAAGCCGCCGAACCGCCGCGCCTCCCACGAGTTCTCGAGGGCCCCGACGGCGACGCTGGCCGCGTCTGCGGCGTCGTTCCAGCCCGTAAAGCCGGCTATGAGAACCGGCCGCTCCAGCTCGGGCTTCCAATCGATGTCGATGTGTCGTATATCCATGGGGCAAGCTTACCACGCGGCGCGGGGCGATCCGGGAAAGCAGCCCTCTATACGAACGTGCGTTCCAGACGCAGGGCGTGTTCCAGGCGACGCAGGTACTCGATCTCGGGGATCTCACGCGCCCCCAACCTGGCGAGGTGGGGGTTTTGTATCTGGCAGTCAAGCAAGACAAAGCCCCTCTCCTTCAAACGCTCCACCAGATGGACCAGGCAGACTTTGGAGGCGTCCCTCGCGCGGGTGAACATAGATTCTCCCATGAAAGCCGCGCCGAGAGAGACGCCGTAGAGTCCCCCGACAAGCCCGCCGTCGGAGTAGGCTTCGACGCTGTGCGCCTTGCCTACGCGGTGCAACCGGACGTATGCGTCGATGATCCCTGCGTTGATCCAGGTCTCCTCCCTGTCGGAGCACGCCCTTATGACGCCGTCGAAGTCCTCGTCGACGCGTACCTCGTAGGCCTGCTTGCGGATCACACGCCCGAGCGAGCGGGAGACGTGCAGGTCCTCGAACTCGAGACCGCTCCGCGGGTCCGAACGATAGAACTCGATGCGCCCATACGCATCGGCCATGGGGAACGCGCCTGCCCTGTAACAGGCCTCGAGTATCTCCGTCGTAAGCTTCACAGGCTCATGGTAAAGGCGCCAGGCCCTTACCCGGGGTTGCGGACGAAGATGAGGACTATGGCCCACCGCCAGTCCGGCTCCGTGTAGTTCATGTCCTTCATCGCAAGGCCCTAGATGAGAGGTTGGATCCCACCGACCGCCTCGCCGTGCAGCCCACGCATGGTAGAACCCTCGCCACCCACCTCGATGCCCATACCGCCGAGCGCGGCCAGCGCGGCGGGACGCACAGCCCTCTGCGAACCGTCGGAGATCTTCAGCGCCATGCCCCAACCCTCCGGATTCCCGACAGCGAGCACGGCCTCGGCCCCGCCCTTGACGAGGAGGTTCATCCGCTCCATCAGCTCCGTGTCGAACCGTCCTGTCCCTGCGACCATGAACGGATGGGCGCGCATCGCGTCCCTGATACGCAGGGCAGCACCTGCAAGTTCGTCGGACAATTCTTCGCCTGTGGCGATACGGGCGAGGCCTTTAGAGAAGCTTTGCAGCGGCAGGGCGAAGGCGGGGACGCCGCAGTTATCTCCGGCGACCAGCACCTCGTCTTCGCGCAGGCCACAGACCTCGGCTATGAGCCCGAGTATGTAGCGCTGGAGCGGGTGGCCTGGATCCCGATAGGAAAGGGTCTCGTGGCCCTCGTGGACGCAGACGGCGAGCATGCCGGCGTGCTTGCCCGAGCAGTTGCCGTGGATCGGACGCGGCTCCTCGCCGCCGCGGGCCAGCTTCGCCGCCTCGGGCCCGTACATCGGCGGATGGGCGCCGCTCTGCAGGTCGACTTCGTCCAGACCGGCCTTCTTCAGGATGGATCTGACGGCAGCGAGGTGAGGCTCCTCAGCGTTGTGCGAGGCGCAGGCCACGGCGAGTTCCCTATCCGTCAGCCCGAACGCGTCGGCGGCGCCAGAGAGGACTAGCGGGAGGGCCTGGAACGGCTTGGCCGCCGAGCGGGCAAAGATGTAGGCCTCGTGGTCACCCACGGCCTCCAGCACGTCGCCCTCGGGATCGCAGACGACGAGGCGCCCGCGGTGGATGCTCTCGACGAGCCCGCCGCGCCTGACGGCCACGAGGGGCGAATCCTCGGGCAGGACGGCGTCGCCCATCGTAGGGTCACTCATTGGAGAGACGGATGATGTGGAGGGACAGCAGGTCGTGGGCCACCCGCATCCGGCCCATCGCGACCGGGAAGTCGCCTTCGGAGAGGTACTCGCGCCCCTCTTTGACGAGGGCGCGTAGTTTCTCGAGCAGTTCGTCGTCCTCGCCGCCTGGGCTCCCGCCCCGCAGGCTCGCCTCGACCATCCCGATCATGACGTCCACCCTGGGGCTCGAGGTCCACATCGCGAGGGTCGCGAAGTCAATGTAGCTGTCGATCCTGAGCAGGTGCGCCGTCCTCAGCGCCGCGCCGGCCCTCTCCCCCGCCTTCACGGAAACCATCGCCTGATGTTCTCCGAGAGTATCCCCGGCACGGCCGCCTCAGGCACACCCGCTGCCTCGGCCGCGGCCAGGATGGAGTGCAGCGTCGAAGGCAGGTCCCCGTAGGGTATGTCCGACCCGAAGCAGATGCGTAATGGGTCGACGGAGCAGCAGAGCTCGTACAGGTCTTTCGCCTGCACCACAGAGGTCTCGAACATCACGTTGGGATGATTCTCGAACGCGTATGCGGCGGCGAGCACCTCGACCATCGCTGTATGGCCAAGGATCAGACGCAGTTCGGGGTGCGCCTCGACCGTTGGAAGGAGGGGCTCGACGATACGCTGCATGGCGAACCCGGTATGGATCAGGACCGGCAGATCCACCGCTGCCGCCATGCCGAGCAGGCGCATCACCTTCGGGTCGTCGAGCTCGAAATTCTGCGAGACGGGATGGAGCTTGAGGCCCATGAAGCCGCGCTCGACGCAGCGCCCGAACTCCCCGTCGTAGTCGAGGTGCGGGTTGAGGCGGAAGAAGGGCACGAAGAGGGAAGGATGCTCCTCGTAGGCGTTCCAGATTACATCGTTCGGCCCGGAGTAATCGTCGCGGGCGTTCGGGTCGTTCAGGGGGAAGACGATGCTCTTCTTGACCCCCGCTGCCTCCATAAGGCCGCGCATACCGTCTGCGGTCATCGTACGACCGTCCACATCTGCACCGATGTGGGCGTGGGCGTCGAAGACCTCGACGCCGGCCGGGATCTTCTGCTGCACCCACGACCATACGGAGGCCATGGCCCCGCTCGTCAGCGCTTCGATGCCGTGCTTGCGTTCCGTCTCGGTCAAGAACCTGGATGCCTGTAGGTGTCTCGTTCGAACATTCTCGCAATACTAGCAATAGAGTCAGCGCATCGCTGAGTTCGGGCCCGTGCTACGGCTTCGTCGTCACGGGCAGCGCGACGAACGACGGCTACTTTTCGCGCTCATCCTCCTCGGCAAGACGTAGCCAACCAACGACGCTCCAGGGGTAGAAGTAACGTGAGAACTGGCTTTGATCTTTGTGCCGCGTCACCAGCATGACGATACCCCGCTCGTTGACGTCCTCGAGGTAGACGGGGGCTGAGGCACGCAGATCACTCGAGAGGGCCTCCGTGGTCTCTAGCATCACCTCCTGGCCGATCCAAGCCTCCGGAATCTTTCCTTCCAGGTCAGAGGCGCCGGGCCTCTCGCGGTCCATCATAGATCCCTCCCCTCTCTCGGTTCCCTTGATTCGTAAGGGTAGAACAAAATAGAGGGACGCGCCGCCACCAGGCGGGCCGCTGCCCAGTTTTAGTAATGTGTGCTACAATACCGGGGTGTCGTTGTACCTCGTCCAGGAGGTAAGGAGCGATGAAGAGAAGGGCCGACATCTAGCCGCAAACGCTGGCGCTATGGCACGATCAGCGTTTGTCGCACGGGCTAGCGATCGCCGACTCTTGACAGGAGCGGCTTCACCGGCCCGAATATTTTTGGAACATTTGCTACCGGGGCGGCGAAGGTCTTGAGCAACAGGGTTGTATCGAGCCGTAGCCGCGGTGTGCGGTACAATCTCTTTAGGCTTACCATGCGACCTTCATTCGTGTATATATCGACCGACCAACCGGCAGTTTGCAGATGATGGTGATATCTCCAGTGGTCGGGTCGATTCTGATCCTGATAGGGATCGTGCTCTTCATTGTGGACCTGAGCGTGACCAATCATGGGGTGCTCACCGCGGGGGGCATCGTGATGCTACTCGCCGGGGGCCTGGCGCTGCTGTGGGCAGACGTCCCTTACTCGGGCGTAGTGCTCGGTGCAGTCGTGGTCGTCGCGGTGCTCATGGGGGGTGTGCTCGTCGGGCTATCGGGTGCTTTGCGCGCCTCCAAAGGGAGGCCGGGTCTTACTGGCAAGGAGGGGATGATCGGCGAAGTGGGCACCGTCAAAAGCCCCGTGGGGGTGAACTCTGAAGGATGGGTGTTCGTACACGGCGAGCGGTGGCGGGCCGTGCTGGCGTATGCCCCCGAGAGGGACGATGCGCAAGACATCGAGCCCACAGTAGGCGTGGGACGCAAGGTAACCGTGGTGGGTTTCGGCGATCTAGGGACCGTGCAAGTGATGCCCGTAGATGGGAGCTACGATCCCGCTGGCCTGTAGACTTCGAAGCCCAGGATAAGAGGAGGATCTCTCGTGTACGCAACCTTCGGCTTGTTGCAGACGGTGGGGATAGGATTCGCGGCCATCGTGGTGGTGATCGTCGCGATATTCGTCGTCTCGGTCTTGGTCAGCGCCATCAAGGTCGTCAAGGAGTACGAGCGGGGGGTGATCTTCAGGGTTGGTAGGGTACAAGGAGGGCCCAAGGGGCCTGGCCTTTTCCTCCTCCTGCCGATCGCGGACAGGATGGTCAAGATCGACCTCAGAACCGTAACCATGGAGGTCCCGCCGCAGGAGATCATAACCCGCGACAACGTTCCCGCCCGCGTGACCGCCGTCATCTACTTCCGGGTTGTAGACCCAAACAAGAGTGTCCTCGAAGTCGAGAACCACGTGCTCGCCACCAGCCAGATCTCCCAGACGACTCTACGGAGCATTCTTGGGCAGAAGAACCTCGACGACCTCCTGACCAACAGGGAGGAGATAAACGAAGAGCTGCAGAACATCATAGACGAGCAAACGGAGCCCTGGGGTATCAAGGTCAGCGTCGTCGAGGTGAAAGACGTAGAGATACCGCAGAACATGCAACGAGCGATGGCTAGGCAGGCTGAGAGCGAGCGCGAGAGGCGAGCGAAGATCATCGCCGCCGAGGGCGAGTACCAGGCCTCCGAACGCCTCAGGCAGGCCGCCGACAGGCTGGAGAGCCCAACGGCGTTGCAGTTGAGGCTGTTTCAGACGATGGGTGAGATCGCCGTCAACCAGAACTCCACCATCATCCTGCCCGTACCCATAGATCTCTTCAAGCCTTTCCTCGAGTCCCAGAACGGATCCTACGGCGAGGGGGTCAGGGCGGCGCGGCGCGAGGAGGAAGAGGCCACGCGCGAGGCATCGAGCGCGAAGGTACGCAGCGAGATGCCAGACGGGGAAGCCGCCGGTTAGGCGCCTCTCTAGGAACCCTCGTTCTTCTGTAGGGTGAGCGTCGAGACGCGGGGGCCGTCTACGCTCTTGACCTGCATGGTGACGCCGTCGGCCTCGACGGTATCACCGGTCTCGGGGGGGCGTCCGAGGGAGCCGAGGATGTAGCCACCTATGGTGTCGAAGTCCTCGTGGGGGAGGTCGATCTCGAAGCGGTCGTTCACGTCGATTATCGGGATGCGGCCGTCGACGGCGTAGAGGTCGGCGCCGATCTCCTCGATGGCCGGCTCGTCCTCGTCGAACTCGTCCTGGATCTCCCCGACTATCTCCTCGACGATGTCTTCTATGGTAATGAGTCCCTCGACGCTTCCCCACTCGTCTATAACAATCGCCATCTGCAACGTACGGATCTGGAACTCCTTGAGGATCTCCTCGATGCGCTTGGTCTCTGGGACCACCAGACACTCCCTGAGTATGGACCTTATGTCGAAGTCGTCGGGGTCCTCGCGGGCTGCCCTAAAGAGGTCCTTGACATGCGCGGCGCCGAGGACGTGGTCGAGGTCCTCCGCGTAGACGGGGTAGCGGGTGTAGCGGCCGTTGACCGCGGCGTCAGCCATCTCGGAGAGCGGGGCGTCGCTCGCGATCGCCTCGATGTCAGGCCTCGGGACCATGATCTCACGCGCCACCCTGTCCCCGAAGTCGAAGACGTTGTTGAGGTAGTCGCGCTCCTCGGGCTCGAGCACACCTGATGCGGTCGAGGAGGAGATCATGATCCTGAGCTCCTCCTCGGAGTGGGCCTCCATCTCCTTCCCGAGCCTGATGCCCCACGGCCTCAGCACAAAGTTCGTGGAGGTGTTGACGACCCAGACGACGGGGTTGAGCAACAGCCTGAACAGGTTCAGTGGACGGCTGATCCAGAGCGCCACCCTCTCGGACTTCTGGATCGAGAAGTACTTGGGCGCCTGCTCCCCGAAGACGAGGTGGGCGTAGGTTATGGCCACGAAGCCTAAAGCGACGGCGATGATCCCGACCACGCGCTCGTTCGTTATCCCGACTGCTTCGAACAGGGGACGGATCAAGTGCGAGACGGCCGGTTCGCCGACCCAACCAAGCGCGAGGGAGGCGACGGTGATCCCGACCTGGCACACGGAGAGATACGAATCGAGGTCGCGAAGCGTCTCGCGCACGACCGTAGCCCGCGTGCTGCCTTCCTGCTCCAACTGCACTATGCGCGACTCGCGCACGCGCACCAGCGCGAACTCGGCGGCGACGAAGAAAGCGTTCAGGCCCACAAGTACCAGGGCCACAAAGAGGTTAAACGAGGATAAGAGGGGCTCCGGCACTTCTACGCGTGCCCACCGGCGCTCTGGCCGCGGGGTTTTCGCCGGTGGTGTTTAGCGTGAGGTCTGTCCATCCCGTTACGGGACGGATTATACCTCAGCCGTCAGCCCGCACAAATACCAGGATACGAGAAGGGGCCCGACCATGCAGATCGGACCCCTTCGTATTGGCCTATCTGGTGGCTGCGCTCAGGCCATCCCCTCCGCCTCGTACTCGCGAAGGAAACCTTCGAAGAGGCGCATGTGACCCTGCTCATCGTGCAGGATGCCTATGACCATGTCCTGCGTGACGGGGTCGACCTCCTCGGTCTCCTCCACGATGCGCGTGTAGTGCTGGATGGCGCCGGCTTCCGCGTCGATAACACCCTTTATAACGTGTACGACGTCTATCTGGTTCTCGGCTGGCTGCAGCTTGTCCTGTACCGCCTTGAACTCCATCGAGCCAGGGACCACGCCGTAAAGCTCCTTGATACGGGCCGCAAACTGCTGGGCGTGCCCGAGCTCTTCCTGGATGTCTTCCTCTACATTCTCCTTGACCTCCTGGGCCCTTACACCGTCCGGGTTTACGGAGTTGGTGACGTAGTTTATGACCGTTTCCAGCTCCATAAAGTACGCCGTCTTGAGAAGCTCGACGATGGCCTCGCGCCTCTCCGTCATCTCTTCTGAGAGGATTCCCTCGTCGCTGCCGCGATTGGTCTCCATGCTTTGTGACCTCCTTCTATGCGCGTTCTACCCTCAGAATGTACCCTCGCACCCCCCCGCTAAACGTGAACCAGGGGACACGAAGAACCCCCGGCGCCCCTACCCCTCTTGCAGCTTCGGCTCGCTGCGGGCCTCCATCGCCGCTTCCACGCACTCGCCGGCGTCCGCACCGGTCGAGGCCGTGACGCCGGCGGCGAACGCTCCTTCGACGAAGGGCGCGTCGACCAGGGTGACCTTCCCTCTCTCGTCCTCAGGCAGCATCTCGAGCACGGTCTCCGTGGAGAGCACTGCGCTTCCGAGGTCCATGAACACAAGCACCTCGTCGGCTTCGAGGCCGCGTATGGCGGCTTCTATTCTCTCCGAGTCCGTGCCGAACCCACCTTCGGCGTCGCCCCCGACGGGTGAGATCTCGACCTCCCCAGCCATCTGCAACACCAGCTCAGCCGTACCCTCGGCGATCTCCTTGCTGTGCGAGACGAGCACGATCCCGACCATCAGGAGGATCCTTCCACGGCCCGCGCCGCGGCGTCAAGGAGCATGTACGTTGAGGTGGCACCAGGGTCCTGGTGCCCCTCGGCCCTGGCCCCGAGATAGCTGGCCCTCCCCCTCCGCGCCCTCAGGGGCACCGTCGACTCGGCCCCCTCTTTGGCGGCCCCGGCAGCCGCCCTTAGCACCGCCGCCACGCTTCCTTCGCCTGCGGCCTCCTTCGCGGCCTCTACAGCCGGTTGGAGAGCGTCGACGATAGTCTTGTCCCCCACCTCCGCCTTGCCGCGCTGCTTTATGCCGCCGAGGGCGGCTTCGAGGGCTTCTGCAGCGTCTTGCGCGGAGACTTCCTCCTTGTCCGAGAGCGCCGTCGAGGCGCGCAGGAAGGCGGTGCCGTAGAGCGGGCCGGCTGCCCCGCCGACCTTGCTGATCAAAGTCATGGCCACGGCCTTCAAGACGTCGGCAGGGGTCGAGGGGTCAGCATCATCCAGACCTTCGAGCGCGGCCTTGAAACCCCTGTTCATGTTGTTGCCGTGGTCTCCGTCCCCTATCTCAGAGTCGAGCCTGGTCAGGTACCGCCTGTTTTCCTCCATGGCGGCGGCCATCTCCCCAATTATGTCGCGGGTGGTCTGCGTGGCGTCCAAGCCTCACTCCTCCGGTTCGTTGAGTCCTTCCCTTACCCTGTGTTTGAGCACCTTACCGAGGGCGTTGCGCGGCAGCTCATCGACTAACACGACCTGGCGGGGTTTCTTGTAGCCGGCCAGGTCCTCGCGGCAGAAGCTCATCACCTCGTCGGCTGTGAGGTCTGGATCTTCGCGAACTACGGCAGCGACCACGCGTTCACCGAACTCGGCGTCTGGCAGCCCCACGACCGCCACCTCGGCGACGCCGGGGCAACCTTCTATGGTCTCCTCGACCTCGCGGGGGTAGACATTATAGCCGCCGCTGATGATCAACTCCTTCGCCCGCCCGCTTATGGTGAGGTAGCCGTCTTCGCCGACCGAGCCGAGGTCTCCTGTGGCGAACCACCCATCTTCGTCGAAGCTTTCCTCGGTGGCATCCGGCCTGTTCCAGTAGCCGGGGAATACGTTGGGCCCGCGCACCTCTATCTCCCCTGTCTCCCCGTCAGACGAAAGTTCGCGTGTCTTGACGTCCACGACCCGCGCCTCCTGGCCCGGAAAGGGGTGCCCCACGGTACCAGGCCTGCGCTCGCCGTCGAACGGATTGGTAAGGTTCATGATCGTCTCGGTCATCCCGTAGCGCTCCAGGATACGCTCCCCGAAAAGCCGTCCGAAATCGTCGAAGGCCTGGGGGCTCAGGGGCGCGCTGCCAGAGACGTAGAGCCGCAAAGGGGGCGGACGCTCCTCACGCGCCTCTGCCTCCCGCAACAACCGCGTGTACATGGTAGGGACGCCGAAGAACATCGTTACCCTTCCGGCCAGCAAGACCTCGTAGGCCTCTCTCGCGTCGAACTTCCTGTGTAACTCGGCGGCTGCCCCTGTGAGCAAAGTGCCGTGCGCCCCGACCATGAGGCCGTGGGTGTGGAACAGGGGAAGGGCGAGCAGCAAAGTGTCTTCGTCCGTCCAGCGCCAGGCCTCGCACACCGCCTGCGCGTTGGCGAGGAGGTTGCTGTGCAGCAGCATCGCACCCTTGCTGCGCCCAGTCGTCCCCGAGGTGTAAGCAATGACCGCCAGATCGCGGCCGCGCGGCAACTCTCGTCGTAGCGCGCCGCCACCGCCGAGAAAGGCTTCCAACTCCGGTCCAGTCTCTATGACCGTCTCGAGTTCTGGCAGGTCTTCGCGCGCCCCGTCCAGCTCCGGCCTTCGCTCGCCGTCAGTGAGGCAGAGACGCACCCCGGCGTCACCCAGGATGTGCCCGAGTTCGCCCTTACGGTACTGGGTGTTCACGGGGACCACGACGCCGCCGGTCAGGTGTGTCCCCACGTAGGCGGCCAGGAGATCGGGGTGGTTGCCCAGGAAGAGCGCCACGCGTTCGCCGGGTCGCAGGCCCCAGGCCACGAGGGCAGAGCCGAAAGCTTCAGCCCGCTCGCGTAGTCTGCCGTAGGAGATCTCATCCCCCTCGAAGCGCAGGCAGAGGTTCTCCGGTGCCCGCTCCGCATTGCGGACGAACGTCTCCGGGATCGAAGCCCAGCCACTCTCACCCATGGGTTTCCCTTCAACAGTCTTCGGTCGATCCGGTGAACGAAGGGTACATCCGCACCAGGTGCTCGCGCAACGGTCCGTCCACCGGAACCGCGACGAGACGAATTTCCGGAGGTGCCGGGCACCTGTTGACACTGGCTGCCCCAAGTCCTATGCTTGGTGAAGACACCGGGGATATCAGGGGTATTGTTCTGGGAGGTACGGCGACAAAGACGGCGGGCGGCCATCGTCTCGGGAGGTTGCTCGCATCCGCTCCCATCGGGATTCGCGGCCAGATGGCATGCTGACAGGGAGGAGGATTTTCTGATGGAGAAGAAGGTTTCACGTGGGGGCTTTCTCAAGATGGCGGGAGCAGGTCTCGCCGGGGCCTCGCTCCTTGGCGCCGCAGGGTGCGGTGGGTCTTCGTCTTCCAGTTCATCCGGCGGGGGTATGTGGAAGCAGTTCAGCGGGATGACGCTCAGTTTCATTTCGGAGAACACCGCACCGACCTCGGCCATCGCCGCCAACCTGCAACCCTTCAAGGAGCTCACGGGTATCGACGTGAGAATCTCGCAGCTAGAACTCACTGCGGTACAGCAGAAGGTAGCGCTAGATTTCGGGTCTCGCACCGGGCAGTACCCCATCGTATACGCTGACCCCTACAACATCATGGTCCCGCTGCGCAACGGGCTTGTGGACCTCAACAAGTTCATGAACGATGACAGCCTGCCATCTGTGCCCAAGGGCACGAACGACTTCATCTCGACCCACCTGGACGCCGCTGGGCGCTTCGAGGACAAACTACTTGCCTTGCCCTTCGACTGCCCGACCCTGATATGGTGCTACCGTAAGGACCTCTTCGAGAAATACCACGACAGCATGGAGAAGGACCTCGGCTTCGATCCGACTCCTTCGGCTTCGGTGACGTGGGAGCAGTACTATCAGATCGCCCAGTGGTTCAACGAAAACCAGGACGAGGTACCTTACGGTACAGGTCACCAGGCCAAGCAGTTCACCTCCCTGACGGACGACTTCGCGAACGTGCTGTGGGCGTACGGCGGGGACTTTTTCGAGAACGGAGATAAGGTAGGGCGGCTTGGCGCCACGGACCCAGGTCCCTCCACGCTCGATGCGCCGGAGGCTATCGAGGCCGCGACCTTCTACAAAAAGCTCGTGGACATCGCGCACCCGGGCAGTACCAGCTGGGACTGGAACGACCTTGGCGAGGCCTTTGGCGCCGAGCAGGTCGCGATGGCCCCCGAGTGGCACGAGTTCGCCGGCGCGTGGTGGGTGCCGGGCGGTTTGATAGGCAAGGTCGGGTTTTCGCTGCTACCCACTGGACCGGCCAGGAGCGCCAACCACTACGGCGGGACGGGCATCGGGGTCAACAAGTACGCCTCAGAAGAGGAGCAGAAGGCGGCCTGGTTGTTCGTGGTGTGGGGGACCTCCCCCGAGACCCAGCTGATGGGTCTCAAGAGCAGTGAGGGCGGTGGAACGCCGACCCGAAAGTCAGTCTACGAGCTGCCAGAGGTCAAAAAGAACATGACGCCTCCCACGAGCATACCGAACGCACTCACCTCCTCCGTGTCGCTTGAGGCGTGGGAGCCCCAAAACATCGGGCTGCGCCCCAAGACCCCAACCTGGAACCAGTGCGACGCCATTATCTACACCGAGCTCTCCAAGATGCTGGCCGGTGGCAAGGGCCCCGAAGAGGCGATGCGTTCCGCAAAACGAGGCGTCGATGAGACGACGAAAGGAGGCGCGCGTGCCGTCTGAGTCTATGGGCACGAAACGCCAGGGCTCGGAAGCCACCAGAGGCACCGGCAAGAAAAGGCGAGCCGGCTCCTGGCTCTTGTCGTTCGAGGGCCGAATGATGCTTCCGGCCCTGGCGGTCCTCGCTGCCATCTCGATCCTGCCCTTCCTGTACATAATCTGGATGAGCCTCAACGACGTGACCCTCCTCGGCGGCAGCGGCCTATCGTCTCGCTGGGTGGGGCTCGGAAACTGGGCTGGCATGTTCACCGATCCCAACGTGGGGGCCGGATGGGTGAGGATGGTGATCTACTTCGTGGCCACCGTCGGGCTCCAGGTGATCTTGGGCGTAGCCATCGCCCTTCTAGTGCACGAGGTCGTCTGGGGGAAGAACCTGGCCCTATCTTTGATCTTAATACCAATGTTTGTCGCACCGGTGATCGTGGGGCTGCTCGGACGGTTTTTGATCAACCCGACCTACGGCCTCTACTCCTGGATACTAGAGGAAACCGGCATATTCACGGGCAACATCCTCGGAGAGGACGTACCCGCGTTCGTGGCGGTCGTTTTGATGGACGTTTGGGAGTGGACGCCGCTCATCACCCTGATCACCCTCGCCGGGCTGGTGTCCGTACAGCAGCCGGTGCTCGAGGCGGCCAAGGTCGACGGGGCTGGCTACTGGAGGAGGCTCTGGTACATCGTCTTGCCGTCGATCTCCGGCATCGTCATCGTGGCGCTCCTGATCAGGTCCATGGACGCGCTCCGTTACTTCGCCATCATCTGGCAGGTAACAGGCGGCGGACCGGCCAATGCGACCAAGATCATCCCCATGAGCCTCTACGAGGTAGCCTTCCGCTTCTTGCAACTGGGATACGCCGCGACTATCGGCCTGGTGATGCTCGCGACCTCCATTTTGATCGCCAACCTGTTCACCACAATACTCAGGCAAAGGGGGTTGGCGGGATGAACAAGACCGCAGGCTCGTTGGGAAGTTGGATTGTCCTCTATGGGCTGTTGCTCATCGTGCTGCTCTGGACACTCGTGCCGGTCTTTTGGATGGTGCTCTCCTCGTTCAAGTCGCTGGCCGACGTCCTCTCGACCACGCCGGTGATAGCGTTCAAGCCAACCCTGGCGAACTACGTCAGCCTGGACGCCGGGGGCAACAGCCTACTAAGTTATTTCCGCAACAGCATGCTGGCCGCCGGTATCTCGACCATCATCGCCACCACCCTGGGGATCTTCGCCGGGTACGGTCTGGCCCGCGTCAACTTCCGTGGCAAGCGCCATCTGGCGTTCTGGATCATCTCGACGCGGATGGCGCCGATCGCGGCCGTGATCCTCCCGCTCTACGTCGGGTTTACGTTCTTACACCTGATCAACACGATATGGGGACTCATCATCGCTTACCTCACGTTCAATCTGCCGTTCGCGATCTGGATAATGCACGCGTTCTTCGCGGACCTGCCCAAAGGGATGGAAGAGGCGGCGATGGTGGACGGCGCGAGTAAGTTCCAAACGTTCTGGCGCGTGGCGCTGCCGCTAACGGCTCCAGGGATTGTTACCACGGCGATCCTGTGCCTCGTCTTCTCCTGGAACGACTACGCCTTCGCCGCAACGTTTAGCGGCCCGGGCAGCCAGACACTCCCTGTGGCCGCATCGGCGCTGATCACGCAGACAGGGGTGGACTGGGGCCAGCTCACGGCTATAGGGACAGTCGTTGCACTCCCCATGGTGATCGTCGGCCTGGCCGTGAGGCGTTACCTGGTGCGCGGGCTGACCCTTGGAGCGGTGACAGGGGAATAAGAGTCGCCTTAGAGAGGATTCCTTGTGCAGAACAGGGCAGCGGTGATGCACGGCACGCACGACGTAAGGCTGGAGGACAAACCCGTCCCCAAACCGGGGCCGAATGAGGTCCTGGTCGAGATACGGGCCGTCGGCGTCTGCGGCTCGGACGTCCACTACTACGAAGAAGGCCGCATCGGCTCGTTCGTCGTCGAAGAGCCTCTTATTCTCGGCCACGAGTCGATGGGCACGGTGGTGGCACTTGGCGAAAACGCCACAAAGCACGAGGTCGGAGATCGCGTCACCCTGGAGCCAGGCGTCCCTGACGGGACCTGCCGCGAGTGCCGGGCTGGGCGCTATAACCTTTGCCCGAACGTGCGCTTCTTCGCCACGCCCCCCATCGACGGCGCCTTCACCAACTACGTCAGCATCAACGAGGACTTCGCCTACGCGTTGCCAGAGGGGCTCTCGGACAACGCCGGCGCCCTGATGGAGCCTTTGTCTGTGGGGATCTGGGCCTGCAAGAAGGGAAGGGTGTCCGCGGGCGACCACGTCCTCGTCACCGGCGCAGGTCCTATAGGACTCCTCGCGATGCAGGTCGCCTTCGCCCAGGGCGCGA
>JBBPYN010000086.1:0-16021 GCA_038199875.1 Rubrobacterales bacterium
GAAAGAAGGGGCGGCTGCGTTCTTGCGCATCCGGGGCTACATCTCGACGGTACGCAAGCATGGCGAGAACCCGCTCGGTGCGCTGGAGGGCGTTTTCACAGGCAGGCCGTTACTCCCTAACCCACAGGGCTGAACAGTTACGGTACTCCAATACTAGCCCTTGGTTCCCCGGGCGGCTCGACGATCATCACGACCGTACTGCAGGTGCTCGTCAACGACCTCGACTTCGGCATGACCCTGCCGCAGGCGATCGCCGCGCCTCGTGCCTCGCAGCGCAACACGACGACGACCCAGGCAGAACCGGCGTTTCTGAGCTCGCCGGAGGCGGCGCTCCTTACGTCCGAGCACGGCCAGACCTTCACTTCGACGCCGGAGATCGGGGCGGCAACAGGCATCGCCTTCCTTCCAGGAGGTACCGTGCAGGCCGCCGCCGAACCGGCCCGCCGCGGCGGGGGGAGCGCGCTCGTCGAGAACCCCGTTCCCTGACACGGTAAGGGAACCACGGCTAACAGAGAGGATTAGAAATGTTCGCGGCCTGGGGACGCTTTGTTTATCGTTTCCGGTGGTTGGTACTCGTTGTGTCTACCATCTCGATCGCAGCCCTGCTCTTCTCGATGCAGTACGGTGGCCGGTTGGGCACGGGCGAGTTCTCCGCCCCCGAGGGCACCGAGTCAGGCCGGGTCGATGATCTACTGGATGACGAAGTGGCGAAGACGCCGCCAAGCTTCATGCTCATCTTCGGCAGCGAGGACGAGAAGGCCACAGATCCCGCGTTTCGCGAGCGGGTCGAGCGCGCGCTGGAACCCCTCGAAGACGACGAGAGGGTGACGAACATTCGCACCGCCTACGAAGGCGGCTCTACCAATAAGGCCATGATCTCCCAGGACCAGCACCACAGCCTCGCCGTGGTCGAGCTCGAGGAGGGCGGCTACGCCGAGCGGCAAGACGCCTACGTGGCGCTCAGGCAGAAGGTGAGGCCAGGCCCCCTTGAGGTAGTCGCGGCTGGTGAGATGCCGCTCAACGAAGACTTCGAGACGGTTACGGAGTCGGACTTGAAGCGCGCCGAGACGGTCTCACTGCCCCTCGCGCTCTTGATGCTTCTCTTCGTCTTCGGTTCCGTCGTCGCGGCCGGGTTACCCATCGGGGTTGGCATCCTAGCCGTCACAGGCGGCTTCGTCGGGACTCTCCTCCTGGCCAGGGCGATGGACGTCTCGATCTACGCGACCAACATCGTCACCATGATAGGCCTCGGCGTCGCCATAGATTACTCGCTGTTCGTCGTGAGCCGTTTTCGCGAGGAGGTGCGCCGCCGTCCCGTGCCCGACGCACTATCGCGCACCATGGCGACGTCGGGACGTGCGATCCTTTTCTCCGGGCTCACGGTGGCCATAGGCTTTATGGGCTTCCTCTTCTTCGACGTGGCCGACCTCAACTCCATAGGCTTCGCCGGCTCTATCGTGGTCGCCTTCTCGGTGCTCTACGGGTTGACCTTCCTCCCCGCGCTACTCGCGATCCTCGGCCCGCGCGTCGACTTCCTGCGCCTGCCTTTCGTCCACCCCGAGAGGACCGCCACAGGCCGCGGTCTCTGGCACGGACTGGCCACCGCCGTCATGTCCCACCCGTGGCGCACGCTCTTGCCCGCGGTAGCGCTACTCTTGGTACTCGGCTCGCCCTTCCTGGGCCTCCGGCTCGGGCTCTCAGGGGCTGACACGCTCTCCAAAGACGCGGAGTCGCGTCAGGGAGAGGAGATCCTCGACCGACAGTTCCCAGACAGCGGCGCCTACCCGATGGTGGTATTGCTCGATTACCCGCAAGGATCACCACTCACCAGGGAGCGGATAGGTGAGGCGTACGACCTGAGACGTTGGCTCGAGGACAGGCCAGGCGTCAAAGATGTGGATGGCATCGTAAACGTCGACCCGAAGCTCTCCCGAGATCAGTACCAGGACCTCCTTTCGACGCCCCGCGAAGACCTGCCTGCGGGGATAAGGGAGACGCTGAAGAGGACCACAGGGGATCACATCGTGGTCCTGACCGCGTATACCTCGGCTGGCTACAACACAGAAAGTGCTCACGACCTGGTGCGCGAGGTCCGCAAGCAACACCCCGAAGTCGGGGGCGAGGTGCTCGTCGGCGGTTGGGCTGCCTTCGACCTCGACCTCACCGAGTCGGTCTACGAGGCCGCGCCGCCGGCGATAGCCTTTGTTGTCCTCGCCACGTACGTTGTGCTCTTCCTGCTCCTCGGGTCGGTGCTCTTGCCCTTGAAGGCGGTCGTCGTCAACTTCCTTTCGATCAGCGCCTCCTACGGGGCGCTGGTGTGGGTCTTCCAGGATGGGCACCTCTCGGGCCCTCTCGATTTCACCCCTGGCCCGATAAACACAACGACCCCGATCATCATGTTCTGCATCCTGTTCGGACTCTCCATGGACTACGAGGTCATGCTCCTTAGCCGCATCAAGGAGGAGTACGAGAAGACGGGGGACAACCGCGCGTCAGTGGCCATCGGCATAGAGCGGACAGGCCGCCTTATCACCGGCGCAGCCCTCATCATGGCCACGGTCTTTTTCTCCTTCGGACTCGCTGAGGCGGTCGTGATCAAAGCAATAGGCCTGGGCATGGGGCTCGCTGTGCTTGTAGACGCGACCATCGTGCGCGCCCTCCTCGTCCCCGCGACGATGCGGCTGATGGGGCGCTGGAACTGGTGGGCCCCCAAGCCCCTTGCCCGGCTGCACCGGCGGCTAGGACTCTCCGAAACAACTATCGACGAGCCTGACCCTGAGGCGTCTCCCAACTACGAGAGCACTCGTTGATCGTTCCCTATAGACCTCGGCTACGTGCCCCTGGTCATCTCCGACGCCTGCGGTACGCTGACCCCGACCAGTGAATCGCGCGTAACGAGTCGGGCCAGTTCTACTTCGACCAGATCTTCCGTCCCTGGCGGGCGCATGGGGAGGACCATGTAGCGGGCGTCCGCGGTGCTGTCGTGGACGAGAATCTCGACATCTTCTGGTGGTTCGAAGCCGAACTCGCGCATCACGGAGCGCGGTTCTCTGACGGCGCGCGAACGGTACTCGAAGCTCTTGTACCAGTCGGGCGGGCGGCCGAGGATGGCCCTTGGGTAGCAGGAGCAGAGGGTGCAGACGATCAGATTGTGCACCAGAGGCGTGTTCTCGACGACAATAAATTCCGCAGGGTGCTCTGGTTCCATTCCGAGCTCCGAGGCCGCGGCCTTGGCGTCGGAGAGCAGAAGCGTTTTGAACTCGTCGTCGATCCAGGCGCGGGCCACGAGCTTCGCGCCGTTGGCTGGGGAGCGGGCCTCCATGTAGGAGATCCCATCCTGCACCTCGGGCTCTGTAAGGACGCCTTTCTCCACCAGCAGCGCCTCTATGGCCTTGATACGCGCGGCGTACGGGCTGGTGGTCGTTTCCTCGTGCGGGTGATGGTCGCTCACGTCGTTCCTCCATCGCCGGGCTCGAGCCAGTGTTCGTAGACGTCGGCGCACAGGCGGTCTTCGGCCGGACCTTCATAGTCGTCCCAGAGGTCCGCCTGCCTGAAGCCAACTTTGAACAGATAGTGTTGCGGCAGTCCAGAGAGGCCGTAGGCGAGGTCCTCCGGGTTCGGATAGGCGCCGATCACCGACTCGACCCAGCCGGCCTTGCCCCTGAGGTATCCGGGCGTACGCACGTGGCCAGGTTTATCCGAGGGCAGGACCCTTACGCGGTCGCCTGGCTTATAGGTCACGATGCGCCCCAGCGGCGCTCTATCTCGGCCGTCTTCTCGTCTATCTCTTCACTGCTCAGGATTGACTTCTCGACGAGCAGTTTTTCGGTGGCCGCCACCCAGCGTTCGTAGTAGGAGAG
The DNA here is from genome assembly GCA_038199875.1 of Rubrobacterales bacterium. Classification (GTDB taxonomy): domain Bacteria; phylum Actinomycetota; class Rubrobacteria; order Rubrobacterales; family Rubrobacteraceae; genus Rubrobacter_D. The sequence goes on from JBBPYN010000086.1 coordinate 3,861, forward strand.
GTCCCGGTAGTTTTCGAGGCTCTCGATGGCCCTGCGGTGCTGGTCCGTACTTTGGAGCCCCTTCGCGCCGAGGGCCGAGTTGATAGCGTCTGCCAGACGCTCCCAGTCCTCGACATCGTGCTGGCTTCTGTCTACGGGGCCGCCGGGCAGCCCGCCCATGTCGTGGACCCCGGCCAAAGCGTTACCCTAACCGACCCGCAGGACTTCCTTGATCGGGGGCCGTTCCACGAGCTCCTCGACGTACTCCTGCAGCTTGAGGCCCTCGGGTGTTGCGACGGCGTGCAGGTAGTCGGAGAGCTGGTAGAGGAAATCGGGAGAGCCGGGTTCACGCACCTGGTTCAGGCGCCCCTCCTGGCGCATACGCCTGGCGACCGCGCGCAGGACCGAGTAGGACATGCGGGAGAGGTCGCGCAGGGGCTGGTGCCTGTTCTGGCGGGTGCCGAGGTCGACCTGCGCCATGGCGTTGAGCCCAATCTTCTTCAGGACGTCTATCATGATCCCGGTCTCGACCGCGTAGCCGGTGAGGAAGGGGATGGACGAGAAGAGTTCCTTGTCGGCGACGAACTCGCCCGCGAGGGGCTGCACGAAGCCCGTGAGCTCGGGGTAGAAAAGGTTGAAGAGCGGCTTGGTCGAGAGTTCTGTGACCCGCCCGCCGCCGTCCGTCTCCACCGTCTCGTGGCTCTTGAAGGGACGCCTGTAGGCGGCCTTGACGAAGCGTATCTCGGGTACCTCGAGGATAGGGCCGAGGATGCCGTAGACCAGCTGCGGCCTGAAGTCCTTGGTGTCTGCGTCGATGTACATCACGAGATCGCCGCGCGCCACGGAGAGCGCGCGCCACATGGCGTCGCCCTTGCCGTGCGCGCCGCCGTGGTTGCTCATTAGCTCGTTCTCGGAGTAGACCTCTGCGCCCCTCGATGCGGCCACATCGGCCGTCCCATCAGGCGAGTCCGCGTCGACGGCGAGGATCTGGTCTACCAGCGGGTGATCCCCCGTCTGCCGGTTTACGGCGTGGATCTCATCGACGATCCCGCCTACCGTGTCGGCCACGTTGCGGCAGGGCAGAACCGCGCTGACCGTGAGGCCGAGCTCACGCTTGCGGCGGCCCATGGCCTCCAGGTCCGAGAACTGTTCGTAGTCGTAGGAGCGATGCCTAAACCACTCTACAGCGTCCACAACATCACACTCCTTACGTAGGTCTCCACATCACAGCCACGGTAAGCTACCGTATATGGTGGGCTTTGTCCATTCTTTTTTCTTAATGGTACGGATAGCCCATTTCTATAACGATTGCCGCGCACCTTGAGAACGTGCCGGCGGGAGCATCGGGGTATGGGTGGTAGAATCAGGAGCCTTTCGGGAAGGCGATCACCTCCAGAATCGCGGAGAGTTTGGAACTGATGCGCATAGTATTGACGAACGACGACGGCATCGAGGCCCCCGGGCTTCTGGCGGCCAGGCGCGCGCTAGAGGAGGTCGGGGACGTCATCACCGTGGCCCCAGACAGGAACCGCTCGGGAGTGGGGAGGAGCATCTCCTTCGGGCGCTCGCTCCACGTCGAGGAGGTCGAGATGGCCGACGGGGCGACGGGCTACGCCTGCTCGGGGACGCCGGTCGATTGCGTGCGGCTCGTCGCCCTTGGTCTCATGGACTTCGAGCCAGACGTCGTCGTCTCTGGGATAAACCACGGGGAGAATCTCGGCGACGACATTACGTACTCAGGTACGGTCGCTGGCGCGATGGAGGGTATAGTCATCGGGGTCCCTGGCATCGCCGTATCTTTGAGCATAGACCGGCCCTGGCACGAGACGGTCGAGGAGGGCATGCCGCTGGACGGCGGGCTCCACTTCGACGCGGCGGCTGACTTTACGGCGCGCCTGGTGAAGGTCGCCCTCAAGGGCCTTCCGTCGGGACGAATCCTCAACGTCAACGCTCCCAATTTGCCCCGCGAGAAGCTGCGGGGCGCGCGGGTTACCAGGCTGGGCCGCAGGTTCTACAAGGACGAGCTCGTCGAGGTAAGGGATGAGGAGGGGAGGGTTGGCTACGACATCTACAACAACCCCCCGGGCCGCCACGAGGAGGAGGGGACCGACTTCTCTGCCATCGAGAACGATGAGATCAGCATCACCCCGGTCCACCTGGAGCTGACCGATACACCAGGCCTCGAAGAGCTTGGCGCCTGGGACGTAAACAGCCTCCTCGAGAACAGGCTCGACTAGGCCTTGCTTGGCGCGGCCCTCTTCGATTTCGACGGTACGCTCGTCGACACGACGGAGATGATCCACCAGGGAATGCGCCACGCCACGGCCGAGGTCCTTGGCCGCGATGACATCCCTCGCGAGACCCTGCTCGCCAACGTCGGCCAGCCCCTCCCGCGCCAGATGGAGCTCATAGACGCCGAAAAAGCCGAGCTGCTGCTCGAGGCCTACCGTCGTCACCACGAGGAGAACCACGACGCCCTGATCCAGGAGTTCCCTAACGTCGAAAAAGCACTCTCGCGCCTCCGCTCAACAGGGATCAAGGTAGCCGTCGTCACCTCCAAGCGCCTCGTCTCCGTCGAGATGGCCCTCGAGAACTTCCCGGACCTGCGAAACGTCGTCGACCGCTTCGTCACGATGGAGGACACCACCGAGCACAAGCCCCATCCCGAGCCGCTCTTGAGGGGACTGGAATTACTGGGCAGTGTCCCGAAAGAGGAGGCCGCCTACGTTGGCGACTCCCCTTTCGACGTCGAGGCGGCCAAAGCCGCAGGCCTCACGAGCGTAGCCGTGAGCTGGGGCGCCTTCTCAGAAGAAAGGCTGCACGAGGCCAAACCGGACCACCTCGCACCAGACATCGAGTCGGCTGTGGACGTGTTGTTGGCGTTATAGGGGTCGTTCTCGAACGACCTCTACAATCTCCGGACGGCCTCAGCCAACGACTCGAGCTCATCTTCCGTATTGAACAGGTGCGTGCTCGCCCTGACGTAGGAATTCTGACCGGGGATGTAGCGCAGGATGAACTTCTGATCAAGCAGGCGTTCGGCGACGTCTTTGGCCGGCACGCCTTCGACTTCGAAGGCGACGAGCCCCGATCCCGCAGGCCTCGGTGATCGGACGGCGACGCGAGGAAGTTCCGAGAGAAGGTCCATCAGTAAGTCAGCGCGACGCCGTATCTCCCCGAACCCCACGCTCCCGCGCTCGTACACGGCGTCCGCCGCGGCCGCGAATCCATTACCGAGGGTGGGGCTCATGGTCGAGGCCTCGAAGCGACGGGCGTCGCCCCGCAGCTCGTAGTCGCCATCGACGTCGAAGTCCGCGGGAGCTGGCAGCGCCAGGAAGCCGACGTTCGGGCTGTGGACCGGCAGGCCAGGCCTGACGTAGAACGCGCCCATCCCCTCGGGGCCAAGCACCCACTTGTGGCCGGTGAAAGCGTACATGTCAACACCCGTGGCCGGAACGTCAACAGGAATATTACCGACCGACTGGGCGCCGTCGACGAGGGTCAGTACGCCCCGCCCACGAGCTACGGCACAGATCTCTTGCAGCGGCAAAACCTCCCCGTTCGTCCAGTCCACGTGCGAGAGGGCGATGAGGCGCGTCTCCGGCGTCAGGGAGCTTTCGATCTTCTCCGGCGTCACCGGAGGCGATACCAGGTTGACCTTCACCCCAAAACGCTTCCACAGGTTGTGGAGTGGCATGAGGCAACCGGGATGCTCCGTCGTGGCCGAGACGACCTCGTCGCCCTCCCGCCAGCCTATCGAGTCGACGCCAAGGTTCATGCCGTGGGTGGTGTTCTGCGTGAGTGCCACGTCGTCGGAAGTCGCCCCGATCAGACGCGAGGCAGCCTCGCGCGCCCTCGAGGCATACCCCGCCTGGAGTGCGAAGAGGCCGATACCTTCCAGGTAGGCGGGGCCGTGGCAGACGTCGTCGGCCTCCCGCATGGCCTCTACGACGTAGTAGGGGGGAGGTCCGCTGCTGCCGGTGTTCAGGAAGGTGCAGTCGTTGGCGGCGAGGGCCGGGAACATTTTGCGGGGGAGGCTCGTGTTGGTGATGGGGGTTCTCCTTCCGGGGTCCGGGTGCTCATTCTGTATAATAGCCTCTTCATGCAGAACCCGAACGTGGTCAGGTTCGGCCGCAAGCGAAGGCGGTCGCGCAACAAGAGCAAGTTCTTGCAGAGGCTAAGGACCGCTTTCCTGCTGCTCTGCTTTGTGGCCTTGCTCGGGGCGGTCGGCATGGTCGCCGCCTCCGTGGACACCTACCAGGCTCTCGCCGCCGACATGCCCGACCTCGACGACTACCACTCCGCCGAGCTGGCCCAGACCTCCCTCGTCTACGATGCGGACGGCAAGGTCGTCGACCAGCTCTACGGCGTCCAGAACCGCTTCGTAGTCCCGCTCGAGGACGTCGACCCGACACTCAGGCAGGCGATCATCTCGGTCGAGGACCACCGTTTCTACGAGCACAGGGGGTTGGACTTCGAGGCCATCGGGCGCGCTGCCCTAGAGAACGTCCAGAGCCTCTCTATCCAGGAGGGCGGCTCCACCCTCACCCAGCAGCTCATCAAGAACACCTACATTGCCCAGCAACAGCGCCAGGTCCCAAGCTTCGAGCGCAAGTTCGTCGAGGGCTCGCTCGCCTGGCAGTACGAGAAAGGGCACTCCAAGCAAGAGATCCTGGAGCAGTACCTGAACACCGTGTACTTCGGGTCCAACGCCTACGGTGCACAGGCCGCGGCCAGGACCTACTTCAACAAGGACGCATCAGACCTCACTCTCTCTGAGTCGGCGCTTCTGGCCGGGATCATCAACCTGCCAGGCGTCTACGACCCGTTCGTGGACCCCGAGAGCGCGAAGGAGCGGCGCAACGTAGTGCTTGGCAGGATGCTCGAGTACGGCTACATCTCCAAGAAGGAGCACGATGAGGCCGTCGCTTCCAAAGTCGTCGTGAGCCGCGGCAGGGTGTTGTACCAGAACGACAACGAGTACTTCCTCAACGCCGTCCGCAGGGAGATAGCCGAGGAGTACGGCGATGACATGGTCTACGAGGGGGGACTCAAGATCTACACCACCCTCGACCCAGGCCTGCAGGCGATGGCTAGCGAGGCCGTCGATTCGATCGTGAACCCCGAGGCAGGAGATCCTTCCGCGGCGCTCGTCTCGATCGACCCTTCGACGGGCGCGGTGAGGGCCATGGTCGGGGGATCGGACTTCGAACAGGTGAAGTTCAACCTCGCGACCCAGGCGCACAGGCAGGCGGGCAGCTCGTTCAAGTCTTTCGTCTACGCCGAGGCCGTGAACGAGGGTATCTCCCCAGATTCCATGTACGTCTCCAAACACCTGAACATCGACATGGGCAAGAACGCAAGGCCCTACGAGGTGGACAACTATGATTTCATCCACCGCGGTCCGATCACCCTTGAGAGGGCGCTGGCCGACTCGGACAACACCGTCTTCGTCCAGCTCGCCCTCGACCTCGGTCTCCAGAAGGTGGTGGAGATGGCGAACAAACTAGGCATAGACAGCGAGATCGACGCCTACCCATCGACCGCTATAGGGGGCCTCAGGGTCGGGGTTACGCCGCTCGAGATGGCTTCGGCGTACTCGACGTTCGCCAACTCGGGCACGCACATGGAATCGTACCTGGTCCAGAAGGTGACGAAGGACCAGAACGGGGAGGACGAGCTTCTGGAAGAGCACCGCCCCGTCGGCGAAGAGGTGTTGAGCCCCGACGAGGCTGCGGTCGTCACGGAGGCCATGCGGGCCGTGATCACCCGCGGTACGGCGAGCTACTATCACGACCTCGACGCCGAGATAGGACGCCCCGCCGCTGGCAAGACAGGGACCTCCAACGAGTTCATCGACGCCTGGTTTATCGGCTTCATACCGCAACTCTCCACTAGCGTCTGGGTCGGCTACCCGAACGAGCGACGCTCCATGGTGAACATAAACGGCCTCGAGCAGATCAACGGCGAGAACTACCCGCTTGACATCTGGTCCCTCTACATGCAAGGCGCCGTCCAGGGGTACTCTGTAGAGCAGTTCGACACCCCTGGCTCCGACCTGAACTTGGAAGTGAAGACCGACGGCCGCTCCTACGTGAAGCCCCCACCGCCCCCCGAACCTCCGGAGAAGACTGAGGAGAAGACCAAGGAGCAGAAGTCCGACGGCGAGACCGAGAAAGACCCGGCTTCCGGGAATACCGCGACCCAACCAGAACGGCCTGATCCCCGGGAGACCAGGCAGACACCTGACTCGGGCCAGGAGCCGCCAGGGCAACAGGCCCCTGCCAGCTCCTCTCCCGCGCCGGACGGCGGCTAGAACGTCCACCGGCCGAAATAGGGACGTGTGAAGGGGGCCCGCGGCGATGCGCTGGGCGGCTTCGCGAGGGATTCGGCCACCTGGATGACCTACGGCCTCGTCGGCTACTTCGCCTTCATGGAGACGGTGCTAGGGCCGATCATGCCCTTCCTCCGGACGGAGCTGGACCTCGACTACACCACGGCGAGCCTCCACTTCAGCGCCTTCGCCCTCGGCTCCGTTTTACTCGGCCTGTTCGGAGACAGGGTCGTTGGCCGCATTGGGAGGCGCGCCGCCCTCTGGGGAGGGGCTTTCGGGATGGCCGCCGGCGCCGTGGTCCTGGTCTTGAGCCCGAGCGCCTTCGGCACCGTCTCCGCTGCGTTCGCCATGGGCCTCTGCGGCGCGCTGCTGCTCGTCACCTCCCAGGCACTGCTCTCCGACAGGCACGGGGAGTACAGCGCCGTCGCCGTCACCGAGTCGAACGTCACGGCGAGCGCATGCGCCATAGCAGCACCCCTGCTCGTCGGCGCCTCCGCCGCCTCAGGTCTCAGCTGGCGGGCGGCTCTCGCCGCGCCCGCGGTGGTACTCATCCTTCTCGCCGTTACTTTCTTCTTCAGGCCCCCCGACCTTCCGCGGGGGACAGCGGGAAACGACGAACGGGCCGGTGGCCGTGCACTTTCCCCGCGCTACTGGGCTTTCTGGGCGCTCGTGACCTTGGGCGTAGCCTCCGAGTGGTGCGTGGGTTACTGGGGCGCAGATTTCCTGGCCGACGGGACGGGTCTTACCCGCCCGGCCGCGGCTACCTCCCTGACCGCCTTCTTCGCCGCGATGCTCCTCGGCCGCATCGCGAGCAGCCGCCTCGCGCGTACTCTGCCGCCGGCGGTCCTCCTCGCCGCGACTCTCTGCCTGGCGCTCGTGGGATTCCCGCTGTTCTGGTACTCTCCGGGAAGTGTCTTCACCCTGGCCGGCCTCTTCATAACGGGGCTTGGCATCGGCGGCGTCTACCCGTTGGGCGTCTCGGCGGCCATCGCGTCTGCGCCGGGCAACACCGACGCGGCGGCGGCCAGGCTCGCCGTCGGAGGGGGCGGCGCCATCCTCGTAGCCCCACTCGTCCTTGGAGCCCTTGCCGACCGGATCGGCATAGGTACCGCCTTCGGCATCGTGGTCCCCATGCTCCTCGCGGCCGTGTCGCTGGCGCTCGTAGCAGGACGCAGAGGACAACACGTGTCTTGAGCGCCACGAGTAGGGAGCTTTCTCGGGCCGTGACGAGGCATTGAACCTCTCTGCTTCATCCAGCTTTATCGGAAGTACTTACCGGAACATCGAAGGCTCCAGCTCCCGCACGACCGCGCACTTGTCAACGGGTAGATCGGCCAGACGGGCGTGCTCGTAGACCAGCTCCACGCTCGGGGCTTCGTACTCGCAGTAGAGCTTCCCTTCCTCCACGGAGTAGTAAGAGCGGATCCAACGTACCCCAGGCAACTGGTCTACGGCTTCCAGAGACTTCAGCGCCGCGGCTTCCATCTCCTCGTCGGAGACCTCCCCGACAGTCCGAACCAGGATGTACTTGGGCATCTAGCCTCTCCTTTCCACTGTTGAAGAGGTTCTCACTACCTCTTTCAACGCTACTTCTTTCGACGTAGCTTCTTCGGAAGCGTCCCTAGCATGATCAGTATCTTCCAGAGACTCGTAGACTCTGGCCAGGTCATGGAGAGCACCTATCTCGCCCCCTTTGTCTCCGATCCTCTGGCGCAGGCGCAGCGAGCGTTTCAGGTAGGAGAGAGCGCTCGAGTGGTGCCCTAGCGCGTGATGGCTCTCCGCCACGCTGGTAAGGACGTAGGCTTCGGCCTGTGGGTCATCCAGCCCTCGCAGCAGCTCGATCGCCTGCTTACCACTCCTTATGGATTCCCTGGGACGGCCCAGGTCGCGATAGACGACGCTGAGGCTGGCGAGGGCTGCGGCCTTGTGCTCCTGTTCGCCGTGCTCCCGCGCAAGGTCCAGGGCTTCCTCGTAGTGGCGGGCGGAGTCTTCAGAGACTTCCATCTTCCACCGCAAGCCGGCCAGGTTCATCAGAACCTTCCGCAGTCGTCCAAGGTCTTTGAGCTTGCGGTATGTAGCGGCGGCAGCCACGTAGGCGTTGAATGCCTCGGCCTGACGGTCGAGCGAGTAGTGAAGCACGGCCCCCAGAAGAGACAGGGCCTCCGCTTTTCCGGAGAGATCCTCCGGCAATCCGGAGTCCTCACAGGCTTTCTCCATGAGCTCGACCGCCCGTCGGTAATTCTCTGCCGCGTCTGAGGGGTCTCCTCCTTGCTCCAGGCAGACGCCGGCCCCCATGAGCGCGTATCCTTCGTCCCGCGTGTAACCCGTATCCTGACTGAGACGGGCTGCTGAACTGAAGTGCTCCAGTGCCTCTTCCGGCGCCGCGAGGCTCAGGCACAGCCTTCCGCAGTTGAGGTGCTGGGAGGCCCTCAGGTTCTTGATCCCGAGATCCGCGCACGTCGACAGGCTCTTGAGATGGAGCGAGAGAGCGGCTTGGAGGTCTCCCCGTTCGCGGTGGATGTTTGCCACCGTGTTCGTCCTGAAAACCTGTGCGAGCTCGTCTCCCAGTTCGTGGTCGATCCTGACGGCTTCCTCTGCCCAGCGTAGAGCGCTGTCGTAGTCGCCCGTCCCCCGGTAGACCTGGGCTATATTGCTTGCGTCCCCTGCCTCGGCCCGCCGGTAGCCGAGATGGCGGTGTATCCAGAGAGCCTTGAGATTTGCCTCCAGGGCGCCGGCGTAATCGCGGTTCACCCAGCGCGCGTAGCCGAGTTCCCTGTGCGCCCGGGCCTCGCCAGCCATGTTGTCCAACTCCCGGAAGATGTCCACGGCCGCCCGACCGGATTCAGCGGCTCCTTCGGGATCGGTGACCATGAGAGTGCCTATGCGCCGGATGTGTACCTCCGCGATCCTGGCTCGATCCCCCAGGCAGTTTGCCAGTTCGAACTAAACTTGCACCGCCGCGGTGCGCTCTTCGCGCCGATCGAGGTGCTCAATAAGGCTCTCCCGCGCGGCCAACAGATCGAACCTCGTCTCCTCCGAGCCCGGCAACTTCCCTACGATCTCCAGTGCCCGGCCATAATCCTTGAGGGCCGTCTCCCAGGCATGGCCTCCCTCCGCCTTGCGCGCCGCTCGCACAAGGTTCTCCAGTGCCGGCCGCCAGTCCTCCGCCCGCATATAGTGATGGGCGAGCTCCGCCGGTTCGCACCCGCCTTCTTCCAGAGCCTTGGCCACCTGGAGGTGCATCATCCGGCGCTGGGGGCTTTCGATGTCCTCGTAGAGCGCCTGTCGCAGCTTGTCGTGGGAGAAATGGTACTTCATCTCTCGCGAGGTCTCGACGATCAGGCCCGAGCCCATGAGCGGCTTGATCTTGGTAAAAGCTTCGATCTCCCCGAGACCGGCGGCCCCGCACAGAAGCCCGAGATCGAAGCTACGCCCGATGACGGCGGCAACCTCCAACAGCTCCCGGGCATCCTCGTTCAGTTCACCGAAGCGTGCCCGGATCAGGGCGCGCACACCGGAGGGCAATGCGTTCTCCAGCAATACCTCGCTCTTTAGCCCCGAGATTCGCCGCCGGGAATCAATCTCGACGGCACCTGACTCTATGAGCCAGCGCAGATACTCCACGGCGTAGAACGGGTTACCCTCCGACTCCCGGTAGACAAACTCCGCGAGCGATGATAGATCAGCGAAGGACCTGGAGGACAGGCGTAGGAGGAGCTGGTTGACATCTTCCAGGGTGAGACGGTCAAGGCTGAGCGTGGTGACCGCCCGCCTTTCGGCTAGTCGTTCGAGCCACCCGGAGAGCTCTGGCGACTGTTCCCGCCGGTAGGTCAAGACCAGCAGCACCCGCTCTCCTGAGATGCGCTTTGCCATGTAGGATAGGAACTCTAATGTTGCGGGGTCAGCCCACTGCAGATCGTCTATGAACAGGGCGAGGCCCTCGTCCCTGGACTCGCGGATAAGCTTGCCGGTCAACTCTTGATAGACGCGCGCGGCGCCGTGGGGTTTGTCGTTCCACGAACGATCGGGGTTCTGTTCGTAGTCTTCCGACATCTCGGAAAGGATGTCCGCCGAATTCTCCACCTGACCGAGCGCATCCATTACCGGCTCGAGCGGAGGCCCCAGCTCCCTTTCGTAGCAGCGTCCCCTGAGAACGCGGACGCCGCGGGAATGAGCATACCCAAGGAATTCTTCAGCCAGGCGCGTCTTTCCGATCCCGGCCTCGCCCTCGACCGCGATGGTGCTTCCGTTACCGGCCGAGACTTCCCTCATCCGTTCTGCGAGCAACCCGTACTCCCCGTCGCGGCCCACGAAGTGCGCCCGGCTCAGCGAGTAGGGAAGTCTCAGGGGGCGGCGTGGTTTGGGGTAGCGCCGCCGCGCATCGACGCCGGGTACGTCCCGGCCCTCCACCTGGTCCTTGAGCCGAACCAGCTCCGCCGAAGGAGCGGCGCCCAGTTCCTCCCTCAGCATTCTGGCGTAGCTTCGGAAGGCTCTCAGAGACAGGTTCTGCTCTCCCGCGCAGTAGTGGTACAGCATGAGCCGGCGATGGAGATCCTCGCGGTAGCCGTCCAGGGCCAAAGCATGCTTACACGTTTCTATGGCATCCGCGTAGCGGCCCTTGAGCGCCAGGCATTCCGAAAGGTCCGAACTGAGCGCCAGCTGGCGCTCCCTCCACCGCTCCCTGGCCGCCATCGCCCACTCCTCGTAGGGCTCCTCCGCCAGAAACTCTCCGCGTACGAAACCGAGGGCCACCCGATACTCGCGGATGGCATCATCGACCTTCCCAGACTTCCGGGCGGCGTCGGCCTCTTGCTGATGCTTCTCGAACTCCCACGCATCGACCTCGCAGTCCGCACGGCAATTGAACGAGTACCCAGGTCGTTGCTGGTGCACGTAGCGAGACCCGGCGCCGCTCCCGAGGTCTGGCTCCAGAGCCCGGCGCAGCAGGCTGACCGTTACCCGGAGGCTCCGCTCCGCGGCCTTCGGGGACACGCCGGGCCACAGCGCCTCGATGATCTCGTCTTTGGAGAAAACGTGGTCTGGACGGGTTAGCAGCAGCTTCAGCAGCGAACGAGTCTTCTGCCGATCCCAATCTCTGCTCCCGATGAGGTCCTCTCCCCGCCAGACCCGGAACTCACCGACAAGATTTATCTTCAGAGTAGCTACATTCACTCCCAACTACGCGGTCCTCATTGTGCAGGCCTGGACTATATATTGCAACGCTCCTAACAGGACAACACACGCAAGGACGTGACGCATCGCCCAAATGAGCGATTTCTTGACCTTCGCGCTGGTTTATCCCCGGCTCTCCTGGCCCTGATCCCCATCCCCGTAACAAAAGCGTAACGCCGGGCCGCTAGCCTCCTTGAGGAAAGGAAATGCGAGTGAAGGAGGTGAGCAAGATGCAAGAGGCTTGTTACTGCGGACGATACGGTGACATACAGGACCGGGAGCCGGTTGTGGATAGCAACGGAATGCAGGCACTGCAGTGTCCCGATTGCGGCCACGCGGATTATCTGAGTTGGCTCCCGGAAGAGACGAGTTTACTCCTCTTGGAAGAAGCAAGGCACCGGCGTGAAGTGTTGGCTGACGAGCGGCGTCCCGCTGCTTAGTCTCTCGGCTGAACGTCACGCAGGAGGTCGAGTTACGAGGAATCAAGAACAAGACGCAAGGAGGACAAGTCGTGGAAGGTTAGGTCTCAAGCGAGGTTAGCCGAAAATTACCAGGAAAGGAGATCAGGCTATGGCCTGGAATCTGGAAGGTACGTACATCGAGAACTGCAACTGCGACGTCGTGTGTCCCTGTGGAGCCAGCGGATTCGCGGCGCCTGCCGACTACGATCGCTGCA
>JBBPYN010000087.1:0-31535 GCA_038199875.1 Rubrobacterales bacterium
CGCGCTGCTCTTCGGCGAGCTCGATGCGGTAAGGGCTTTGGCTAGGCACGCAGGCTCTCCCTTCTCGGCGATGCGACATCCACCAAGACGTTACCGCAAAAGGAGAACGCATCAAAGAAGTTCAGTCAAGGACCACTAAGGGCGAGCGATTCGTCTCCTCCGAGCGACTCCCCGCGCTCGAGGCGTCGCAGCTTCTCCAGTTCTCCGTCGTACTCGGCAAACTCCCCACCAGGCGGCGGGGGCGAACCAAAGACCTCCGAGTCCACACGGAGGACCTCCCGGAGTCCTCTAGCATCGTGTACGAGCCCGACGTTTACGCCCTCAGGGGCGCCGAGCCGGGGAAGCCTCGGTCCCGAGTCGTCTATCAGGACGAACGCGAGAACATCGAGCTCCTCCCTTATCTCGAAGCCGTGCCCGGCGAGGCACTCGTCCATGAACGGCGGCGCTATACGGTCACCGGTGTGCCAGAGGAGCCTGCCCCCGCCAGCGGCCAGAACCTCGCCTATAGTCTCCTCGATGAGGTCGCCTGCCAGCCTCTCGTCGGCGGCCCAAGTGCGCCACACCCGGCTCGTACCCCAGCGTTTCGGTAGATGAACCAGTAGACGCCGCTCGTCCTCCAGGCGCGTGCCATCCCGGGGGACATGAACCCAGCGCTCGGACTCTCGAAGTACCGCTTCATCGGTCCAACCTTCGTCCGCGCCCATACGGTCAGCGTAGCGGAGGAGCGCCTTGCCGGCAAAGCTACAGGCTCGCCCGAGCATGAGCCTGTAGCTCAGGTATATTATGAACCTTGACTTCAAGGTAAATGTTGTCGGCAAGATTTCGCACCGGATAACCCTGCCTGATAGGCCTGCAAATTGGCGTATTTTGTCCTGTACTATAAACTGCTGGTTCAGTGTTGTGGTGAAGCCAGGTCGTGCTCTGTACTATGATTGACGCTTGCCCACTGGCGGGCGGAGAGGCCCCAGAGGGCGATGAAGCCTGCTGCGGCGGCCTCGTCGAAGGTGCTGTTTGGGTCGTAGGTGGCGAGGTCTTTGCTGTAGAGAGCGTTCGGGGCTGTGCGGCCAACGACGGTACAGTTGCCCTTGTAGAGCTTGAGGCGGACGGTTCCTGTTACGGTCTTCTGGGTCTCTTCGATAAAGGCGTCCAGGGCGGTTTTCAGGGGGGTGAACCAGAGGCCTTCGTAGGCGAGCTCGGCGTAGCGTTGTTCAGTGGTCGTCTTGAAGCGGAGGACGTCCCTTGTGAGGGTCATGGTCTCGAGTTCACGGTGGGCCGCGATAATGGCGAGGGCTGCGGGGCACTCGTAGATCTCACGACTTTTGATCCCGACCAGGCGGTCCTCGACCATGTCTATGCGGCCGACGCCGTTCGCGCCCGCGACGGTGCCGAGCTCGGATATGAGGTCTACGAGCCTTAGCTCTTCACCGTCGAGGGTGGTGGGGAGGCCTTCTTCGAAGCCAATCTCGACGTATTGCGGCTCGTCGGGGGCGTTCTCGGGGGAGGTGGTCAGTTCGAAGACGTCTTCGGTCGGCTCGTGGTCCGGGTCTTCCAGAGGTCCAGCCTCGATGGATCTGCCCCAGAGGTTCTCGTCCACGCTGTAGGGGGACTCTTTCGTTGTCGGGACGGGGACGCCGTGCTCCTCGGCGTAGGCCATCTCCTCGGGGCGGCTCATGTTCCAGTCGCGGACGGGGGCCACGACGGTCAGGTCGGGGGCTATGGAGGCCGTCGTAACGTCGAAGCGGACCTGGTCGTTGCCCTTCCCCGTCGAGCCGTGGGCGATGTGGGTGGCCCCTACCTCCCGCGCGGCCTCGACGAGCTTCTTCGCTATGAGCGGGCGCGCCAGGGCGGTAAAGAGTGGGTACTTCCCGCCGTAGAGCGCGTTCGCCCTTATCGCGGGGGCGACGTACTCGTCCGCGAACTCGGCCCTGGCGTCGCGCACGAAGGCGTCCGCGGCACCTATCGCGAGCGCCTTCGCCCTGACGTCCTCGGCCGGCTCTCCCTGGCCGAGGTCGAGGTACAGCGCGTAAGGTACAGCCCCCTGCTGCTCCAGCCACTTGACGCAGACCGAGGTGTCCAATCCGCCCGAATAGGCGAGCACGACCTTCTCTCCATTCAACATGATTCCTCCCTAGATATATCTACGGCACTTCTAACGTCTCGCCGTCGGCGGGGATCTCTACCCGTTCCGAGAGCCCTTCCACACGCAGTTCCTCTTCGAGCTCGCCGCGGGTGAGCAGGCAGTGGTTGATCGCCTCCATGTGCACGGCGACGACCCGAGCTTCTGGCAGGGCGTGGCATACACTTGCCACGTCCTCTGCGGTCATGGTTATGGGACCTCCTTCGAGGAACCGCGCAGCGCCGGCGTTGACGACGACCACGTCGGGGGTGTGGACGCCCAGCGCCTCCTCGACCTCGGGGCACCAGACCGTATCCCCTGCGATGTAGAGGGTCGGTGAATCTTCCGACCTTACGACGAAGCCGGAGACCGGAGCCATGAGGCTTCCGATCTCACCCGTGCCGTGTTGCGCACCGGTACGAGTGAAGCTCAAACCCCTCCACTCAAGACCGTCTTCGACGGGCGTGACCTGCCGCAAACCGGCGGCGCTTAAGGTCTCCCAGTCCTCCGGTTGACAAAGGATGGGGGTGTGACTGGGGATGAGATCCCGCGCCCTCCCGTCCCAGTGGTCGTTGTGGGTGTGCGTGACCAGCACCGCGTCGGTCTCCTCCAGCAAGCCCAGCGTCCCCACATCGTCGAACGGCAGGTCGACGAGCGGGTTGCGCCGCTGGTTGGGCGTGTCTGGCACGGGGTCAGCAGCCCCGGTAGGGGCCAGCATGGGGTCGACCAGGACCCGCTTACCGCCGGCCTCGAAGACGAACGTGGCGTGCCGTACGAACCTGATCCTCATGCTTATCTTCCCCCGCCGAATAGTCGCCTACCATGTGCCCATATTCTCGTAGGGTATCAACGGCGAGGTCGAGTTGCCCCTCCCTGACGAGCACGTAGTCGGTGTCGATCAACTACTCTACGTTGCCGGCCGGGCGCGTCTTGGCGCGGCAGACGTCGGCGATGAGGTTCGCGACCTCGCCCGCGGCGTCCGCGTCGGGGGCTATGGCGAGTACGGTGTCCTGGCCGGCAACGGTGCCCACTATCTTCAACCCCTTGACCCTGTCGAGGACGCTTGAGACGGCGCCCGCCGTACCGTCGCGGGTCTGGATGACGACCTGGTTCTGCGCTGGTGCGATGCCAAGAACAAAGCTGGGGAGGACCTCGATACCGGCGGAACCGGGGTCGTGCGGCAGCGCCAGGTACCGATTACCGACCTTGAGGACCCCGAGCTCGGCGAGGTCGCGGCTGACGGTCGCCTGCCCGACCTCGACGCCCTCATCGGCGAGCGCCCCGACGACGTCCTGCTGGGTACCGAGATCGAGCTCGGAGATGAGGCGAAGTATGAGATCCTGCCTCGTCGTCTTGTCCACGTGTGCGCCCGTCGCTCCCAAAACCGTCCTCCTACTCGAGATGCTCGAGCCCGAGGCCCTCCTCGTGGCCAAGCGCGAGGTTCATGTTCTGCACAGCAGCTCCTGAAGCGCCCTTGAGCAAATTGTCAACCGCAGAGAAGAGCAGCAACTTCCCTGCCCTCCTGTCTACCGCGGCCGAGAGCCTGCACCGGTTCGTGTTCGCGACGTGCGCGACGTGCGGGTACTCCTGCCGCGCCCCGACGAAAGCCCAACCCCCGTAGTCCTCCGCGTACCAGCCGAGGACCTCCTCCGCCTCGGGCACATCATCCAGGTCGACCACTATCGTCTCCAATTCCCCGCGCGTTATGGGGATGAGGTGGGGTACGAAAGTGATCCCTGGCACCTCCCCCACCCGCCGCAAAAGAGTTTCGATCTCAGGGGTGTGACGGTGCGAGGGCGCACCGTAGGCGTTGGCGCTCTCGTTTACGCTGACGAAGTGGGTCTTCACGCTCGGCTTCGCCCCTGCCCCACTCACCCCGGAGAGCGCGTTGATCGTCACGGAGCGTATCCCCTCCACCCGCCTCACCACAGGCGCCAGCGCCAGAATAGCCGCCGTCGGATAGCAGCCAGGATTGGCGATGAGCCTTCCATTCGTCGCCCCGAAGACCTCGGGCAACCCGTAGTGCGCCTCCGCCAGAAGCTCGGGTGCGGGATGCTCACCGTACCACTCCCCGTATAGCTCCGCGTCGGGCAACCTGAAATCAGCCGAGAGGTCTATGACAAGACGGGCCCCCGCTGCGAGCAACTCCCTTACCGTCTCCGCGCTCTCACCGTGCCCGTAGGCGACGAAGGCCACGTCGAGTCCGCCAGCTTCGATCTCCTCGGGCGCCACGTACTCTCCGTCGACGGCGAGCTGCGGATAAACCTCACGGATCGCAAGCCCCGCATACCCGCGCGAAGCGACGCCAAGCGCCCCAACCTCGGGGTGCCAGGCAAGCAGCCGCACGAGCTCAACCCCAGCATACCCACTCCCACCGTAAACGCCCACGTTCAGTCCCATGCAGCCCATTGTAGGACCTTCGGATATTTATTCAAGTTCTTGCATAAGTTGGTTGACGCCCCCGCACGCGGGTGCGACAATAGCTGCCCATGATGAATAAAGATTCAACAATCGGAATAAAGACTCTCACCGGCGGCGCCACTGCTGCGGGCGGCTTTGTGGCGGCTGGGGTTGAATGTGGGGTAAGGGGCTCTGGGGTGCGGGATCTCGGGCTCCTCTTTTCTGAGCTTCCCTGCGAGACGGCTGCCGTGTTTACCCGCAACGCCCTCAAGGGGGCGCCGCTCGTCGTGACGCGTGAGGCCGTGGAGAGTGGTGGCGTGCGGGCGGTCGTTGCGAACAGCGGTATCGCCAACGCGGCGACCGGGCAGGGCGGCATCGAAGACGCGTACGCGATGCAGACGATCGCGGCCGAGGCGCTCGAGATAGGAGCCGGTGAAGTAGCCGTGGCTTCCACAGGCGTCATCGGAGACCGGTTGCCGATGGATAGGATCTCCGCCGGCACAAGGGCGGCGGCGGCGGGCGGGCTAGGTGAGGACGGCTCCGGCTTCACCGAGTCCATTATGACCACGGATACCCGCGTGAAAGAAGCCGTGGCGCGGGTCGAGATCGGCGGTCGGACCGTAACGGTTGGGGGGACGGCCAAGGGGAGCGGCATGATCCACCCGAACATGGGCACGATGCTCGCCTTCCTTACCACGGACGCCGCCGTCGAGAAAGACTGCCTGCATGAGACCCTTGGACGGGTTACGGACCGTACCTTCAACCGCGTCACCGTGGACGGCGACACCTCACCGAGCGACATGGCCCTCCTCATGGCGAACGGCGCGGCCGGTAATGGGCCGCTCACGCTGGAGTCGGAGGACTACCCGATCTTCGCCGAGGCCGTCGAGAGCGTGGCCCGGGAATTGGCGAAGGAGATCACACGCGATGGTGAGGGCGCGACGAGGCTCGTCGAGGTCGTCGTCGAAGGCGCTGCCGGCGAGGAGGAAGCGGTGACGCTGGCCAAGAGCGTCGTTGGTAGCAACCTCGTTAAGGCGGCGGTGTTTGGTGAAGACGCCAACTGGGGGCGTGTGATCACTGCGATGGGCTACTCAGGAGTGGACTTCGATCCAGAAGGAGTGGACCTCTGGTTCGGCCCCGTCAAAGTCTTCTCTGGCGGGGAACCAGTTCCGCACGAAGAGGCAGAGGCAAACGCGACGCTCGCCGGCGGCGAGGTGAGGATCACGGCCCGCCTCAGCGAGGGTGACGCGTCAGCCACCGCCTGGGGCTGCGACCTTAGCTACGAGTACGTCAGGATCAACGGGAGCTACAGGACGTGAACACCGCAGCGAAGCCCTTGGTGCTCAAAGTCGGGGGTGGTGCCCTGGCCGGCGGAGCTTTGGAAGATTTGCCCCATCTCCTGTCGGCCGGGCACAGGGTCGCAGTCGTTCATGGCGGAGGAGTCCAGCTGACCAGGATGCTCGACGCGCTGGGGATCCCCACGCGGTTTCACGCCGGGCTCAGGGTGACGGATGAGGCCACGTTGGAGGTCGCTGAGGTCGTGCTGGCTGGCGGCGTGAACAAGAACCTCTCGCGCGGGCTGAACGCCATGGGGGTTCCTGCGGCGGGGATCTCTGGTACCGACGGGCCGACGCTTGTGGTCGAGGCTGTCCCCGATCTCGGGCGGGTAGGGAAGGTCGTAGGGGTCGAGACGCACCTCATCGAGGCCCTGTGGGACGGCGGGTTCGTCCCCGTCGTCGCGCCGCTCGGGATTGGTCCCGAGGGCGCCTACAACGTCAACGCCGACTCGGCCGCGGCGGCGCTCGCAGTAGGGCTCGGGGCAGGACACCTATTCCTGATGACCGACGTGGACGGGTTGCTTCGAGAGGGCGAGACGGTTGGGATAATCTCCCCCGAGCAGTGCGAGGACTACGTCGATCGTGGGCTCGCGGCGGGTGGGATGGTGCCCAAGTTGCGGGCCGCGGCCGAGGCCGCGCGCGGCGGGGTGGAATCCAGGATCCTAAACGGCAACAGAAAGGGCGCGCTCGCGGCGGCCGTCGCTGGCGAGCGGGTTGGAACTCTCATATCCGAAGGAGTCGCGGCATGCAGGCAGTGATGGAGACGTACAAACGCCTCGGGATAGCGCCAACGGGGGGTGAGGGAAGCTGGCTCTTCGATGAAGAAGGCAACCGTTATCTGGACTTTATAGGGGGGATCGCCACGAACTCCCTTGGCCACGGGCACCCTGATCTCGTCGGGGCTATACAAGAACAGGCAGGGAAGCTCATCCACTGCTCGAACCTGTATGAGATCCCACTCCAGGCCGAGGTGGCGCAGATGTTGACCGACGCCACGGATTTCGACAGGGTCTTCTTCTGCAATTCAGGTACCGAGAGCGTCGAGGCGGCGATAAAACTCGCCCGCAAGCACGCCAACGACGCCTACGGTCCCCACAAGCACGAGGTACTGACGTTCTCGAAGTCTTTCCACGGCCGCACCTACGGCGGCCTGAGTGCGACGGCCCAGCCCGCGCTGCAGGACGGCTTTGGCCCGATGCTGCCTGGAATCGTCCATGCCCCCTTCGGCGACCTCGAAGCCGCAGAGGCGCTGGTTGGCCCCCAGACGGCCGCCGTCCTCGTCGAGCCCATCCAGGGCGAGGGTGGCATAAACGAGCCGCCAGAGGGTTTTCTGAGGGGCCTGCGCGAGCTCTGTGACGAGCACGGGGCGCTCCTGATCTTCGACGAGGTCCAGACCGGCGCTGGGCGCACGGGACACCTCTACGCCTACCAGGGGATGGGCGTCGTCCCCGACGTTCTCACGAGCGCCAAGGGTCTCGGCGGCGGCTTCCCGGTAGGGGCTGTGATGGTCAAGGAAGAGTACGCCGCGCTCGGGCCTGGCAACCACGGCTCCACTTTCGGGGGTAACCCGCTGGCGATGGCCGCCGTCAGGGCCGTTCTCGGCGTGGTGAACGATCAGGCGTTTCTCGAAGAGGTGCGCTTCAAGGGGACGGTGTTGAAGAACGCGCTGGCCAAGCTAGCCGAAAGCGTGCCAGGGGCTGAGGTGAGGGGTCAGGGGCTCTTGCTCGGGCTTGACCTGAAAGATGCGGAGCTCGCGCGGGAGGTCTTCGAGCACTGCCTCGATCGGGGCGTCCTCGTCAACCTCGTGGGGGGCACGACCATCCGCATGGCACCGCCGCTCACAGTCAGCAGAACGGAGGTACGAGCTGCGCTCGACACCTTTCGAGGCGGCGTTTACGCGGCCCTAGAGGAGACCGTACTCGAGGCGGCGGTAGCGTGAGGTCCGCGATCCCCGACCTCCAGGGTGCCCCGCCTTTCCCCTCCCCCCTCTCTGGGCGCGACTGCCTGACGCTCGCCGAGTTCGTCCCAGGGGAGATGGCCCTGATCCTGGACGAAGCCTTCCGCATAAAGACGTTGCAGAAGAGCCGCATACCGTACAGACCCTTGCGCGGGCGCACGCTCGCGATGGTCTTCCAGAAGCCGTCCAACCGTACCCGCGTCTCCTTCGAGGTCGGGATGTACCAGCTCGGCGGCCACGCGCTCCACCTCAGCCCCGAGGAGATACAGATAGGCAAGCGCGAGACCCCGTCCGACACGGGGCGGGTTCTGGCCCGCTACATCGACGCTATCATGGTCCGAACCTTCGACCACGAGGACCTCGAAGAGCTCGCAGGCGCCGCAGACGTACCCGTAATTAACGGCCTCTCGGACACCCACCACCCGTGCCAGGCCCTCGCCGACCTCATGACCGTGCGCGAGGAGTTCGGTACGCTGGAAGGGGTCGGAATATCCTACGTAGGAGACGGCAACAACGTCGCCCACTCCCTCGCCATAGCCTGCGCCCTGACCGGCGCTGAGCTAACGATTGCCCACCCAGAAGGACACGGTCCCGACACGGAGATAGTAGAGCTGGCCAGATCTCTCGGCGCGGCCCCGCGCCTGACCGAGGACCCCGTCGAGGCCGTCAGGGGCTCAAACGCCGTCTACACCGACGTGTGGGCCAGCATGGGACAGGAGGCCGAGGCCGAGGACCGAAAGAAACAGTTCGCCCCCTACCAGGTAGACGAAGATCTGATGGGCCTCGCGAACGAAGACGCCATCTTCCTGCACTGTCTACCTGCGCACAGGGGTGAGGAGGTAACCGCGGGGGTCATAGACGGCCCGAGGAGCCGTGTCTTCGACCAGGCCGAGAATCGCCTGCACGCCCAGAAGGCGTTGCTCTATCTGCTAATGGGATGATCGCGCACATCGTAAGGACGGTTCGTAAGTGGGCGGGTTTGAAACCCGCCCCTACGTGTTTATTGTTGTGCGGTCGTGTATGAATGGACTTTTCTCAACGGTTTGATCTCCATCGTTACCTCTCCCCTGGGCTGGCCCGTGGAATAGGCTATCGCGACGAAGGCCAAAACGGTCTCGTCGTCGAAGTGTAACCCGCGGATTACGCCCTCGTCGCCCTTATAGATACCGAGCGCGGGTACGTCCTCGGGGATGGAGATGCGGTCGTACTCCTGGTAACGAAGCCTCACGCCGGATGCTGTAGGTGTCTCCACTTAGAACCTCCTCTTGGGTAGCAGGCAAACAAGGCCCAAAATATAGTCGCGCGTCCCCCGATAAGTCTTTGGCCCGATGTAGGAGATTCTGAAGCGATAGGCGTCCCGTCTCACTACATCCGAGGCAGGACGCAAAGAGTAACAGCCCACCACAAATCACTCATTCGACTACAAGCAAAAACAAAAAGCTGAAAGCGAGGCCGAAGCGTGCTGACAAGTGAAAGCCGAAGGCTTGAACGTGCTGACAAGCGGAGGCGAAGCCGGAGCGTGCTAAAAGGCGCGAAGCGCCGTGCTGAACGACAAAGGCCGGGGTTGTACCCGGCCTTTGTCGTTCTTCGTTGCTTCTCGGGTTCTAGGCCGGAGTAACGTTCTCCGCCTGCATACCCTTACGCCCCTGGGTCGCCTCGTACGTCACCTTGGCGCCCTCGTCGAGGGTCTTGAAGCCCTCTCCCGAAATGCCCGTGTGGTGCACGAAGAGGTCCTCACCCCCGTCGTCCGGGGAGATGAAGCCGTAGCCCTTCTCGTCACTGAACCACTTTACCGTTCCTTGGGCCATATACTGGAGCCCACCTTTCGTATTCCTGGGCCCCAACAAACAGAAAGGCCACCCTCTAACTCTGGGTGGCGCTCCGTCTACTGTAGACCCACCTTACGTTACCGCCGCGTAGTATACCAGAAACTCGCCGTGGGTTGTCGTGAGCAAATTTCGTTCTCACAAAACCGCCAGCTAATCACCCGTAAGTGGTATCACGCCCCTTTTACAAGTCCCTCTAACGCTTCGACGAACCTCTCGACCTCTTGTTGCGTGTTGTACGGGGCGAGGCCGGCCCGGACGAACCCGCCGCTGTCAACGATACCAAGCTTCTCGGCGAGCGTGGAGGCGTAGAAGTCGCCGGCCGCTATGAAGAAGCCGTGCTCCAGCATCCGCGCACAGACCTCGTTCGTAGTGCATCCCTCTACTCGAAACGCGATGGTCGGGGTCTTGCGGACGCCTTCCGGTGCGGCATAGACTTTTACGCTGGGGAGATCCCGGAGTCCCGCACGGAACTTCGCCGCCAGGTCAGCCTCGTACTCTTCGATGGTCTGCATGGCGTCCGCGAGCTTTTCACGCCGTGAGGCACCTTCGCCCAGAGAGGCGATGTAGTCGATAGCGCCCTTTACGCCGGCTATTCCTTCGTGGTTCTGGGTGCCGGTCTCCAGTTTGTCCGGGATGTGTTCCGGCGCGGGGTCGAGCCTGTAGACACTCATCCTCTCGAAGAGGTCTCGTCTTACGGCCGTCACGCCTACGTGCGGGCCGAAGAACTTGTATGCGGAGCAGGTGATGACGTCGGCCCCTATCGCTTCCCTGTCTACGGGGATGTGCGGGGCCGCGTGTACGGCGTCGACGGCGACGACGGCACCGGCGCTGTGTGCCTTCTCGGCGACGGCGGCCACGTCGTTTACGGTGCCGACCGCGTTCGAGGCAAGGCCGACGGCCACGAGCCTGGTCCTTTCGTTGATGCTCCGTTCGAGGTCGTCCCAATCGAGGGTCAGCGTCTCCGGATCTACGCCCACCCAGCGTACCTTCGCACCCTTCTCCCTGGCGGCGACGAGCCAGGGGTCCACGTTGGCGCGGTGGTCGAGCTCGGTTACGATGATCTCCGACTCCTCGTCCCATTCGCCCGCTAGGGCGCCCGAGATCGCGAAGGTCAGGGTGGTCATGTTGGCCCCGAAGGCGACCTCCTCAGGCGCGGCACCCAAGAAATCCGCCGCCGCCTTCCTGGTATCGGCCAGTATCTCCTCTGTCTCCGTGCTCGTCGGGAAGACGCCGTGGAGGTTGGCCCCACCGTGCTCCATGTAGACGGAGATAGCATCGATAGACTGCCTCGCGGCCTGCGAGCCGCCTGGCCCGTCGAAGTAGACGACAGGGCGGCCGTTGTGTGTCCGGCCTAGCGCCGGGAACTGCTCGCGGACGGCCTTTACGTCGAACGTGCGTTGCATAGAACCCTCCCACCTCGAAACCTCAAGCCCGGCGAGTTTATATCAGGCGGGGCCCGGAGGACGATGCTAATGTTGTCCCTGGATCGAAACGATACCAGGGAGGTCGTTATGCCGAGGCGTGTGATCAGTCACCCTAAACTTCCGGCGCCAATGCGTGGGGGCGCCTTCTCCGCGGGGGTCGAGGCCTCTGAAGGACGCACGGTCTACGTCTCGGGGCAGGTCTCGATGGACGCCGAAGGGAACGTGGTCGGGGAGGGAGACATAAGACGGCAGACAGAGACGGTCCTCGAGCACGTCAAGACCGTGGTCGAAGAAGCAGGAGGCGGGATGGACGACATTGTCAAAGTGACCGTCTTTATTAGAGATATGGGACTCTACGATGAGATCCACGAGGTCAGGAGGAGATACTTCGAGGAGCCCTATCCAGCGTCCTCGATGATCGAGGTCTCGGCCCTCATAGACCCCAGGCTCCTCATCGAGATAGAAGCCGTCGCGGTGATTGGGTGAGGGCTCTCGGGGAGCGTAGCCGCCGGGTGTGACCTCCTATAGAATCCGGGCACGGGGTTCTAGAACGTGGGATGACGTAAGAACGTAGCCGTAGCGCCGGGACGTCAGGGGGTTTGCTTTGCCGCTCGATTACACTTACCGTATCAAGGTGCCGCACCGCACAGGGCAGTTGGCCAGGGTCGCAGGGACGATCTCGGACGGTGACGGTTTGATCGGGGACGTAACCACGATAAACGTCGGCCGCGAATCGTCGGTGCGTGAGATCACGCTCGAGGTAGAGGACCGGGATCAGGCGGAGCGAATAGTCGGCATGCTGCGCGAACTTGAGGGCGTCGAGGTCCTGTGGGCGCGCGACAGGGCGCTCCTCAAGCACGAGGGCGGGAAGCTCGTGATCGAATCCGCCCACCCCGTCAGGACGGTGCAGGACATGCGCGACGTCTATACCCCAGGGGTGGCGCGTGCCTGCCAGGCAATAGCCGAGGAACCCTCGCTGGCGCGAGAGCTGACCATGATCGGACGCAGTGTCGGCATCTGCACGAACGGGACGCGG
This sequence comes from Rubrobacterales bacterium, assembly GCA_038199875.1. Taxonomy (GTDB): domain Bacteria; phylum Actinomycetota; class Rubrobacteria; order Rubrobacterales; family Rubrobacteraceae; genus Rubrobacter_D. The sequence continues at coordinate 12,100 of JBBPYN010000087.1, forward strand.
GTCCTCGGCCTCGGGGACATCGGGCCTGTCGCATCGATGCCCGTCATGGAGGGCAAGGCGGTCTTCTACCAGCAGCTCGCGGGCGTCTCGGCGATGCCCATCCTCATAGACACCAAAGACGTGGACGAATTCATCGAGACTGTGGTGCGCATCTCGCCGACGTTCGGCGGCATCCACCTCGAGGACATCTCGGCGCCCGAGTGCTTCGAGATAGAGGCCCGCCTGATAGAGGAGCTACCCCAGCCCGTCATGCACGACGACGTGCACGGCACGGCCGTCGTCACGCTCGCGGCCGCGCTCGTTGCCTGCCGCGACGCCGGGCTGATGCTGCAGGATGAGGTGGTCGGCCAGATCGGGCTCGGCGCCGCAGGCTACGGCATCGCCGCCCTCATGGTAGATGCCGGGGCTGAGCGGGTGCTCGGCTCGGACCCTAACCCACTCTCCTACGAGCGGGCAAGCGCCAAGGGTATCGAGATAACCGACATGCAGACCGTCATGGCTGAGGCGGATCTGGTCGTCGCGACGACAGGCGTACCTGGCCTTATCGAACCGGGGATGGTGCGCGAGGGGCAGGTGATCCTGGCCCTCACCAACCCCTACCCGGAGATAGAGTCAGACGCCGCCCTGGCGGCAGGGGCCGCCTTCGCCGCCGACGGCCGGAGCGTGAACAACGTCCTTGGCTACCCTGGCATCTTCCGCGGCGCCCTGCTCTCGGGGGCAGAGCGGATCAACGCCGAGATGAAGCTGGCCGCCGCCGAGGTCCTCGCCTCCCTGGCCACAGGCTCGGAGCTAGTCCCTGACGCCCTCGACCCCGACGTGCACCTGCAGGTGGCCGGCGCCGTACGCGAGGCGGCCATAGAGAGCGGGGTCGCCCGATTAGACCGGGCGCCGACAGGGTTGTAAACAGCACGCTTCGGCTTCGCCTACGCTTGTCGGCACGCTACAGCCTTCGGCTTCCGCTTGTCAGCACGCTCAGGCTAGCGCCTTCGCTTGTCAGCACGCTTCGGCCCTTCGGGCCTCGCTTTCAGCCTTCGGGTTGTTGGGTTGTCATGCTTTTGAGAGGTGATGGCTTTCTTGTGAGAGGTGGGTTCTTCTTGATCTTGCAACTGCCTGGCCCGCTCGCGCAAGGAAGGCCTGTCGGCCTTTATGCCTGCTCGCGCCTGCTCGGGCCACGGGTGGAAGACTATTGGGATCTTGAACCGTGGTAATGTTTTTTCCAGCTCTGGTGCGAGATACTTGAAATCTCTCTCGGTTCTGACGAAGGCGACGGGCCGATAGCCGAACTCCTGATCTGGTACTGGCACGACCACGGCTTCGTCGATGCCGTCCAGGCGGTAGATGGCCTCCTCTATCTCCTCGGGTTGGATGTTCTCCCCACCGGAGATAAAGAGGTTGTCCCTGCGTCCTCTGATCCGCAGGTAGCCGTTCTCGTCCAGCGTGCCGAGGTCCCCCGTATGGAACCAGCCGTCTTCATCGAGGGGGCGGTCTATCTTCTCGCCATCGACGTAGCCCGCGAAAAGCGTCTCGCCACGAACCAGTATCTCACCATCCTCGGAGATCGAAACCTCGCGGCCGGGCAAAACACGTCCCGAGGTGTGCAACTCTTCGAGCGAGGTACCTGGCTTCGTCGTTGTGACCTGGGAGGCCATCTCGGTGAGACCGTAGCTGGTATGGATGGGTAGTTCACGGGCAACGGCCTCGTCCACGAGGGAGGCGGGGACCGGGCCTCCCCCCATCAGGACGACCTGTAGCCCACTGAGGTCGGAGTCCTCCCGCAGCAGCCTCAGAAGCTGGGTGGAGACGAGCGAGACGTGGGTGGCGCCGAGGCTGGCGATGGCTTCGGCGAGTGAGGGGGCTCGCTGCGGAAGGGCTATCGTTGCACGTGCGAGCAGGCACCGGAAAAGGATGGAGAGTCCCCCGACATGGTACAGCGGCAACGAATGGAGCCACCTGTTGCCGGGCCGGAGCGCGATGTTGGCGTTCGAGCCGAGCGCGTTGTGGTAGTGATTACCGAAGGTGTGGAGCGCCGCCTTCTGGACACCGATGCTACCCGAGGTGAAGACGATCGTCGAGGGGCGCTCCAGGGGGATGTCCGCCGCTTCCGCACGCTGCCGGCTTTTCCCAAGCAGGGTTTCGGGGCTAAGCCCGCGAAGGTCGGCTGTTTGAAGGAGGACTTCATGGTCCGAGATCAGGGCTGAGCAGGACGCCCTCTCCAATAGCGGCGCGACGCCTTTCGGTGGGAGGTGGTCGCTAACGGGGCAGGCTACGTGACCGGCACGGATCAGAGCAAGTATCAACGCTACGTAACGCTCGTCTTTGGGTAGATAGAGCGCCACCCGGCTCCCCGGTTCGATCCCCCCGAGACGTAACGCCGCGGCCGAGACCCGTCTGTCCAGCTCTTCGTAGGAAGTGACGCCACGCGCGCCGACGAGCGCCGCAACGTCAGGGGAGGCGATGGCCGCCGATCGCAAAGGACAGGGGACGAAAAGAGCATCATCTCTCACAGCCCTATGTTATACGGACTTCGAAACACGTCCACGCCCCTCGAACCCAGCGAGCCGCAAATCCGCGCCATCCCTACTCCCCACTTCCTGGAATTCTGGTGAAGGCATCCTTCACCAGAATTCATGCCCCAGTACCCCTGAACCAGCACGGAACAGCTAGAGTCTGTCCAACCCGCAAACGTCTATCTTAAGCGAGGCCTCCGCCGCTTCCCATACGTCTACGCCAGGAGCCGGCAGACCGAGCGGTGTCTCGAGAACGTCTCCCGCCATCATACGATACGTGTCCAGTCCCGCGGGCACAGGACGGTCCCCGATGCTCGCGGCCGTTGCCACGAGGGCCGCCGTCCCTACGCCGCTCTCGTAGGTCGAACTGACGACAGGCGTCATACCGAGAAGGAGCGCACGCTCGGCCATCCGCAACGTGCTCGAGATACCGCCGAGCAGCGTCGGCTTGAGTACGACGGCCCTCGCGTAACGGTGCTGCACCAGCTCTTCTGACTCCATCCCGACAAGCGACTCATCGAGCGCGACGGGTACACCTGACTGTCGGACGAGATCAGGCATTCTCGCCGGGTCGGCGAGCGGCTCCTCGACGTACTCGAAGCGCGCCGCGCCGCGCACGAACTTGGCCGCTTCCCCGTAGCCCCACGCCCGGTTCGCGTCCAGCCGCAGCGAGGTCCCATCACCTAGCTCGTCGCCGAGCGCGCGCACGAGTGCGGTGTCTTCAGCGACGGTCCGTGAGCCGACTTTGAGCTTGACGGTCCGGTACCCGGCATTCTTCATGCAGCTGGCCTCTTCGAGAACCTCATCGACCGCTCCCGAGAGCAGTCCGTTCACAGGTACCGTCGCCCGTGGGGAAGGAGTCATTAGCTCGGCCAGTCCCTTGCCTGAAGAGGCTGCGTACAGGTTCCAGACGGCTAGCTCGAAGCCGAACCGGACGGATGGAGCGGGAACCATACGTTCCATCTCCAGGACGCACGCTCCATCCGCGTTCATCCAATCGCCTGTAACCTCGCCGCCGATCATTGATCCGGCGAGCCGACGTAACTGCGCGGCGGCTTCGTCCAGGCTCTCCCTGCTGAAGCCGGGGAGCGGCGCGGTCTCGCCCCATCCCTCGGAGCCGTCGCTGCCGGACAGCTTCAGCAGGAGCCCCTCGCGACGGTGGAGCGTCGTGTTCTTCAGAATGAGCGTTTGCGCCAGGGGGATGCTGTAGCGGAAGAGGGCGAAGCCCGACAGCTTCACGTCGCCCATCCCGCCGCCCGTTTACGGGCGATGGGGGAACTGTGAGAAGTCGGGGTGGCGTTTCTCCTTGTAGGCGTCGCGGCCCTCCCGCGCCTCCTCGCTACCGTAGAACAGTAGGTTGGCGTCGTGGGCGAGCTGCTGGATGCCGGCGAAGCCGTCCTCGTGGGCGTGGAAGCTCGCTTTCAGGAGACGCAGCGCGAACGGCGAACGCTCCAGCATCTCCCGGCACCAGCTTACGGTCTCCTCCTCGAGTTTATCGAGCGGAACGACCTCGTTGACTAGGCCCATCTGTAGCGCCTCCTCAGCCGAGTACATCCTGCAGAGGAACCACATCTCCTTCGCCTTCTTCGGCCCGACGAGGCTTGTGAGGACGGACGCGCCGAAACCCCCGTCGAAGCTGCCGACCTTAGGGCCGACCTGACCGAACTTCGCGTTGTCGGCGGCGATGGTGAGGTCGCAGACCACGTGCAGTACGTGGCCCCCACCTACGGCGTATCCCGCCACCATCGCGACGACGGGCTTGGGGCAGCGTCGGATCTGGACGTGAAGATCTGTAACGTGGAAGCGCCCGACCGAAGCGCCCCCAGGAGTGCGTCGCGGGTCTTCGGGGTCTTCGAGGTATCCGGCGTCCCCGCGCACCTTCTGATCCCCACCGGAGCAAAATGCGTCGGGACCTTCCCCGGTCAGAATGATGACCCCCGTCTCGTGGTCCTCGCGGGCGTCTTCCAGGGCCCTTTGCATCTCGACGACCGTCAGGGGGCGGAAAGCGTTCCTCACCTCGGGGCGGTTGATGGTGATCTTCGCGATCCCCTCCGCCTTCTCGTATTTGATGTCCTCGAACTCCCCGGCTGATTCCCAGTTTATATTAGTCATGCGGTGGATTATATGGGATCTAAACATCCCTGATCGAGGTCCTTCATCAACCGCTGAGGTTCACGAAGTCTGGCCCAGGATCTTATCGTAGTCTGCGTGACTCCCGATCCAAAACCACAGTACCCCGCCTTCGACTTCAACGCCGAGCACTCTATGCGACAGGCCGACGCGGGCCGAAAAGAAACGGCCTATCTTCTTGAAATGAAGCGACGGATGACGAGGATCGCCCTTGAGCAACTCAAAGTTCTTGTCTGCGAGCTTGCGTACTGAACCAGGCTGTTTCCTGTAGCTCTCCCAGAACTCTTGGGAGGCAAAATGTCTCAAAGAGGGGTGCTTTTCCCAGCGCGGTGGGCGTGCAAAGCCCTATCCGCAAGGTCATCGAGCTTCCCGACTAGAGCGTCGGCCTCGATCTCACGGTCCCAGGTATCCGCCTCGAACTCGCGGAACCACTCGCGGAAGGTGGCTAGCTCCTCCCTGGAGAGGGCGCGAACCTCGTTTTCGAGCTTTTCGACCTTGCTCACTCGAGCCTCCTTGGGGTAACGACAAGGATTATGGTAGCAGGAACCTCTTACCAACAACGTCGTTGGTTCCCGGAGCTCGTCTCATTACAGGCGCTACGCCAGATCGGCGATCTCCATGAAAGGCAACTCAGAGGACTGTTTCAGCCTCACCCGGCGTAAGAGATAGTCAATCCAGAAACCGCCGGAGCACGGCGACAAACTCTGCGGGAGCCTCGTGGTGCACGTCGTGCCCCGCTCCTCGAACCAGCTCGGATTCTATCCGCGGGCTGATGGCCGCCATACGCGAGGAGAGCGTGGCGTACTTCTCGTCCAGCCCTCCGGCCACGGCGAGCGCGGGCACGGCGAGGTTTTCCAGCTCTCCCCATTGCGAAGGCTGGCTCCCCATTCCCATCCCCCTTAGAGACTTCGCGAGCTCGACGGGGTCGTTGCGCAGCCGCGCCTCGATGGTCTGCCCGAGCAACCTATCCTTCCGCGCCAGAGATGCGAAGAGCGGCTGCCGGTACCAGTCCGAGAGGAACTGCTCGAAGTCTCCAGATTCCAGGCGTTTCGCCCTCTCCTCATCTGCCGCCCTTCTTACCTTCCGTTCCTCCTCACTCTCCTGACCGGGCGAAGCCGATTCAAGGAAGAGACCAGCGCACCGCTCCGGATAACGCAAGGCCAGGTACAGCGCCAGCCGTCCGCCCATTGAGTAGCCGACCATTATTGGACGCTGGACTTCGAGTTTGTCGAGGGCATGGACTACGGCCCGCGCCGTCCCCTCCATGGTGTACGACTCCGGCGTCAGTCCCAGCGAGGCCCCGTGCCCCGGCAGGTCGAGGGCGATGCAGAAGGCTCGATCTCCGATCGCAGCCGCTACGTCTCGCCAGTCGGCGGAAGAACCCATAAAGCCGTGCAAGAAGAGGACCGCGGGAGTCAGGCGGTCGCCACAGACCTCGTAGTTCAGGTTATCCGGTTGACGCATTGCGCGTAACCAGGGCAGGGCCCTTCACGCCTTCTCCTCCAGGGTCGCGAGCTCTTCGAGGACCCTGCGGTGCAGCGCCACGTTCTCCCCACGATCGGTGCGGACTTCGATCAGGGTCGACGAACCGCGGGCGCAGGCCTCGCGATACGACTCGACGAACCCCTCTGCGGTTGCGGGGCGCTCGTAATCAAGGCCGAACATCTGCGCCGCTGGGCCGAAGCCCACGCCCTGCGGCGTACCGAAGTAAGGCTCGAAGAATTGTTTCTGGCTGGCCACCGGCAGGAATGAGAAGATGCCGCCACCGTCGTTGTTGAGCACCACGACGACGACTTGCACGTCCCGCAGCATGGCGAGGGAGTTGAGGTCGTGCAATAGCGCGAGATCCCCGATTAGGAGCGTGACGGGCCGTTCCAGGCCCCTCGCGAAGCCTGCCGCGGTAGCCACGGTTCCGTCGATGCCGCTCGCGCCCCTGTTGGCAGCGACAGGTACAGGCGCGCCGTCCGCGGCCGCGTAAGTGTCGAGGTCACGCACGGGCATGCTGCTCGCGACGACGATACCGTGGTCCTTTGGCACGTTCCGCGAAACGTTGCGCGCCACGAAAGGCTCGTTCGGTTCCGTGGAGGAGATTCCGTCGAGATGGCGGCCCACCTTCTCCGACGCCTCCCGCCAGCCCGCCGCCCAGGAAGTGTCCGCCGCCGATGGAGCGTCGGTAGCAGTCCGGACCAGCGTGGCGCAGAAGTCCACGACGTCCAACTCGATACTATTGGTAACGCGGTGGGCGGGGTCGAGCCGGAACGGGTTCTCGCGCACCACTACGTAAGGGTCGGGCCGGCTGCGGCCCAGGAACTGCTCCAGACGCTTGGAGAGGGCCCTTCCTCCGACGTGGATCACAGCCTCAGGCACGTGGGCTTCGGAGAACGAATCACCGGCCAGGAGCGCGTCGTAGTGCGCAACGAGGCCCTTGGAGTACGCGCCGAGACGGACCTGGGAGCCTACGTCGGGGAGGAGCGGCCATCCCAACGCGTCGGCGAGACGCAGCACAGCTTCTCCCTGTTTGCGGGAGGCCAGACGGCCGGCGACGACGAGACCTCGTTTGACAGGGCGAAGCGTCTCCCAGAGATCTCGAACCTCCGCCTCGTCTACGGCGGGTTTCATCGCTGCGTACCGAGTATAAGGCGCGTCGCTCGTCGTCCAGGGGGATGGTCCGGGGAGAGCGTCTTCCTCCTCCTCCGGTAGGAAGGGTTCGCGGAACATCAGGTTCAGGTGGACGGGGCCCTGCGGTGTTCGGTTGGCGCGATAGGCGGCTTGATCGACGGTCGTCAGTACCATCGCGGGGTCGATGGCGAGGTCGGGGGCTGGGAGGTCGAAGCGCCAGCGGACGTAATCGCCGAAGATGTCGGGCTGGTCTATGGTCTGGTTGGCGCCGGTCTGACGGAGTTCGGGGGGACGGTCGGCGGTGAGCAGGACCATGGGTACGCCGTCGGTCGATGCTTCGACGACGGCTGGTAGGCCGTTGGCGACAGCCGTTCCCGAGGTCGTGATCCAGGCCGCAGGGCGCCCCGTGGCGCGGGCGTAACCGAGGGCCGCAAACGCCGTTCCGCGCTCGTCGAAGTGGATGAGGCTACGGGCTTTGTGGTTCGCGGCGAGCGCGGCGATTAGGGGTGTCGAGCGGGAGCCGGGGGCGACGCAGAAGAATTCTACGCCGCAGCGGACGAGCTCTTCGACGATCAGGTACGCCCAGAGGCGATTAGCTCGCGGCGTTTCCCTGTTCAAGCCCGAACACCCCGGTGAAGTCGCCGATCTTCTGTTCGATCTCGGCCCACTCCTCGTCGGGCACGGAGCCGGCGACGATCCCTGCCCCCGAGAACAGTGCGAGCGTCCTGCCCCGCACGAGCCCCGACCGGAGTCCGACGGCGAACTCCGATGCTTCTGCCCCGATCCAACCGACAGGACCTGCGTACCAGCCCCTGTCGAATGGTTCGAGATTCCTTATCTCCTCAAGCGCCTCACCCCGCGGATAACCGCCGACGGCGGGCGTAGGGTGCAGCGCTTCGAGCAGCCCCGCATCGGTAACGCCCTCCCGCAGCGTGCCGCGAACCTTCGACCTCAGGTGCCTCCCCCGCGCCAGCTTCATATCGGAGACGTCTTCCCCGATCTCCAGTTCCTCACAAAGCGGCGCGAGCGTCTCCCTGATACCAATGCGTACGTAGGAGTGCTCGGACAGGTCTTTGGCGCTGTGCAGCAGGTCTTCGCGCAGCCCTTCGTCGTCCTCTGACGAAACTCCGCGCGGCCTGGTCCCTGCTACGGCCTCGCTCACTACCGAGCTTCCGTCGCGGCGGAAGAGGCGCTCGGGAGAGGCCCCGAGGAAAGCCACCCCGCTCTCCGGCTCGGCGTAGAAGTGGAAGCAGCCCGGCGTGGCCGCCTGCAGGCACTCGAGTAACAGCGTGGGATCGAGGTCCCCGTCGAAACCGATCTCAGCCCTGCGGGCGAGCACGACTTTCCCCAGAGGCCCCTCCGAGAACGCGTAGAGCGCCCGCTCGATGTTCTCTCTCCATCCCGGCAGGCCGGGGCTGTCCTCACGAGAGATCAGGATGGGCAACGAAGCGCCTGACGCGCCCTCTGGCAGCGATAGGTCTTCTATCTGCTCTAGAATCTCAGGAGTGTTGTGCAGGTCCCTTGGAAGCACGAGGTTACAAACGAGGGTCGCCTCCGCGTCCCCCGCGTGCAGCTCGAAGCGCGGCAAAACGAACCTGTAGGCGCCGAACGCGCCCCATTCCTCGTCGGGTTTGCGCAGCGGGTCGAAGCGCATTCCGCCGTAGTGGCGCGCCCCTGAATGGCCCGTGTCGGGCGACGACGCGAGCAGTTTGGGCAGCGATCCGACACCCTCGGAGACCTCTGCCTCGCGCACGTCAGCGGCGCCTACGGCCGCGACCCCACCCCGCTCGTCGCGCCCCGACCAGTACGTCTTCGGGAACACCCGCTGCTCGTGCAGCCACCTGAAAGGGTCGACACGGCCAGCGGGCACGGCGAGCCTGACGACCCGCTCGTGCGAACCCGCGACGCTCTCCAACACCGTTCCGGATAGCACGCGGCTTACCCGGTCGGCCAGGAGCCAGCGGGCACCGGCCTGATCGTTCTCCTTCAGAGAACCCGTATATTCCCTGCTCAACAAGATTCGCGCCACCTCATCATTTGAAAACGTAGTGTAGCAAGGAGTATCTAGCGGTATAGAGGCTTCGCTCACAATTGCGGACGGGTCTCCGGCATTCGTCCGTAGAGCCTGGGGTAGAGCTCCCTGTAACGCTCGTAGGCGGCTGCGTAGTCTTCGCCCGCCTCGCCTGGGCTGATGGATCTCTCGGTCTCTGGCATGAGCGAGGGCGTGTCCTCGGCCGCGGGATAGACGCCTGAGGCCAGGCCGGCCAGGAGGGCTGCGCCGCGGGCCGATGCGACGGAGGAGATCTCATCCGGCAACAGCCACAAGGGGCGGTCGAGCACGTCGGCCAGTAGCTGCCGCCAGGGCTCTCCCGCGCTTCCGCCCGCACCGCCTCCAGCGAGGCGGAGCTCGGGCGCCGAAATCCCGAGGTCCTCGAGCGCTTCGAGCCCCTCGCGCAGCGCGAACGCGACGCCTTCGAGGGCCGCGCGCAGGAGGTGGCCGCGGGCGTGGTCGAGGCCGAGGCCGGTCCAGGCGCCGCGAGCGCCTGGATCGAAGCGTGGGGTCCGCTCCCCGCTCAGGTAAGGCAGGAACGCGACACCTCCTGCGTCCGGCGGCACGTCGAAGGCGTCCTCGTAGACCTCCTCCCAGGAGACGCCGAGCACCTTGCGGACCCACTCCAGGGCGAGGCCCGCGTTCTGTATAGCGGCCATGGAGTACCAGAGCCCTGGTATTCCACCACGATATAGGTGGGTACGACCGCTCGGGTCGGGGTCAGGGCTTCCCTTGGGTGTCACGACCTGGCCGCCCGTGCCGACGGTGAGCTGCACGGGACCTGGCCGCAAGAGCCCGGTGCCGAGCATGGCGGCGGCCGTGTCTGCCGCCCCCGCGGCGACAGGCAATCCCTCCCGCAACCCGAGGTCTCCTGCGGCCTCCGCCTGTAGCGTCCCCGCGATACCGGCGGAAGGCATGAGCGGGGCAAGCAGCCCGGCGCGAAGGTCGAGCTCTTCGGCCGCCGCGTAGGACCAGTCATCGGCTACGAGGTCGTAGAGCAGGGTAGCCGAGGCATCAGATGGCTCGGCGGCGACGTCGCCAGTGAGGCGCATGCGGAGCCAGTCCTTCGGCTGCAATGCCCACCTGGCGGACGCGTACTCCTCGGGTTCGTTGTCGCGCAGCCAAAGGAGGCTCGGGCCAGCCATACCAACGGCAGGCGGGTTGGCGAGCCGGCGTCTCAGGTCCCCATCCAGCCCCCGATAGGCCGCCAGCTCGCCGCCTGACCTGGCATCGGCCCAGAGGATGGCGGGCCGCAGGGGAAGGCCTTGCTCGTCCGCGAGGACGACGCCATGCATCTGGCCCGAGAGCCCGAGCGCCGTGACCTCCGCGCCGCGCCGGCCCACGGCGGCGGCCGTCGCTTCCAGAACGGCGGTCCACCAATCTTCTGGGGAGGACTCGGCCCACCCCGGCCGTGGTGCCATTACGGGGTAGGGGGCTGAGCCCTCGCCTGCTGCTCTGCCGTTCTCCTCCATGAGCAGAGCTTTGACGGAGCTCGTCCCGAGGTCGAGGCCGAGGAGCACGCGGAAGCCTTACGCCGGTCCCGAGAACGAGCGGGTCCCCGTCATGAGAGCACACCATGCTCCCTCGCCCTGGTGCGCAGGAAGGCGAGGCCGTCCCTGACGAGGGCGTCAGGGTCGCCGACCACGTCGCGCCAGAGCGCCGTCGCGCCGACGATCGCCTCGTTCACGGCGGCGAAAGATTCCATCGCGAGTGCGCCGCCGTAGTCGATATCCTCGAGGCCGCGGAAGACCTCGTCCCAGTGGACGTTGGCCGTCCCCGGCGTCCCGCGGTCGGACTCGGAGAGGTGGATATACCCGAGCCGTGAGCCCAGAGAGACGATCGGCTCGTAGAAGCCTTTCTCCTCGATGTTCATGTGGTACGTATCTAGGTGGACGAAGACGTTGGGTTCGTCTATCCTGTCAAGCAGTTCGCCAGCCTGCGAAGCGAGGTTGAGAAGGTACGTCTCGTAGCGGTTGACGGCTTCGATCCCCAGCTCGACGCCACGGTCAGCGGCGCGCCTGGCAGTCTCCTTGAGAACGCGTGCGACGGCCTCCAACTCCGCGGGCTCGGGGGGCTTGCCCGTCAGCGTACCCAGGTGTGTATAGAGACAGCCTGTTAGCACGGGCGAGCCAAGGGCCGCCGTTGTTTGCACGGCCTCTTCGAGGAAACGTCCAGCGCCTTCGGGGTTGAAGGGCAGGTGGAACTCCCTTGGCAGTCCGAGGGAACACGAGCAACCGAGCCCGTGGTGATCAAGCAGCGAACGGGTGTGTTCGACGTCCATCGAGCCGGGATCGAGGAGCGGTACCTCGACGAAGTCAAGGCCTGCCTCGGCGGCGCCTGAGATCACACGCCAAGCACCCTCGCGCGTCCACTCACCGGCCCAGATAAAGGCGTGAGCCCCGAAGGCCGGACCGCCATTCCTCGAGAGCGATGTCATCAGTTTAGGACTGGGCTTCCTTGGATTTGGAGTCTTCGGACTTATCGTCCTGCGTTGTGATGTCTTTGAGCTCGGCCTGGTAGATGACCCGCTTGGTGTAGTCGGGGAGCGTGCAGGTCTGCAGGCTGACGATGTTCTTGCCCTTGATCGGCTTTATCACGGAGAGGTTCGTGGGATCGACGATGAGCTTCTTGAACACCTCGTAGGTGTATTTCCTGCCGTCGGCGTCCTCGAGGTAGATCTTGTCGCCGTTCTTCAAGTCTTCGAGGTCGTAGAAGGCCAGGTTGCTCTTCGTCCCAGGGAACCCGATGCGGTGTCCGGCGATGTAGACGTTGGCCGTCTCTTTCCAGGGAAAGCCCGAGGAGTTGAGGTGAACGCCTGCGTAGTCGTGGAAGAGTTTCGCGTCGGTTCCGAGGCCGGTCGGTATTGGATCGTCGTCGATCCGTTTCATCGCCGGGACCGTGAGCTTGAGACGCTTTTTCTTTGGAGGCTCGACCCTGTTCTCTCCGCTCTGAACCTCGGCCTCCGTGCCCTTCTTCGGGGCGACCTGCTTGCTCTTGGCCTCGTCAGTCATCTTCTTGGGAGGCTCCTGCTTCTGCGCCTGCTCCTTCGAGCCTTTCTTCTGCGGCGCCTGCCCCTTGTCGCCCCCCGAGGATTGGCCCGAAGGAGAGCAGGCAGCGAGCGCAACCACCACCGTCAGGGCCGCCAGTATCAGCACCAGATTTCTCAATCGCATCTCATCACCTCTCGCTGTCCACACCAGACACCGCACCCTGCAATGATACAGATCATAGATATCAAGTCGATAACGTTTAGACCAAAACTCCGTTACAAACCCCGCCGCAAAACATCCGCCATGCCAGGGTAGCCTTGCCGGGCATCTATATTAAGGTTCTGGGCCACGGGTGTAAAGGCCCCAATTAACAGTTCGACCGCAAGCTCAAGGCCGCTTCTGCGTAGATAGGCTTCAGGTTTCAGGTTGAGAAGCTGGCCAAGCTGGCACGGGTGCACACGCGGCTGACAACAGATGAAAGGCCGGGGAAAGTATCCCCGGCCTTTCATCTGTCTATCGACTTCTTCTATTTACTGATGCCTGAAACCTATAAGCTACTTAAGCAGGTCCTTCAGGTTACCCTTCTTCTCTTTCGCGTTTCCGCGGCGCTGGTCCGAGCGGCCCTCTGCCTTGGTGTCTTTGTCGCCTGTCAGGGAGCCGGCCGCTTCCTTCATGCGGCCTTTGGCCTTGTCCATGGCGCCTTCGTCCTTGTCCTTCCGACCGCCTGATCCACCTAAGCCCACCTGATCCTCCTCTTCCCGGGAACGCTCGTTACTTTATCCTTTACCCGAAGGCGCGGGAGACCAAACGCCCGGGGTTGGGGTGCCGCTGGCGCCGGAAACCTGTTGCCTGTAGCCTGAATTTCAGGCCGCGGAATCCACGGCGCGGCCGAGAACGGCCAGTCCCTCCTCCAGTTCCTCGTCGGTGATGACGAAGGGCATCAGGGTGCGGATGCAGTTGCCGTACTGACCGGCGCTGAGAAGCAGGAGCCCTTGCTGGAGGGCCGTCTCTATCACCCTCTGGGTCCGCTCCTTGTCTGGTGTCTTGCTGCCCGAGTCCTTGACGAATTCCATCGCTGCCATCGGGCCCTTACCGCGCACATCGCCGACGAAGTCAGGGTGACGGTCCTGGATCTCACGCATCGCGGCCATGACGCGCTCGCCCAGAGCGTCGGCGCGCGCGAGGAGGTCTTCCTCTTCGTAGGACTCGAGCACGGCGAGGGCAGCGGCGCAGGCTATCGGGTTGCCTCCGTATGTGGTGCCGAGGCCCCCGACGTGGATGGAGTCCATGATCTCCGCTTTACCCGTGACGCCGGCTATGGGCAGACCACCGCCCATGCTCTTGGCCGTCGTCATGATGTCTGGCTCGACCCCCGAGTGCTCGATGGCGAACATCTTGCCCGTTCTGCCGAATCCCGTCTGGACTTCGTCTACGATCAGTACGATGCCATGCCTGTCGCACAGCTCTCGCAGTTGCCTGAGGTAGAAGTCGGGGAACGGTATGAAACCGCCCTCACCAGAGACAGGCTCGACGATTATCGCAGCGACGCTGCTCGGGTGGACCGTGCTCACGAACGCCTTCTCGATGGAGGCGAAGCAGTCACCCTGGCAGCCGCCCGAACAATCCCTGCCCGCCGGACAGCGGTAAGCGTAGGGTGAAGGCACCCTGTAGACCTCGGGGACGAAAGGCCCGAATCCCTTCTTGTAAGGATCCGTCTTCCCGGTCAGCGTCATCGCGAACATCGTGCGGCCGTGGAACGAGTTCTCGAAGGCGATCACCGCCTGACGACCGGTGTAGTAGCGGGCGATCTTGGCCGCGTTCTCGACCGCCTCGGCCCCTGAGTTGACGAAGAAAGAGCGCTTCTCCGTGTCGCCTGGCACAAGCGCGTTGAGCTTCTCGGCCAGCTCCAAATAACCCTCGTACTCGGTGACGTAGAAGCAGGTGTGGGTGAGCCTCTCGACCTGCTCCTTGACAGCCTCGACGACCCGCGAGTCCGTGTGCCCGACGTTCATCACGCCGATGCCGCCGCCGAAGTCTATAAACGTGTTGTCGTCGACGTCGGTGAGGAGGGCACCCTTCGCTTCCCTGGCGAACATGGGCGTTGCGATCCCAACCCCTGACGAGACGGCCTTGTAACGCCGCTCCATCAACTCCCGGCTCTTCGGACCCGGTATCTCGGTCTTGATCCTCGTCGACTCAAGCATCTCGCCACCTCTTCCTGTCGGCCTGATCCGTTCCAGTATACCCGCCGTCACCTACCGGGCGATACCCTCGAACGAGTCGGCCGGTTCGTGGCTGGCCGAGCGGTTCTTACTCGTTCTCTGAACGCGTCTCCGCTTCCCTGACCACCTGCTCGGGATCCCTTTGCGTCGGCCCGAACGCTTTACGCAGCCCGTAGGCTACGAGGATCACGCCGAGGCTTATGGAGTTGAGCACGGAGAGGACTGCGGTCAGGACCACGAGGTTTATCACCGTCCCCGAGCCAGGTATCCCGATCCTCTCGAAAGCCAGCGTGAACGGGCTCTTGATGATGTCCTCGGTGAACCCGGTGTTCCACGGCACTATGCACGCGACGAAGAAGAGACCGAGACCACGTAGAACAGCAAGACCCTGTAGATCACCGCGTTTGTGGCCCTGGCGACACCCTCTTCCGGCTCGTTCGACTCAGCGGCTGCGATGGTGACGATCTCGGCCCCGACGAAGGCGAAGATCACGGTCGCCACGCCCGAGAACATCGCGAGAGGGCCGTTGGGGAAGAACCCGCCCTTGGCGTAGAGGTTCGAGAAGCCGGGCGAGGGCCCGAACAGCCCGATCAGAAAAACAATAGCGAGGATGATAAAGATGACTATAGCGGCCACCTTTATACTGGCGAACCAGAACTCAAACTCGCCGTAGGAGCCGACGGAGTAGAGGTTGGTGGCGGTGAGCAGTAAGACGAGGGCCAGGGCTATGAGCCAGGGCGGCAGGGCTGACACGTACCCGCTTATGATCCCGGCCGCGACCGTGGCCTCGAACCCGACCACTATCGCCCAGAAGTACCAGTAGAGCCACCCTATCGAGAACCCCGCCCAGTTGCCAAGAGCTATCCGGCCGTAGTCGGAGAAGGACCCCACCGACGGTTGGGCCACGGCCATCTCCCCGAGCATCCGCATGATCAGGATGAGCAGAACCCCCGTCAGAAGGTAGGTCAGTATGGTCGCTGGACCGGCCTGGTTGAGTATGGGCCCGGTTCCCACGAAGAGTCCAGCACCGATGATCCCACCGAGCGAGATCATGGTCATGTGCCGCCTCTTTAACCCGGGTTGCAGCTTCTGCTGCCCGCCGGAGGTTCTCCCCTGCTCCGCCCCCGCTTCAGCCATCCATTCCCCTTCCCTGCTGTCGGTATCTCCGCGCGCAGCTTACACGTTATGCACGCTCTTTTGAGACACCGGCCGAGGCCGATCTGTGACAGCACGGCAGATATCCTCGTCGGCCGTGGCTGACGCTGAGTTCCGGCACTCCGACCTCCTCCCGACCGGTCAGGACGACACCCCCTACCGACTGATCACCACCGAGGGGGTCTCGACGTTCGAGGCGAACGGCCGGACGTTCCTGAAGGTGGCCCCGGAGGCGCTGCGGACCTGGGTGACGTGCTTCCCTGCGTCCTTCACGGTGCAGCCTTCGCAGAAGGCTCGGACGGCTCGTGGGTCTCTAGACGAACTTACCCGAGTATCTTGCTCGCGTCGGTGTAAGTGAGGTCGTGGGCCTCGGCGACAGGCTCGGAGACGAGGTCCCCGCGCAGCGTACTGAGTCCCTTTGCGAGATCCTCATCGTCGGCCGCCGCGCCCTCTATGCCCTTGTCGGCTATCTGGATCAAATAAGGCAAGGTCGCGCTGGTCAGGGCGAGTGTCGAGGTCCTGGCCACGGCACCGGGGATGTTGGCGACGCAGTAGTGGACGACGCCCTCTTCGACGTAGGTGGGATCGGAGTGCGTAGTCGGCCTCGCGGTCTCTATGCACCCGCCCTGGTCGATGGCGACGTCGGCGACGACGCTCCCTGGGCGCATGCTCGCGACCATCTCGCGCGAGACGAGCTTGGGCGCTTTGGCCCCGTGCACGAGCACGGCCCCTATGACCACGTCGGCCTGCCTGACGTAGGCGGCGGTCCTGGCGCGGTTGGGTATAACGAGGTCTGCCCTTCCCTCGAAGATGTCAGAGAGGTAGGCGAGCCGCTTGGGGCTGATGTCGAGCACGCTCACCAGCGCACGCATGCCGAGGGCAATCTTGGCGGCCTCGGTCCCAACGACCCCGCCCCCGATGATCGTGACCTTCGCCGCCGGCGTCCCTGGCACGCCCCCGAGCAGGAGCCCAGCCCCACCCTGCGGGCTTTCCAGGTGGTGCGCCGCTGCCTGTACGGACATCCTGCCAGCCACCTCGCTCATGGGCGTGAGGAGCGGCAGAAGCCCGTCCGGCGTCTCGACCGTCTCGTAGGCGATAGAGTTGATCTTCCGCTCCATCAAGAACTCCGTGAGCCCCTTGTCGGCCGCAAGGTGCAAATACGTGAAGAGCTGCTGGCCCTCCCTGAAACGGTCGTACTCCTCAGGGACGGGCTCTTTTACCTTCACGATAAGGTCCGCGGCCTCGAAGACCTCATCAGGCCCGTCGACGACGCGCGCCCCAGCTTCACCATACTCCTCGTCAGTGAAACCCGCTCCCTTACCAGCGCCGGCCTGGACCATCACCTCGTGGCCGTGATGCACCAGCTCGGCAACCCCGTCTGGCTGCATCGAGACGCGGCCCTCCATGTCCTTGATCTCCTTGGGAACCCCTACTACCGTCGCCATAACGTTCCTTTCCCTCGCTGCACCCACGCTCTCAGTACCTTATAGCAAGGTTACTATAAACGTGCAACGACGCTAGCATGTCAGCACTTCAGCATTTCAGCTTGCTTTCGCTCGTAGCCGAACGCGAGATTCGCGGTAGGTCTATGCCTCGGCGAATCGCTCTTATTGCCTGTGGTATTTGGAGACGGCGTCGGGACGCAGCCATAACGAGACGTGCTCGGGCTGCATCGTTTCTTTGACTACCGAAACCAGGTCGTCGCTTAGGGTGCCAAGGTCAGTTTCCTCGCGTAGCCGGGCGGAAAAGGCACCGAGCGTCTTGGTGGCGTCGTACTTGCGCCTGTAGAAGCGCCTGTCGATGAAGGATTGGATGCGTCGTCTCAACGGGTCGAACAGGGCGGCGATGGCCAGCGTGGAGGCGACTATGGCGAGTTGTGGCAGCTTCTCCTGGCCGGTGAGGCCGGCGAAGACTCGCTGCAACAGGACGATGCCCCCGAAGTAGACTCCCACGAGCGTCGCGCTCAGGATGGCGTAGACAAGGGTGCGATTGATCAGTACGTCTACGTCGAATAGACGCGAGCGTAATACGGCTACGCCGATGGACAACGGGACTAGCATAAAGGACAACGCAAAGCCCACTTTGAGAAACAATAGCGCGAGGGGCGTGTCCCCGCCAACCAACAAGAGGTCCACCGGCAGCTTGAAAGGGAAGGTTCCCGCGATACCCAGGGTCGTGCCGAGTACAACCCACCTGGTCTGCTGCCGTTGCGCTGGAGAGGAGAACCTGCGGTAACGATAGACCAAGGACCAGGTAATGCTCACTACGATCCCCAAGAATACCAAGAACGAAACAGTCTCCAGGGCGGGCGAACGAGAGTACAACCCCGCCAAGAGACTCCTTGACAACTGAAAAGCGATGAACGCGACGGCGAGCCAGCGTGTCCAGCGCGGCACGAACCGTCCGCCGGGAAAAAGGAAGAAGAACAGCACGCTGCATACGTTCCCCACCGCCTCCACGCCCCGGACTGGCAACCACCAGGCTGGCTGGGAGGAGATCAAGGTGTTCGCAGCCGTCGGTTCGACCGTAACCGGCCCGAAGGACACCAGAAACGCCGAGACCAGCAGCGCCACCTGGTCGTCGGAGCGCCGCCAGAAGATGAGAGCACCCACCGCAAGCCACGCCAGCTGGAAGCCCTTGTCCACGACGACGTTCAGGAGGGCGTAGGAGCGCAACGACAACCCAGTGTCCCCTAACGCCCGCACACCTTCTGGGGTGGACTGAGCCACCGCCCGCTCCGCACAGACTTCGGACGCGGCGGTGCAAACTCCACGATAGTATTCGAAGCTGCTCGGGACGCTGAACAAGATTATCGCCAGCGCCGTGACGGCCACCGCCACCCATGCCGCGCGGGCGAACAGGAGCCGGCGCCCACGCAAGCTAGTGAGAGGTGGAGCGACGCGCGCGCTCATCCGGCCGATGCCCCGAGGTATCTCCCCAGGAACACGAACCAGACCGGGATACCGAGGTACGCCGGCAGACCTACAACGACGCCGACGCCAAAAACCACGAGCTGTGGCCAGGACATCCACGGCAGCAAGAGTCCAAGCCCGAAGATCGCTTCTCCGGCCAGAAAGCCCGCGCCCACTAGCTCCCCGAACCTTGCCAGCCGGGACGGGAGGTCATCCGACAGGCGCAACCACCGGTTGATCAGGAGCAGCCAGAGACCGAGGATCATCAAGCCCGCTATCGAGATCAGTGTGTCGATTTCGAACGCCAATAATCCGAGCACCAGCAAAGGGCCAGCGGCGGTCAGGAGCGCCATGGCCGCAAGCCCGGCCGCCTGAGTCAGGCGTGCTGCCCTTCGCCGCGGCAGACGCCCGCCCAGGAGGAACGCAACCGGGATCATGAACGCCGCCCCGAGCGATCCCAACAGATCGCTGGCCGTACCCGACACGTGGAAGGCTGAGCCAAGCAGGGTCCCACCCACTGGGCTTCCGCTCTGCAAGCCAAGCAGGACGTACATGGCAATGAGGCAGAGGTTTCCCAGGATGCCCGACACCCCGGCCGCGTAGGCGAATAACGCCGTCATCTTGACGCGCGGTTTGACTGCCGTATTCCCGATCACCTGTTTCGCTCCTTCCGGGGTACCCGGAGCGCACCTTTACCTCGCTACTCTAACCTCGACTTTAGCCATTATGCTGCGTAGCAGAGCGCGTCAGTTAGCCTCTCTATGAACTTGCGCGGGACTTTTACCGTCTCAGTCTCCTGCGCCGACCCGCAAAAAGTCGATCCTTGGTGCGCCCACAGCTCCCTTCTCACC
>JBBPYN010000088.1:0-3746 GCA_038199875.1 Rubrobacterales bacterium
GCATTCCATCCTGGGCGAGGGCGAACGGGAACTCCATCCCTTCCAGGATCTCCTGTTCGATCTCGACGGGCTCCTTGCAACGCTCGCAGAGCTTCCTGACGAGCCTCTGGGCGATCACACAATCGACAGCCGAGGAGGTGAGGTAGGGCTCGACGCCCATGTCCGTCAGGCGGCTCAGGGCACCGGGGGCATCGTTGGTGTGGAGCGTGGCTAGGACGAGGTGCCCCGTCAGGGCGGCCTCTACACTGATCTTGGCGGTCTCCTGGTCGCGTATCTCGCCTATCATCACTATGTCGGGGTCGGCGCGCAGGATGCTCCTTAGGCCCGAGGCGAAGGTAAGGCCTGCCTTGGGGTTGATCTGGACCTGGTTTAGTCCTGGCACCTTGTACTCGACGGGGTCCTCGACGGTTATGATGTTCTTCTCCGGGGAGTTGAGCTCGCTGAGGGTGGCGTAGAGCGTCGTTGATTTGCCCGAGCCCGTCGGCCCCGTGACCAGGATGGCCCCGTACGGCCTGCGGAAGACGGCCTCGTAGCGCTCGTAGTCCCTCGGCACGAAGCCCAGCTTCTTCAGGTCAGGGTCGACGCTTGACGTGTCGAGTAGCCTCAGCACGACCTTCTCGCCGTAGGCCGTCGGCAGCGAGGCTACCCTGAAATCTATCTTCTGTTTGTTGAGCTTTACTGAGAAGCGCCCGTCCTGGGGCACCCGCTTCTCGGCGATGTTCAACTCCCCAAGCAGCTTGAGCCTCGCCGTCACGGCGTGCTGGAGTTTGGGAGGGATGGACATGACTTCCCTGAGGACGCCGTCCACCCTGAAGCGGACCGTCACCTCGCGCGCCTGGGGTTCGATGTGGATGTCTGAAGCTCCGTCCCCGACTGCGTGCTGCAGCACCGAGGTCACGAGGCGGATTATCGGCTTCTCGTCGGGGCCTGCTTCGACCCCGAGATCTAGCTCGCCATCGTCTTCCGCACCTTCGCCCGCCGCCTCCTCGAGTATCTTGGTGATCTGCTCCCCTGTGGCGAAGATTTTGGCCTGGGTGCTGCGGATCTCGTCCTCTGTGGCGACGACGGGTGTGATCTGGTAGCCGGAGATGATCCTCAGGTCTTCGAGGGCGTAGAGGTTGCTCGGGTCGCTCATCGCGACGACGAGGTGCCTGGTTGGGGAGATCCTGAGCGGGATGGCGCGGTGCTTGCGCAGCAACCTCTCGGGGATGAGGCCTACCACTTCGCGGTCGACGTCCCTCTCGTTGATCTCGACGTAGTCGAGCCCGAGCCGCTTGGCCTGGGCCTGGGCCAGGTCTGCGCCCGAGATGAACCCCAGCGAGAGCATGACCTTGCCCAAGTCCTTCTGGGGATAGTCCTTTTGGGCCTCGAGCGCCATGAGCACCTGCTCCTCGCTCACCTTGCCCTGGTAGACGAGGACGTCGGTGATCTTGACGCCGGTCCCGACCTTCTTGCTGCCGGGGACCTCGGGATACTGGCCCTTCTGCCTGAGCGCGATCTCCTGATTCGTTATCTCGTAACTCACCTGTCGATTCTCCTCAAAAGGTCCGAGACGGACCAACATAATAGCCTAGTACGCAGCCGCACGTAAGTATGCCCACGGTCGAGAGTAGCGCCAATATGCCATGTGGACATTTGTTAGCACGCTCCGGCTCCGCCTCCGCTTGTCGGCACGCTCCCTTCGGTCGCTTGTCAGCACGCTGCGCCCTTCGGGCTTCGCTTGTTGGTTTGTCGGTTTTTGGTTCTTGGGGCGCGGGCGAGGGGTTCCTGACTGCTAATATGTGCGGGAGAGGTTTGTGGTCTTTTGGGCGATGAGGGCTTGCGTTCCTGTTGTTGGAAAGGTGGGGTGGTGTGATGGGTGGGGGCGGTGTGTTGGAGAATCTTATTGGGCTGCTGGTTCGGGAGGGGGGCAGCGACCTGCATCTGAAGGTGGGTTCTCCGCCCGTCATCAGGGTCGAGGGGCTGTTGACGCCTGTGGAGGGTTACGGTGTTCTGGGGCTCTCTGATACCGAGGCGATTCTTGGGGGGATCATCCCCGAGAAGCTGATCGACGATTTCGAGCGGGACGGGGAGGCCGACTTTTCCCACGAGTCGGGGCCTGGGCGGTTCAGGGTCAACGCCTTCAGGCAGAGGGGCGCGGTCTCCATAGTGATGCGTTTTATCCCCTTCGACATTCCGAAGTTCGAGGAGTTGGGTCTGCCAGAGGCGATCCGCCAGCTCGCCTTCGAGGAGCGCGGCATCGTCCTGATCACGGGCACGACAGGCAGCGGCAAGTCGACGACGCTCGCCTCGATGATAGACCTGATCAACCACTCCACGCCCAAGCACGTGGTCACCATAGAGGACCCGATAGAGTTCCTGCACAGGGACGACAAGAGCATCATCAACCAGCGCGAGGTTGGCGCGGACACGGCCTCCTTCGCGCGGGCCCTGAGGCGGGTTCTGAGGCAGGACCCCGACGTGATACTGATCGGGGAGATCAGGGACGCAGAAAGCGCCCAGATGGCCCTCTCGGCGGCGGAGACTGGCCACCTCGTGCTCTCGACGCTACACACCGTGGACGCGACCGAGACCGTGAACCGCATCATAGACCTCTTCCCGCCGCACGAGCGGAACCAGGTGCGTACCATGCTGGCCGGCACGCTGAAAGGCATCGTCGGCCAACGCCTGATCCGCACGAAGGACGAAAGTAGGGCGGCGGCCTGCGAGGTAATGGTCACCACAGGCCGCATCCAGGACTTCATCATGGACCCGGCCCAGACAGGCCACATCGAACAGGCCATCTCAGAGGGCGAGTACTACGGCATGCAGACCTTCGACCAGGCCCTACTCAAACTGGTCGAGGAAGACAGAGTGGACTACGAAGAAGCCGTCAGGATGGCCAGCCGTCCCCAGGACTTCAGGCTCATGGTCTACGCCCTAGGCAAAAGCACCGACGGGTAGGAAGCACGCAAGGGCGTAGCGTGCCAAAAATGTCCACCTGGCATATTTGCTCGGGGCGCTTTCTAACCCATAATTTCTGGAGAAATGAACTTGTCCTTAGAGTAACAAGGAGCACAGATTACCGGACCAACGACAGTCGCGATCCTCGGGGGAAACTCGGTGGCGGGGCGTGCCCTCGAGGCTTTGCTCCAGGGTGTCGGGTACGATACACGCCTGATCGAAGACCCCCCCGGAAGCAGTCCTGAGGAGCTTCTCGAAGGGGTCAGGCTCCTGCTCCTCGCTCCCACCCTGAGCTCCGAGTCGAGGGATGTCTTGCTCGCAGACATGGGCGGCACGCTCGCCGCGGCGGATATTCCGGTGCTTACGCTGTCTACGGGTCTCAAAGAAGCCCTCGGCGACGGGCGCGCCTACATACCCTGGCCCTGCCGCATCGAAGACCTCACCAAGAAGATCGAAGCCACCCTTCTCCCCTTACCCAAAGTTTCCTGACGGCTGACAAGCGAAGGGCGCAGCGTGCTGACGTGAATCTACCCAGAGGGTAGGTTCACGTCGTTCACCTGGATATTTACCTCGCTGACCTCGAGGCCCGTGAGGTTCTGTACGCGTTCTATCACCCGCTCGCGCACGGCCTTGGTCAACTGTGGGATCGAACGCCCGTAGTCCACGTTCACCGTTATGTCAGCCGCCGCCTGCTGTTCGCCGACCTCCACGGACAGCCCGCGGGTGCGGCCGCCGCCGCCCGTAATGTTGTCCACGAACTCTCCGACGGTCGGCGACGTGTCACCGGGCATCCTGGCGCCCCC
>JBBPYN010000089.1:0-11732 GCA_038199875.1 Rubrobacterales bacterium
CGTCGGTGACGCCCCTTGCCTCGCGCTGCTCGCGCGGGATGGCGGCGTGGGTCATGGTGGCAGGATGGGTTATTAGCGACTCGACCCCGCCCAGACTTTCGGCGAAGTGGAAGACCCGCGTCTTCTGCACCGCGGCGTAGGCGGCCTCGGCGCCGCCTTTCAAGGTGAACGAGACCATCCCCGAGAAGCCGCTCATCTGTCTCTTGGCGAGCTCGTGTTGCGGGTGCTCGGGCAGGCCCGGATAGTGCACGGTCTCGACCTCTGGGTGGTCCTTCAGGAACCTGGCCACCGCCAGTGCGTTCTCCTCGTGCTGGCGCATGCGGACGGCGAGGGTCTTGAGGCCGCGGAGCACGATCCAGGCGTCGAAAGCGCCTGGCACGGCGCCTGCTGCGTTCTGGTAGAACTTGATCCCCTCGTAGAACTCCGCGTTGGACGTCGCAACTGCCCCGCCTACCACATCGGAATGGCCGCCCATGTACTTGGTCGTGGAATGGACCACGATGTCAGCTCTCAGAGACAGCGGGTTCTGGAAGTAAGGTGAGGCGAAGGTGTTGTCGACGGCGACGACAGCGCCGCGCCCGTGCGCCATCTCCGATAGCCTCGCTATGTCCGAGAGGGTGAGCATCGGGTTGGTCGGCGTCTCGATCCAGAGCAGCTTCGTCTCGGGCCTTAGCGCCTCCTCTACGGAGGCAGGGTCAGTGGTGTCCACGTAGGTAAAGTCAAGGCCGCCGGCGCGGGGGAGGACCTTGTCGAAGAGCCGGTAGGTCCCGCCGTAGAGGTCGTCGCCGGCGACGACGTGGTCACCTGGTGAGAGCAGGCTCATCACAGCGGTCGTCGCCGCGAGCCCCGAGGCAAAGGCGAGGCCGTACTCGGCGCCCTCCAGGGCGGCCACGCACTCTTCGAGGGCTGCGCGCGTCGGGTTTCCCGTCCTGCTGTACTCGTAGCCCTTGTGCTGTCCCGGCGCTTCCTGGGTGTAGGTCGAGGTCTGGTAGATGGGTACTATCGTGGCCCCCGTCGCAGGGTCTGGGTCCTGCCCCGCGTGTATGGCGCGCGTGGCGAACCCGCTCTGTGAGAACTTCAAGATCCCTCCCCGAAAACGCGGTAAGGCCTTTCGAGGTCTTCCTCTGTGGCGTCCGAGTTGGCCAGGACCCACTCGTCGTCGAAGACCTTGGAGACATAGTTGCGCCCCGTGTCGGGCAGGAGCACGACGACCACGGCGCTAGCTGGTAATTCCTTGGCGGCCCTTACAGCGCCGACCGCGGCCATCCCGCACGAGCCCCCTGTGAAGAGGCCTTCTTCTGACATCAGGCGGCGCGTCATGAGGAAAGACTCGCGGTCGTCTACCTGGATCACGTCGTCCACCACGCTCGCGTCGTGGTTTCCGGGATAGAAGTCCTCCCCGACGCCCTCGACGGCGTAGGAGTGTATCTTCTCGGGGTCTGAGAAGATAGACCCCTCCGGGTCGACACCAACGACGCTTACGTCGGCGCTCTGTTCCTTGAGGTAACGGCCCGTGCCAGTTATGGTCCCGCAGGTGCCCATTCCGGCGACGAAGTGGGTTATGCGGCCCCCGGTCTGGCGCCAGAGTTCGGGTCCCGTCGACTCGTAGTGGGCCAGTGGGTTGGCCGGGTTCTCGTACTGGCCTGGCTTGAAGCCGCCAGGGATCTCACCGGCGAGTCTCTCTGCGACGGCGTAATAGCTCTCAGGGTCCTCGGGCGGGGCCGCCGGAGTCAGCACGACCTCAGCGCCCATGGCCTTCAGGAGGTCCTGCTTCTCTTTGCTGGCCTTCTCCGGCATCACGCAGACACACCGGTAGCCCTTGACCGCGGCGGCCAGGGCCAGGCCAGCACCGGTGTTCCCGCTCGTCGGTTCGACGACGGTCCCGCCTGGCTTCAAGAGCCCCTCCTTCTCGGCCACCTCGAGCATCTTGATGGCCGGTCTATCCTTCACTGACCCGCCCGGGTTCATGTACTCGACCTTGGCGAGGATGGTTGCTTCTATTCCCTCCTCGCGTTCTATCCTCCCAAGCCGAATTAGCGGCGTATTCCCGACAGCCTCGAGCACATTCTCGAAATAGTCCATTCCGGTAGATTACCATCACCCGCCCCTCCGAACGCCTTCGCGTATAATCCCGGCGAATGCAGGAGAACATCTGGAAAAGCGAACGCGTCACCGGCGAGGTAGAGCTCGCGATAGGCCGCGCCGGAGAAGGCCCCGATCCCGTCGTTTGCCTGCACGGCATCACGACCCAGCACAGGGCCTTCAACGCCGCCGCGCGCTACCTCGGTCCCTCGCGCGGCCTCGTCGGCGTAGACCTTCGTGGCCGGGGAGACTCAGACAAACCGGAGTCGGGCTACGGGCTGGAGACGCACGCCTCCGACGTGATCCGTGTCCTTGACCACCTCGGGCTTGACCAGGCGATCCTCGTCGGGCACTCCATGGGCGCCTTCGTCGCCCTGAAGACCGCGCTCGAATCCCCCGGCCGCGTACGCGCCCTCGTCCTGCTCGACGGCGGCTGGCCCCGCGTCGAGAGTTCGGCCGGGGAGATAACCGAGGAGGAAAAAGAAGAGGCGGCAGCGCTGGAGGAGGGTCTCGCGCGGGCCTTCCGGCGTCTGGACATGACCTTCGAGAGCCCTGAGGCGTACCTGGATTTCTGGTTCCCGGATCGGAGCCTGACGATGGAAGACCTGCCGCCCGACCTCGCCGACTACTATCTCTACGATCTCGGGGAGGTCGATGGCGGCTACAATCCCAAAGCCTCCCGCGCGGCGGCGGAAGAGGATAGCCCGTCGGTATCCTCCACCAGCCCCACAGCCGAAGAGATGCGCGGCGTGAGTTGCCCGGTCGCGCTGGTAAGGGCCGAGCAGGGCTTCTTCCCAGGCAGCGACCCGCTCATCTCCGAGGAGGCCCGCGATGTGATGGCGCATGTCCTCGACGTTCGCGAAGAGGTATTGCTGAAAGGCGCGAACCACTACACGATGCTGTGGCCCGAGTACACGAAGACATGGGCTCCTAAGGTCTTCGATCCACCTTTCTGGGAGCGTTGAGCAAGAACAGCCAATAGAGCTGAAGTGCCGAAGCGCCACGGGGTTGCGGTTGTAAGGGTCCGGTCGCAGTCCCGTGCCAGTGAATCAGGGCAATACTTTCACGGCAGTTGCAGCCGTGATGTACTACTCTTTGGGTAGTCGCGGATGGCTACGCTAGCGCGATGGAGAGGAAGATTTTGGGGTCGGAAGTTTGGCAGTTCCTGACAGCTATATTAGGGTTCTTCATCGTCGCCGTGTTATGGCTCTTTATCGTCTATCTTCCAGGACGCACCCTGGAGCGGTGGGAGGACCAGCGTCCTGGTCGCGCAGAAGAGAAGACAACGTCTCCGGCAGGTCCTGGTAGTTCGGATAGGCCCTTGAAGCCGGAATCTTAGCCTCTCGTTCCCGAATGCCTTGCTGACCCGGCTCGACCATCTGGTGATACTCGTCCGCGACCTGGAGCTTGCCTCGGCCGACTACGAAAGCCTCGGTTTCGCGGTGACGCAAGGCGGCGAGCACGCCGGCGGTCTCGCGGCCAGGCACCCCGATGGCGCGACCGGCGTCTCTCGGCTCGAGATCTCCGCGCCCGACGCAAGACAGGCGGCGTCCTCGCTTTACGCTCTGGCCGATATCTCGAACGATACGGATACCCCCGTGCGGCTCGGCGCCTGTGTGCTCTCGCCGGTTGCAAGGTCGGGCTAGAGACGGGTAGCGGCATCGGTTAAGCTGGACACTGGCTTCCGTCGCCGGGAGGATGTTGGTGGTTGGTCTCGTCGGGGGGGATGGGGTTGGATTCCACTAGCGACCCTCTTCTAAAGAATAGTCGCTTCTTGCGACTCTGGATAGGCCAGGGCACCTCATTCCTGGGCGACGCCGTCTCCATGGTCGCGCTAGTAATCCTGGTGGTCCAGATCACGGGTAGCGCCTCGGCCGTGGGCGGCGCGCTTGTAGCCCGTCTGCTGCCCACCCTGGCCAGCCCGCTTGCCGGCGTCCTCGCCGACCGCCTCGACCGCCGTCTCGTCCTGGTAGCGAGCGACCTCGCGCGGGCTGCCCTCGTCCTGGGGCTAGTCTTCGCCCGTGATCTCGCCACCATCTACGTCCTGGTCTTCCTCATGGGCCTCGCCCGTACGTTGTTCAACCCCACGATCCGGGCCGCCTTCCCTAGCGTGGTTGGAGGGGGGGATCTTACACGGGCCAACGCCCTTATAGGCGGCACTTTCAGCGTCTCGGAAACGGCCGGTCCAGCCCTCGGGGGCCTGCTGGTTGCAACCGTTGGCGTCGACGCCGCCTTCGTGCTCGACTCGGCGACCTACCTCATCTCCGCGGCCTCGCTCTCACTCATCTCCCTGCCGCGCCCGCAAAGGGAGGAAGAAGGCGCGGGTTTCGGAGAGGACCTGAGATCCGGGTTCGCCTACCTGGCGGGGGCGCGCGTGCCCCTCGCGATCGTTCTAGGGGCCTTCCTCACCGTGCTGACGATCAACACGACGATCCCGGCCGAGGTGTTCCTTGCTAAAGAGACGTTCGACGCCGGCAACGCCGGTTACGGCATTCTCGTCGGCCTTTACGGGGGCGGCATGGTACTTGGCTCGGCCCTGATGGCCGCCCTGGGCGACCACGTCAGACTGCTGCCCTTCTACTTCTTCGGGGTCTTCGTGACGGCGCTGGCGCTGGTAGGAGCTGGCCTCTCACCCTCGTTCGTCGTCGCGCTTGGCGCGCTGATGGTGGCCGGGGTCGCCAACGGCACTGAGAACGTGACCACGGACACCATCCTGCAAAAGCGGGTGCCAGACGCCTTTCTTGGGCGCGTGTTCTCTGTAAGGTTCCTGAGTTTCAGCATAGGAGAGGTCTTCGCCTACGGTATGGGCGGCGCGATCCTGGACACCTCGGGAGCCCGCTTCACGTACCTCCTGGCTGGGGCCGCTACCACCGCTGCAGGTCTCGTTATCATTGTCTTCCTCGCCGTAACCTCCGACACACAACCCCCTGATACGCCCCCAAAAGGGAGCGAAGCAATACGCGAGCACTGATACTTCATCGTCCTGATCACTTACGAGGGGGGGCAAGTTCAGGTAGTATCCAGGTATCAGAAGGATCAAAACAGAGGAAGTTGAGGGTATGGTCAGAAGAATTCGGTAGCTCGTCTGTGCGGAGCGCAATAGCGGAATCGAAAAACCAGGAGGGAGTGCTAGCATGATCAAGAGATCCTGGTAGGCAGGCCGGCGAGCAACAGCCTTGTGCGAACCCTACAAAGTGTGCGA
Organism: Rubrobacterales bacterium; assembly: GCA_038199875.1. Classification (GTDB taxonomy): domain Bacteria; phylum Actinomycetota; class Rubrobacteria; order Rubrobacterales; family Rubrobacteraceae; genus Rubrobacter_D. Next base: position 5,285 of record JBBPYN010000089.1, read on the forward strand.
GAATTCCGCACGCTAGGTTGCCTATGGCTGGTTAGAGAACGTGGATATAGCTCGCGAGCATTACCTGAAAACTTACATTGCAGCACTGGCGACTTTCGCGGTGGCTTTGTGCGCATCCTGGGGGTATCGATACGGGCTAGATGTTGAGCCTGCCCTCGTGGTTGGAGCGGTGGTCCTCGCAGCCTTCGTCTTGCTCGGCGACATCTTCGCCGTCCGAATTACCGAACGGACCGCGGTAAGCGCCTGTGCCATCGCGCTCATAGTCGCGGTTGTGGCACTAGGGCCCATGTGGGCGGCGCTTGGAGCCATCCCGTCCGCGTTTGTTGTGGGGAGAGGAAATCCGCTACGGACTCTCTACGAGCTCGGGCACAGCATCACGATAGTTTACTTGGCGGGCGTAGCGTTCTCGTTCGTCTCGGTGCCACTATTGCTCGGCAGTTCCGCGCCTTCGGTTAGCATCTTCTACGGTACGCTCGTCTCTGGAACGGCGCTGTTAGGTGCAAGTGAAGTCGTCAACCTCGTCCTTTTCAGGGTCAAGTACGATCAATCCTTCCGCGAGACCTGGCAAGAGATCACACAACCTTACTTGTTGTCGGGTGCGGTCAACGTGATGACCGCAGGACTTGGCGTGCTGGCCCTGGTGGAGTACGGGCCGATAGCCGCGGTTGTGGTCATCGCGGGCTCCATAGCGAGCCAGGCGCTGGTGTATCGCTCTCGGGAACAGGTCAAAGAGAACAGGGAGTTGCGGACGCGGGTGGAGTCTCTGGAGGAGGCGCTCACCACCTCGAACACGGCGTTCGGGACCATGATCGTCAGGGACCTCGGCCAGAAGGACGGGTACACCCACAGGCACGCGGCGGCCACGGCGACGTACGCTGCTGACCTTGCCCGCGAGATGAAGATGGACGACACCAGGGCCGAGAGCCTGCGCATGGCCGGTCTGTTGCACAACGTCGGGTTGTTCGGGTTGCCCGAGGATCTGCTGGTGGCGACTGGCAGGCTCAACTCCATAGCGAAGAGCCGCCTGGACGAGCACCCCGCGCGGGGTGGGGAGGCGCTGGCGGCGGTCTCTGAGTTCGGGGAGATGGCCGGATGGGTTCGCTGGCACCACGAGCGCCCCGATGGCCGCGGGTATCCGGACAAGCTGCGTGGTCCCTGGATCCCACTCGAGGCCAGAATACTATCGGTAGCCCAGGCCTATGCCGCCATGATCCTGGACCAGCCCCGCCGCCCGGGCATTAATTCAGCGGAGGCGCGCGAGCAGTTGAGCGCGGGCATAGATACCGAGTTTGACGGGGTCGTCGTGCGGGCGCTCTTGAGGCTCCTCGACACCGAGTCGGAAGGGTACCGCATGGCGGACGATCACCGGTTCGTCTTCCCCTCGCTCGAAAGCAAAGGTGGCGCGAGGCTGGACGCATCCGAAACTCACCTCGATGAAAACCTCGGCCGAATCCTCCCCCGGTAGTCTCTGGTAAAGGGGAGATGAGGTAGGAGAATGCGCCAGACCAAGACTGCATCCACAGTGGCCTCTCCCCGATCCGGACTACTCCGTATGGCGCTGGCGGCCGTCGTGGCCCTGATGTTGAGCCTGGCGTGGCCTTTGTCGGGGATGGAAGGTGCTTACGTGTCTGTGGGGCTCGCCTTCATCCTCGGGGTGTTCCTGGTCGTGGGCAGGCCTCAGGTCTTTCTGCGAGAGAGGTTCATACGCGTGTTTCTGGACTCAGCGCTCATCGGGGTGCTGGTCGCCTATACAGGGGGAGCGGACTCCCCCTTCTTCCCGCTCTACCTCCTCGCCGCGGTGGGGATAGCCTGGATCGAAACCCGTCCGAGGGTCGCCGTGGCTACCGCCGCGTTGGTGGTCGGGTACCCGGTTGCGGTCGTCGTATCGGGGGGCATGGGTGATCTGGTTTCTACACCGGTGGCCCTGAGGGCAGGCTTTATAGCGCTCTTCTGCGTGGTCGTCACGTTTCTGGCCTCCGAGATACAGGGTTTCAGGAAGCTCGCCGTCGGGCTCTCCTCGACCCTCGCAAACGAGATAGACCGCGTGGAGAGCGACGAGAGTTTGATCTCTGAGTTTGGGCCGGTGCTGAAGGTCTTGAGCCTGGAAGGCATACTCGGATGGACCGTCGAGGCGGCCCACGCGGTGGGAGGGGGGCCTTACGCGCACGTCGCCGCGCTCAAGGGCAATCATCATCGCACCCTCATGGAGGGTGACTTCGACGTCTGCCCGAGTTGGTGGCATCCCGAGATCCAGCGTCTCGTGCTGCAGAGTTGTCGAGGGGGCGACACCGTGCGCAGCGACAGGGAGATCCACGGTATAGAGGGTTTCATGGCAGTACCCCTCGGCGCGGACGAAGACGAGAAGTGGGGGGCCGTGATCGTCGGCGGCGGAGAGTACGGCGCCGAGGAGGAGCGTGCCCTGAAGCTCCTGGCCGGGGGAATAGCCCCAGCCCTCGAGGACGCGGAAGACTCCCCTGGCGGGCTTGACCAGCTCACCGGGTTACCGAACCGCGCGTCGCTCCACCGCGTTCTGCGGCAGGAGCTCTCCCACGGCAGGGCGCTTACGGTCCTGGCGATGCACCTTGGCAGCCTTCGCGACTATGCCCGGGCTTACGGCCAGGCCGCTGGTAGCGCGCTTCTGCGGAGGATCGGCAAGAGGCTTAGCGACGGCAGGCAGCGTGTGTTCCGCTACGGGGACGAGGAGTTCGTCGTCATCCTCGGCGGCTCGGGCGAGAGCAGGGCCCGCAGGTCGGCTCTCGCGCTCCAGCAACACGTCTCGGAGGAGACCGGCCGTCCCGGCGAGTCGTCACAGGCAGCCGCCGTTGGCTGGGTGTTCGCCGAGACGGGGGACGAGAGAACGGTCCTCGACGCAGCCCTGCGCGCCCTGGATAAGGCCAAGGGCAGCCCGGAGGGTATCTCCGGACTACCCGCCGGTGCGCAAGACTTCGAGGCATTCGAAGGCGAGAGTAGGGTCCTGGATATAGCCAGGACGCTCGTGGAGGCAATGGAGGCCAAAGACCCCTATATCAAGGAGCATCTGAGGGCCGTATCCAGCCTCGCCCTTAGTATCGGCCGCGAGATATCCTTGCCCGAAGAACAGATGGAAGCCCTTGCCAACGGGGCCTTGCTGCACGACGTGGGTAAGATAGGCGTACCGGATCGCATCCTGCAAAAATCCGTCAGCCTGACAGAGGAAGAGTACGCCGAGATAAAACAGCATCCGGTGCTGGGTGTCGGGATCCTCACCCCCGTAAGGGAGCTGGCGCCGGCGTTGCCGGTCGTCGAGCACCATCACGAACGTTTCGACGGCAAAGGATACCCCGATGGGCTCATGGGGGAGGACATCCCCCTGATAGCGCGAATAGTCTCCGTGGCTGACGCGTTCGACTCCATGATACGCGCCAGGCCCTACGGTTACGGCGTCTCCCGGAGGGCCGCGCTCAAAGAGATCGAAGATAATTCGGGCACCCAGTTCGACCCCTCGGTCGTTGGCGTGCTGCTGCGAGTCGTGTACGCTGAAGGCGAAAGCCAGGCGGGTTCCGCCGGCTAACGAGGCGCCACTCTGGCTTAAGGTCCGGCCCTACAGGCCCACATCTAATTTTCCAGAAGTGACAAGAATCACTCATTTGAGTGATACGGGCGACCCCTTCCCCGTAATATGCTGAACGTGGAAAGTGGTTGCGGGCGAGCCGGGTCTCGACGTTTCGTCCCCTGGGAAAGGAGCCGCAACGATCTGTCCACAGAACGTCTACCCGTAAAGACGGCGAGGTAAGGGAGAAGAGCCGAGCCCTTCCGGCCGAGGATCAGCGGTCTGGAGAAATACTATGCAGGGATTATCGTTGGATCTGCCGACCGGTTACTATATGGAGAGGGACCCTGACGTACTGGTTTTACGCCGGCTAGACGGGTCCATGGTTGGAGCCTTCTCTGCCCGTGGCGCCGCCCCCGAAGCCGTGCGGCAGATGGTGGAGGAGACCGTCAGGGAAGAGCCTTCCGCCTATCTCCAGGAGGCACCGGCCCACGCCAGCCAGCCTTCTCTGCAGGTGCGTTTCTTCGGCCATTTCGAGATGTTGTGCGACGGCAACGCCATGCACCTGGGGCGTAACGGTAAAGCGCTGACCATCCTGAAGTATCTGTTGGCCAACAGGAGGCGGCCGGTCTCGCAGGACCATCTGATGGGCTGGTTGTGGCCCGAGTCAAACCTCAAGAAAGCCAGGTGGTCGCTGAACTCCGCCATCCACGGCCTGCGCAAGCTCCTGGGCGGCTGCTCCTCGGCCCTCTCTACCAACTACGTCACGCTCGAGGACGGGTACTATCACCTGTCTGAGGCCGTCAGGATATGGACCGACGTGGACGAGCTCGATGAGCGCTACGAGACGGGCCGGCGCCTGGAGAGGGAGGACCGCATGCCGGCGGCGGCCGTCGAGTACGAGAAGGCCATCGAACTGTATCGGGGCGACTACCTGATCGAAGACCTCTACGACGATTGGACGATGGTCGAGCGTGAGCGCCTGTCCAACGCCTACATGGATATGCTTGGCAGGCTCGCCGTGCACCATATGGAGAGTGGGCAATACCAGGAGAGCATCAGGGGTTGCTACAGGGTCCTTGAGAAGGACCGTTGCCACGAAGACAGCTACCGCCTGTTGATGCGTTGCTACGCCCGACTGGGGCTGCGGGGGAGGGCCTTGCACCAGTACAGGATGTGCATGCAGATACTCGACCAGGAATACGGCACGTCACCCTCGCCGGAGACCAGGTCCCTGTATACGAGCCTCCTCAGAGACCAGAGCGCCTGAGCGTTACTCGAACGGGCGCCCGCGCAGACTCAGGCTTTCCTGACCAGGGGCGAAGGCGGCGGATTCCAGTGGATCGTGCTCCCGCGGCACTGGCTCAAGTCCGACTAGGCCTGACCCACTACAACGGAACGCGACCCTAGACGATTGAAGTCCACGGCGGGGGCGTATCCGTGGGGCGCGAAGCTCCATGCGCTCGAATCGCCAGGGCACATTATGGTCCTGGCTATCTTGTTACGGTTCAACGAGGCGTATATCATCGTCACCGGGTGAAATTCGGGGTTCGTCGAGGCGGAATCTAGGAGGTTGATGCCTGTGGCAGGTCCGCTGGAGGGTCGGGTTGCTTTCGTGACGGGCGGTGGCGGTGGCCTCGCCGAGGGTATCTGCACCAGGTTGGCCGCAGACGGTGCGTCCATAGCCGCAGTGGACGTCTCACGGGAGAAGGCGGAGAGGGTCGCTGGACTGGCCGAAGCGAACGGTGCCCGTGCCATCGCCATGGAGGTGGACGTCTCGGACAGGAGCTCGGTTGAGGCAACGGTCGCCGGGGTAGCGCGCGACCTCGGCGGCGTGGACATCCTCGTCAACAACGCAGCCGTGTACCCGCGTCGGGCGTGGACGGAGATCGAGGAAGAAGAGTGGGACAGGGTAATGGCCGTGAACCTCAAGGGCTACTTCCTGTGCGCGCGGGCCGTCTACCCTTACATGAAAGAGCGGGGAAGGGGCAACATCGTAAACGTGGCCTCTATAACCTTCTTTATAGGGTGGACGCTACTGCTAGATTACGTCGCCTCGAAGGGCGGCATCGTTGGTTTTACGCGTACGCTCGCCCGCGAGGTCGGCCCCGACAACATCAACGTCAACGCTATAGCGCCTGGCGCGTTTCCAACGGACGCGGAGAAGATCCATCCAGACCAGGAAGGCTACAATCGCTGGATGCTCGAGCAGCAGAGCATCAAGCGCCGTGGTACGCCCGAAGATATCGGCAACCTCGTCGCTTTCCTCGCCTCGGACGCCTCGTCCTTTATAACGGGCCAGACCATAGGTATCGACGGCGGCTGGATGATGCGCTAGAGACAGGAGAGATCGTGACCGAGACCGCGACGCGGAAAGAGGAACGCAAGGAGAAGCTAGAGGATATCCTGATCGTCGATTGCGACGTTCACGTCCACGAGTCGCCCGAGGCGATCATGCCCTACTGCGAGATGCCCTGGCAGAAGGCGCTCGAGACCATAAAGGACGCAAAAGAATTCTATCTGGACATCCCTGGCTTCTCGCCAGGGACCACGGTCTACGAGGCGAAGTTCCCTTCTGGGCAGGAGGGCACGCGCATGGTCCACTCCGCCTCCCAGATGCGCGAGGAGCTAGACGTAATACACGTTGACATCGGCGTCCTCTTTCCCGACCATTTCCTGAAGATACCGGTGATCTCGCAGGCGGATTACGCTTCTGCCCTCGCCCGCGCCTACAACGCCTGGCTACTTTCGGAGTGGTGCTCGCCAGAGAATGGCCTGCTAGGCTGCATACTCGCCTGCCCGCAGGACCCTGAGGATGCGGCAAGAGAGATAGAGAAGTACGCTGATGAGCCTGGCATGGTTGGTGTGTTCCTGCCCTGCGCCGGGCTTGAGCGGCTGTGGGGGCACAGGCAGTACGAC
>JBBPYN010000090.1:0-17920 GCA_038199875.1 Rubrobacterales bacterium
CCATGCCGGTGGGGTGGAACTGCACGAGCTCCATGTCGGCGAGCCGGCAGCCGGCCTCGAGCGCCAGGTACATCCCGTCGCCGGTGTTCTCGTCGCGCCTGCTGGAACTCCTGCGCCACAGTCGGGTGTGTCCCCCGGTCGCAAGTACCACCGCGTCGGCCAGGTAGACGGTCCGCTCGCCCGAGTGTATGTCGAAGGTGAAGGCCCCGAAGCAGCGGCCGTCGTGGACCAACAGGCGCGAAACGTAGCGATCCTCATGCACGGGGATGCCAAGAGAGTCGGCCTTGTCCGCGAGCGCGTATAGCATCGCCCTGCCCGTGTAGTCGCCCGCGTAGCACGTGCGGCGGTACTTGTGCGCCCCGAAGAAGCGCTGGTCGAGCTCGCCTGTCCCGGTACGCGCGAAGGGGCAGCCGTACTCGACCAACTCTTCTATTGCGCGTGGGGCTTCGCGGGCCATGATCTCGACCGCCCGAGGGTCGGACAGGAAATAGCCCTCCTTCAGCGTGTCGGCGAAGTGCTGCTGCCAGGAGTCTTCCGGGTCCACCGTGCCAAGAGCTGCGTTGATGCCGCCGGCGGCGAGCACGGTGTGGGCGTCCTTGCGCAGGCGCTTGCCGACGACAACGACCTCGCTACCGGCCTCGTAAACTGCGATAGCGGCCCGCAGTCCGGCGGCCCCGGAGCCTATAACCAACACGTTCGAGACGTTCGTGCGGTTCATCCTCTCCCCTCCATGATCTCGTCGTGGGCTCGCACGCTCAACTATCTCCTTCCGCGCGAGCGGCCGCCCGCCGGTCGCCGTCCGGCTTCATCCACAGCGAGACGTGCTCGGGTTGCATGGTGTTTCGGACAACGGATACGAGGTCCTCACCGAGAACATCCAGGTCCGTCTCGTCGCGCAGCTTCTTCGAGAAGGTAGCTAATGTCTTCTGAGCATCGTACTTCCTGCGGTAGAAGCGGCGGTCTATGAAGTCCTGGATGCGGTGGCGAAGAGGATTGAACAGGGCTGCGATCACGAGGGTAGAGGCCACGATCGCCAGTTGTGATTCCTGGCCAGCCAGAGCGCGCAAGACGTATTGAGAACCGACGACGCATCCGAGGTAGATCATTGCTAGCGTCGCAGAGAGCAGGCCGTAGACGAGGGTGCGGTTGATGATGATGTCTATGTCGTAGAGGCGGTACCTCAGCATGGCGATACCGACCGCCGCGTAGAGGCACACGTTGATAGCGACCTCAAGAAGGTTTCCGAGTGATTGGTTCAGGGTTAGCGGGTCCCCGCCCAAAAGGTAGGCTATCAGGAGGACGGCCAACCAAGTTAGCTGCTGCCCGACTAGAAAGAGGGCTGCCAGGACGGCGGCGAACGCGAACCACTTCAACTGTTGTCGCTCCACCCCACCAGCCCCGCGATACCGGACGACGAGCGAGAGTGCCGAGAGGGCGAACACACCGAAGATCACAAAAACCGCTGCCACGGCCGCGATGGTGACCATCCCCCCGACCTTTTCCGGGCTACCGAAGAACAGGTCGAGGACCACGAGTCCCGTCCCAGACAGGGCCGCGATCCAGGCCACGGGACGCCAGCGTGGCGATGGGAGCCGTCCCGTAGGGAAAAGCAGCAACAGGAAGGGGGCGAGGGTGAGTGACAGCGGTCCTCCCAGCCCCAGCACGTTGGAGATGGTCAGGGGAGCCACCAGGGTTCCCGGCGCCACAACCCGCGCGTATGCCCCGTAGGATGCCGCGAGTTGCTGGAGGGCGAGGCCCAATCCGAAGGCGAGCCACACCCACCCGTAGGGGTTGCGCGGACGGCGCGAGGCGATCAGGCCGCCGACGATGGGCGCGCCGACGATCCCGACTAGTGAGAGGGTTTGATCCCGCCACGGCGTCGTCCCCTGCGGCAGCGGCGTCGACCAGCCGAGGAGAATAAGAATCAGCGACGCCGACAGAACGAGCAGCGTCAAAGCGCACAGCGACCATGCAAGCCGTCTGAGGGAGCGATCAGCCATCGTCCTCCTTGCTGCGGGCCGGCACCAGCCAGAAGGAGGCGTGTTCGGGCTGCATCGTCTCTCGGAGCAGCCCTCCGAATGCCAGGCACAGCCAGCCGACCCGGTTGCCGAAACGGAGGGAGGCGATCACCGCCCCGATGGTTGCATACGCCGGTATGGCCGCGGGGATGAGCACATCCCACCAGATGATCTCCTCGAAGTAGGCGAGGCCTTCGAGGGAGGACGTAAGGGCGGAGCCGTTCCACAGACGCAGCACGAGCGAAGCCACGAAGAAGCCCATAACCAGGCCCCACAGCACCCACACGACCCTGACACGAACGGCCATCAGCTTTTCGCCTCCAGCTTCTTCTCTGCCTTCGGTTCCCTCAGCCACATCGAGACATGCTCCGGTTGCATCGTCTCCCGCACCGTCGAGAGCAGCTCCGAGAAATCCGAGCGGTTGTGGGCCCCGCAGCTCTCCCGCCGCTCCAGGGCTCCAAGTAGGCTCCCGGCTAGGCAAAAAAGCAGGGTCAGAGCGTACACCGGCCACGCCACCCGAGAAGCTATCCGGGATCTCACGAGGTTGCTCCTCGCAGCCGGAGCGGTCGCCCTTCGGAGGCCGTGCTAAAGTGGTTTGATCGTGCGCTATTTCGGCGAAGCTTTGCGCCGGATAAGGAGGTCTTAATGGAGCCGACGAAAGAACGACTAACGAAGCGTCTGGTCGCGGAGATCCAGGATCTGCCCGAGGATGAGCTTCTCATGGTGCTCCATTTCGTCGAACGTCTCGGGAGCACGCCTGATCGGCCCGAACGCGGCTCCGCGGAAGCGATCTCGCGAGCCCTGGATCGAGTCGGCCCCTTGCAATTCGAGCCCGGTGAGTTGGATACCCTGCTCGCAGACATCGAGCGTATGCGTGAGATGGACCTGGAAGAGCGTGGCTAGCTACTTGCTCGATACCAACCACGCCACCAGGCTTATGGCGCGGGACGATCCTATCAACCGCCGGGTAGGACAGGCTCGGGCGGGTGGTGATCTGTTTGGCCTGTCCATCACGGTGCTCGCCGAACTGTACTACGCCGTCTATGCCAGCCAACGGCATCGAGAAAACCTGCGCCGTCTTCGGGCTCTGGTTGAAGACCTGCTTCTCTGGCCTTTCGACAAGGAGGCCGCCGAAGAGTTCGGACGCATCCAGGCAGAGCAGAGGGCCGCGGGGCGTCCGATCCCGCCCCTGGATGCACAGATCGCCGCCGTGGCCCGCGTGCGCGGCCTGATCGTGCTCACATCCGACCGGCATTTTCGGTTCGTGTCCGGCCTCACCGTCCAGAACTGGCAGAGCTAACGTAATCACCGCTCTCGACCTCCATTTCGATCCGGCGGCCGCAGCCACAAGGAAACGTGCGCCGGCTGCACAGTCTCACGCATCACCAACAGCAACTCGGCATTCAACCGCTCCAGGTCGGTCTCATCGCGCAGCTTCTTCGAGAAGGCCGATAGCGTTTTCCGGGCATCGTACTTCCTGCGGTAGAACAGACGGTCTATGAAGTTCTGCATGCGCCGCCTGAGCGGATTGAACAGAGCGGCGATCACGAGCGCGCCATAGACGAGGGTGCGGTTGATGATCACGTCTATGTCGAAGAGCCCTGAGCGCAGAACCGCGACGCCAATGGAGAGCGGGATGAGGAACACGAACAAACCGATGACGGTGTTGCCTACCAGATCGCTGAGCGTGTCATTTACTATGGACGGACCGAGGAGGAACGGGGCGAGCGTGATCGTCACCAGAAACCCTGTGATCCCTACCGTGACGCCGAATACGACCCACTTTGTCTGACGGCGCTGGGCCGTGCCAGAGAACCACCAGTAACGGTAGATCTGCGCAAACACGCCGCTGATGAGTATGCCGAAGACCGGGACATCCCAACCCAAAGGTGAGTTGGGGAAGAACGTCTGGGCCGCCGTCAAGCCAATTCCCACGACCATAAGCCAGCGGGTCCAGCGCGGCACGAACCGCCCGTCCGGGAAAAGGTAGAAGAAAAGGACCAGGCACACTTCACCAACGAAACTCAGACCTTCGCTCAGCCAGCCCGCGATAGGGTAGTCTGCTGCCAGTGCATCGACCGTCAGACTATCAGCCCCAAGCGTAACAAGCAGCAGCGCGACAACGAAAGCCACCGGCTCGGCGGACTTGCGCCAGAAGATCAGGGCGCCAATCGCGAGACTCCCTGCCACGAAGACGACTTCAAACGCGACCAGATACGCTGCGTAGAAGTCGATGGAGAGACCCGCCTCACCGAGGTCGGCGCGCACGGCAGCAGAATCGCCGATATCGGAGAGGGTGTGGAGCTGGTGATAGTATTCCGGCGCGCCGGCAACCATAAGCCCAACCACCAGAACGGCCACCGCCACCCACGCTACCCGCAACAAGAGAAGCCAGCGACCTCGCAAGGTGTCGGTGTGCTCAGGCATAGGCCCTCGACTCTCCATCCCGACGCCAATTGAAGGGAATTCGATCCAGGTTAAAATAGCCATCGAGATAGCCATGAAGGGAGCGCGTCATGTCCGGGCGGTATTCAATTGCGGAGGCCAGGCACGACCTTGCGGCGCTGGTGCACGAGCTAGAGGGCAGGGACTTCATCGAACTGACCCGCCGGGGGGAGCCGGTGGCGGTCATGCTCTCGCTCCGCGAGTATCGCCGTCTCGCGGCGGGCAGGGACAGGTTTTGGGATGCATACGGGGCGTTCCGTGAAACGGTCGATCTGCCACACCTCGACATCGAGCCAGAACTCTTCGAGGGTGTGCGGGACCCCTCACCCGGACGCGAGGCGCGCTTGTGAGCCGGTACCTGCTTGACACCAACGTTGTGTCCGAGCCGCTGCGTCCGGCGCCGAACCCGAAAATTCTCGAGCGGCTCAGAAGGCATCAGGAGCAACTCGCCACCGCCTCTGTCGTCTGGCACGAGTTGCTCTTCGGCTGCTACCGGCTGCCGGCTTCCGAGAGGCGGTCGGCAATCGAAGAATACCTCCACAACGTTGTCGCCGCGTCGATCGAGATCCTGCCTTACGACGAACGTGCGGCCAGGTGGCACGCCGCCGTAGCCCGAACGAACGACCTCGTCCTGATCACACTTAGCCTGACGGACTACGATGGGTTTCGGGACCTTCGGGTCGAGGACTGGCGAGAGTAACCCACTCATTCCGTAGCCTTCCCAACGAACTTCGACCGATGGTGATCGTAATTACCACTCGGCTTCAACCACAACGAGACATGCTCAGGCTGCACAGTGTTTCGGACAACGGCTACGAGGTCCTCACCGAGAACATCCAGGTCCGTCTCGTCGCGTAGCTTCTTCGAGAAGGTAGCTAATGTCTTCTGAGCATCGTACTTCCTGCGGTAGAAGCGCCTGTCTATTGTCGCCTGGATGCGACGCCTCAACGGGCTGAACAGCGCAGCAATAGCGAGGGTGGAGGCGACGATGGCGAGCTGGGATTGCTGCTGTTGGCCGGTCAGCAGGCGGAACAGCGTCTGGGTAACAGCCACGCCGGCGGCGTACACCAGGACCAGAGACACGGTTAGCGAGCCGTAGACGAGGGCGCGGTTTATGATTATGTCTATGTCGTAGAGCCGGTAACGGAAGACGGCGACGGCGATGGCGATGGGGAACAGGGCGACGGAGACGGCGAAGGGGACGCCGCTGTCAGGCAGAAACGCGACGAAGTTTTCGGAGATCGTTAGCACAACGGCTATCAGGGTGGCAAACATGAGCCATTTGATCTGCTGCCGCTGCACGCCTCCCGACCGCAGGTACCGGGCCACCATAGAGGCCAGCGCCGCGACCAGGAACAAGATAAAGAAGACGAACAGCACCGATCCCATCCGGCTCTTCTCCGGGTCCTGGATACCGGGGATTCCAACCGGGTTGTCCATGGAGATGCCCGGAAACTCTATCCGCTCCCTGAAGGCAGCCAGAAATATTATGAGCGCCAGCGTCAGCCCGGCGGCCCATACCACCGGCCGCCAGCGGGGTGAAGGCGGCCTGCCATCGGGAAACAGCAGCGGCGTGAAGATCAGGGCCAGACCGAGCAGCGGGAACCAGTACCAGAGGCTCAACCACACCGAAGCCAGGAACAGGAGGTCCATGCCCCCGCCCGCCTCGTAGGCGATATCGGCGTAGGTGTCGGCCGACGCGCCCCAGACGGCCAGGAGCCCGTCGGTGGCCAGGATCCACCCGAGGACGTTTCCCGGACGCTGCCAGATGATCAAGGCCCCAACCAGGCCGAAGGCGGCGAACGCGCACATGAAAGCCACGAAGCCGGCAGGGTCCCGCCTGAAGTTCGGATCCTGTGGTCCCAGCAATATCAGGACGGCTATCCCTCCGAGCAGGAATACCACGACCGAAACCGCCAACCATGAATGCCAACGGGGACGCGCGGCCCTCACAGCTGCCCCTCCTCCTGCCGCCGCAACCATAGGGAGACGTGCTCCGGCTGCATCGTCTCGCGCACCACCCCGACCAGATCCTCGTTCAGGCTGTCCAGATCGGTCTCGTCCCTGAGCCTGGCACCGAAATCCTCGAGCGTCTTTCTCGCGTCGTACTTGCGTCTGTAGAAACGCCTGTCGATGAACGCCTGGATACGGCGTCTCAAGGGGTTGAACAAAGCGGCTATCGCGAGCGTAGAGACGACCACGGCGAGTTGCGGCTGCTGTTCCTGTCCCGTGAGTACCCGGAAGAGGGTCTGGGTCGCCGTCACGCCCCCGAAGTACACCAGAGCCAGCATTACGGTCACAGAGCCGTAGACGAGGGCGCGGTTGATAACTACGTCTATGTCGTAGAGGCGGTAGCGCAGCATCGCGACGCCGACCGCGATCGGGACCAGCGTGAAGCTCAGTAGTGCCGTGTAGGCTATGAGATCCAACCACAAAGGCGAGCCCACCTGGAACCAGGCCCCCGATGGGAAGATGAACGAGGTAACCATGGCGATCATATACAGCAGGCCCACCACCGAGGCGGCGAAGGCTATCCATTTGACCTGCTGGCGCTCTTCTCCCCTGGAGCGCCTGAACCGCAGCACCAGGCTTAGCGCCGAGCCGAGCATGCACAGCGGCAGCAACGGGAGGACGGCCCAGAACACGGGCATCATCCAGGGTTGTAGCATCCCGAACGGGTTTTGCACCCCTCCGAGGTTTTGCAGTGGCCCTGGGTCGAGCGCGACGCCGATGCTCACCAACAAGATCACCGCCCCGGAGAGCCAGGCCAGCGGGCGCCACCGCCGCGAAGGGAGCCTCCCGTCGGGGAACAGCAGGAATACGTAGGTCCCGAGTAGTCCCACAGCGGGCACCCACAGCCAGTTGTTTATCCCGGCGGCTCCCACCGCGAACGGGACCGAGCCGGGGCTGGCTACGCCGTAGAGGCTGTAGTCGTCCATCAAATCGCTGAGCATCCACAAGAGACCGTCGACCAGGAGGATCCAGCCTATAGGGTTGTGGGGACGTCTGGCGGCGATCAGGGCGCCCACCAGCGGGAACACCAGGAACAGCAGTCCTCCCAACAGATCACCTATGGAGGGGTTGGCCTCCCAGCTGCTTGGGATGTGCACCGAACTGACGAGTACGTACAGCGGGACGCTGGCTACGAACGTGGCCACCGAGAGACCGGCGAGAGACCAGGCCAGCCAGGATGCCTGGCGCGCGCTCATCGCCCTGCCCGATCTTCCCGTGGGCGGAGCCACAGCGAGATGTGGCCTGGCTGCATCGTCTCCCTCACCACTGCCACAAGGCTGTCGTTCAGTTCTTCGAGGTCCGTTTCGTCCCGCAGTTTCATGGAAAATGCTTTGAGGGTTTTCCTTGCATCGTACTTCTGTCTGTAGAAGCGCCTGTCTATGAACGACTGGATGCGGCGCCTCAAGGGATTGAACAGCGCGGCGATAGCCAGGGTCGAGACGACTACGGCGAGTTGGGGAAATTTTTGTTGGCCTGTGAGCGTCTGGAAGAGAGCCTGGCCCGCCGTTACGCCTCCCAAGTACACGAGCGCCAGCGTGGCCGTGAGGGAGCCGTAGACCAGGGTGCGGTTTATGAGAACGTCTATGTCATAGAGGCGGTAGCGCAGCACAGCGTAGCCCGCCGCAAAAATTATGGGAACGAAGGCGAACGTGGAGAGGAGCCCCCCAACCGTTTCATATCCCGCGTAGTAACTGAATACCCCGGCGACGCTCGCGAGGGGCAGGACGGCTGCGGCCGCGGCGATCCACTTTAGCTGCTGCCTCTCCACGCCGCGTGACCGGCGCAGGCGCAGGACCATGGCAAGGGCCGCCAGGAGCAAACTCGCGGCCATCCCCGGCCATCCGATGTTGGAGAGCGTTTCGTGAAGCGCGCGGGGAGAATCGACGGCGAGCGGGTTGACCACGCCCTTGAAGGGCGCATCGTTCATCGTCGGGTTGAGAGCCGAGCCGAGAATCGTCAGGCAGGTGTTCAGGATGACGAGCCAGAACACCACTCGCCAGCGACGGCCCAAAAGGTTGCCGTTCGGAAACAGCAAAAATAGCATAGCCGGGCCGGCAAATAGCACAGGGATAGCCATCGAGGTCGAGAGCCAGGCCATCGTCCTACCTGCGGGCAAGCTTCCCGGTTCGGTGAACAGCGCGTAGACGGCGTAGCTCTCCGCGAACCCCGAAGCTACAGCCGCCACACCCATACCAGCGATGATCCACCCAACAGGGTTCCCCGGTCGGCGGTAGACGACGAGGAGGCCAAGCGCGACGAACCCGAGAAGCACGATATCTAGCACTACAGTCAACATCAAGTCGGCGGGCCCCTGTAGATCGCGGTTCAGTATGAGGAGGTAGGTCCGTGCCAGGATCGACACGACCGCCACCGGCAAGGCAATCCACGAGACGAACCGCACGGCCCTGACGATCAAACGCCCGTCTCGACCATCTGGCCTTTCCTCCGCAAGCAAGCGCACACCGGGAAGTTTCATCACGGGCTCGACGCCACCCCGCCGAAGTACACGAGCGAGATCGCGGCGAGCGACCAGACCAACCAGAAGGCGGCGCGCGCGCCAATGCCCCCTCGGCCTCGTTCTCTTGCCAATTCCATCACGATCCCACTCTACAGCACTACCGTCTCCCAGTCGTTACGGCAAGCGTTACGAAAGGGGTCTTTGCATTCTGGGAAAGAGAAAGTCGACAAAGGATTCGACAGGACGGAGGATATACTAACCGCGTGGACCTCTTCGACGAATCTGGTGTCGACAACCTGGCAGGCCGCGCCCCGCTCGCAGAACGGCTGCGTCCGGCGACGCTCGACGATGTGGTCGGCCAGCCGCAACTGACCGGAGTGGGCGGACCTCTAAGGTCGGTCGTGGAGCGGGGTAGGATCGGCTCCATCGTCCTCTGGGGACCGCCAGGAACCGGCAAGACCACCCTTGCCCGCGTCCTGGCGAAAACGGTCGAAGAGGAGTTCGTCCCGCTTAGCGCCGTGACGAGCGGGGTGAAAGACCTGCGCGCCGCCCTCGACGGTGCCCGTGAGCGTCTCAAATACGAGGGACGAGGCACCCTCGTCTTCGTGGACGAGGTCCACCGTTTCAACAAGACCCAGCAGGACGCCCTGCTGCCAGCCCTCGAAGAAGGGCTCGTCGACTTTATTGGCGCTACGACCGAGAATCCTTCCTTCGAGGTGACGGCACCTCTCCTCTCCCGCTCGCGCGTGCTCCGTTTGCGGTCCCTCTCGGAGGAGGATCTTGGCCTGCTATTGGACCGAGGGGCTGAGGAGCTCGGGGTCGCTGTCTCCGACGAGGCGCGCGAGTACTTGCTCAGGCTCGCCGGTGGCGACGGGCGGCGGATGCTCAACGCCCTCGAGGTCGCGGCGGCCGGTACGAAGCGGGTCGAGGTCGCCGACGTGGAGCGGGCGGTAGGGGAGAGGGCGCTCAGGTACGGGCGCGAGGAGCACTACGACGTCATCAGCGCCTTCATCAAGAGCGTGCGCGGCGGTGATCCCGACGCAGCGCTCCACTATCTTGCCAGGATGCTGGAGGCGGGGGAGGACCCCGTGTTCGTCGCGAGGCGGCTCGTGATCCTGGCCTCAGAAGACATCGGCAACGCAGACCCACACGGCCTCCCGCTCGCCGTCGCAGCCGCTGAGGCTGTGCGTATGATCGGGATGCCAGAGGGACGCATCCCTCTGGCCCAGGCGACGACGTACCTGGCCGCAGCCCCAAAGTCCAACGCTGCCTACACCGGCATAAACGCGGCCCTCGCCGACGTGCGCCGCGAGAACACGCCCGAGGTACCCATGCACCTACGCAACGCCGTTACGGGCCTGATGAAAGAGGAGGGTTACGGTTCGGGCTACCGCTACGCCCATGGCGACGAACCTGAAGGCATGAACGACAGGTATCTGCCAGAGGAGATCTCCGACCGTGCCTACTACGAGCCGAAGAAGAGCGGGGAAGAGGAGGGGATCAAGGAACGGTTGGACCGCTGGCGCGAGGGTAGAAAGCGGCGCGAGGAGAAGGCAGGAGAGTAGCGTGACATGCCTGGTTACGGTGGGTTTTCATGACCTTCCTTGCTGATGGCGTAGATGCAGACCTGCTTGTTCCACTTCCAGACCTCATTCTCCAGCGTGAGATCGGTCTTCTCGGCGATGCGTCGGGAGGCACGGTTTCCTGGAACAGGTAGCCGATCTCGACCTCTTCTTTGCCTTCGACGACCTGCACGGTGAGGCCGCACTGTCCCCCGAATCATCTGCAAAAACCTACTTCCGGTTCCGGGCGATTTCGTGAAGGCGGCTTTTCCGGCCTGCCAACAGACGGCATAATGGCAGGTGCAGCCGTAAGGCTCTGTGACGGCATTTCCCAACCCGGAAGGATGAGTGGCATGACAGACCGCCACGACGAAGAGCAGAAGAAGTCCGAACGCCAGCGGGAAGAAGAACACGAGCGCCGCTCCGACGAGCTAAGAGAGGCATGGCGCCGTAATCACCCTAGCGAGGAGGAAGAGAGGAAGGGCCGGCCAGGGCGAAGCCGTAGGGGGCGTCCGGCATAACCCCCCGGCGTGAGGTTCAGCCTTCACGCCGGCGCGAAGAATCTAAGTACGAGTCTAACCTTTTCCCATCACTACGACGGAGGATGTTCTTTTGACCATAACCTCACCAGACGCATCCTAAGCCTGAACGAAGGGCAGTAGAGACGCTGCTCCTCACGTACCTTGATACGCGCCCAGTCCGCGAGCTCGCGTGAGAAGGCGAACCGGCCGTCAGTGAGTGAGAAGGTGTATCGGTGTCACAAGATACTTGCGCATCGTAGATTCGGTGGAAACTAGACAATAACCTAATCCTAGTCCAAGGAGGGGTAAATAGGACTAGGATTAAGTCACTACTATAGTATCATGTAGCAACCTCATAATATGTACCTTGAAGCACATAACGTCGTGGGATACCGCTGTTCCCAAGCGCCTTGTCACACCCTTGCTATGTTCTTGCTAGCACATTGTGCAGGAGGCGTGATAGTATGATATCATTTGTTACAAGACGGACAGGTCTACTCATACGTCGCGAGTGGGCGGTCCGTCTAGTCGGGGTCGGCGGTAGAGGAGGGGGTCGTCGGCCTTGTTAGCTGCCTGGCGCGCTGTACTCCTCACGGACGGCCGGTTCGCCTTCTCGCTGAGGCCTGAGGCCTGAGGCCTGATGCCTATCATCCAACGCCGTCTTGTGGTTGGTCGCGAGCAGGAGGCTTACGAACATGAACGGCTCGAACCAGGTGATGTAGGCGTAGAACCAGTAGTTAACGGTGAGCTCGAAGGCGATGACGAGCGCAGCGGAGAGGGCGGCGAGCCGGCGCAGCGTCTTCTTGCGCGGCACGAAGGCGACGAGTATGGAGAGGAAGATCGCAACCGCCGTCATCGGTTTCTGCAGAGACGAGATCTCTGGTATCTGGGTATAGATGCTCCACGGGCTGACCCTGTCGCCCTGGAAGGCGAGGGTCTTCCGGTAGAATAGCTCGGCCGCCTCGAAGGGGTGTCCGTCGAGCAGGACGACCCAGAACGCGAGCAGGACCACGCCGGCCCCGCCTAGTACGAAATCTACGATCGGCTTTCTCTTGAATCCTTCGTAGGAGATCCAGAGCGGACCGAGGACGAGTGGGTAGAGCTTGACGGCGAACCCGGCGGCGATCGTTGCCCCGCGCGCGACGGGCGAGGCGGCCGCGGCGAGCGCTACCGCCGAGATGGCCGCTACGATGATGTCGTTGGTGTTGTTGTTGGTCGCGTAGACGGTGTAAGGGAAGGCGGCCCAGGCGAAGAGCAGGGCGGCCGCCCCCTCCTTGCCTGAGAGCCTGTAGCCGGTGATGAAGAGCGCCATCGCCCCTGCGACGAAGGAGAAGAGCGTAAGGGCGTGGGCCGCTGGGAGGAAGTCCCACTCCCCGGAGAAGCCGAACATGAGCACGAACGGTACGTAGAGCAGGTAGTTGAGCGGGCCGTAGGTGTCGCCCGTGCCTACGTCTGAGGGCATGTTGCCGTAGGGGATCGTACCGTCAAGGATGCGGTCGGCCCCTACGACCCCGGCGTAGCCGACGTCTATTACGCGTGAGTCGACGTTGAGGCCGAGGACGAGGCCGCCGGCGAGCCCGGCGAGCACCATCAGTACCCCGAATGGAAGGTTGCTCGTCCTCTCCACCCTCTCGCCTATCCCGAAGCCCATGAGAAGCGTCCTTAGAAAGAGGTAGATGAGCGGCGGGTACCACAGCACGACGGCTTCGAAGACTATCCCCTCCCTGTAGAAGCCGTGCGAGACGAGGAACCCGAGCAACGCCAGGATATCCAGGTTGCGCACTGAGAACAACTTGTCCGTACGCCAGAAAGCTGCGGCGAAGGCAATCGCCAGCGGCAGCCAGATCCACCAGTAGTTCGCCTGCTTGCCGTACGCGCCGCGCACGCCACGGGCCATGTTCCACCCGACCTGATCCCCCGTATAGACGTAGCCAAGGACCCAGGTCTTATCGTCTACCCCGACGGTCGCCACCTCCTTGCCCTCTTCCGTCGGACGGCCCCCGACCGCACCCGACTCGTCGACGTAGAAGCGGACGGTCCACTCGCCGTCCTCGTACGTCGCCCTGGTGGTGTGGGGTCCGTGTTTGGAGAGCTCGTCCCTGACCTCGGGGCTCGCCGCTGCGAGTTTGATCGCCTTGTGTTCCGAGAGCTCAGGGTATTCGATCTCGTAGGCGGACGGAAGGACCTCGACCCCGCCGACCGCTTCAGAGTCGTCCGAGACCCTGAAACGGGCGACCTCGGTACCCGAAGTCTCCTCCGTGAGCACGACCAGCCAGACGTCCCTCCCGCCCTCGTAACGCGCCGTGGTCTCGACGGTCGGCTTCGAGTAGTAGTCTTCGAGTTTCGGGATAAAACTGGCCTTCTCGAGCACATCCCCTCTGTCCAGCTGGGGACCTCGCGTAAAGCCGAGCGTACAAAGCAGCAGCGGCAGAAGGAGGATCACCAGGAGGGCAGGACGCTTCACGTAGGCCTCTTCTCCCGTGCCCTTGCGGGCAGGGCGAGCATCATGACCCAGAGGACGACGAGGAGCAGGTTGCGGGCGAGGAGCAGCTCCGGTCCGGGGTAGCGGAAGGCGAGCAAGTCAGCGTAGTGGGTGGGGAAGACCTGCGTCGTGAGCAGGCAGACGACGAGAAAGAGCCCGCAGACGATGGCCCCTGCCGCGCCCCCTGCGCTTAAGGGTACGAGGGGGAGAAGCCAGATCATATACTGCGGGGAGAGGACCTTGGAGCCTAGCATGAACGCAAGTATAAGGGCAGCGGCGTGCCGCGGAAAATCCTCCACTCCTGGCCTACCGAACCGGCGATATTCCCTGTACATCACGAGCCCCGTAGCGGCCAGCAAGACGAGGGTCAGCAACGGGCTCAGGGAGGTCGCGAGCCCTACGCCGTTGCCTCGTACCTCGAAGGCGCCGTACTCGAAGGCGACTTCGCCTACCGAACGGAGTGGGATCATGACCGACGCCGCGAGGCTCTCGACCTGAAGTCCCCGCCCCGCCTGGTAGGTGAAGCTCTCCAGAAGCCCGCGGCCACCGAGGAAGGGCACGAAGAAGAGCGCGAGCACCGCGAGAAAGACCGCGCAGCCGGCTGCGGCGCCCCGCCGGACGAGCGCCAGCGGCAGGGTCGCGAGGGCAGGTACTATCTTGGCCGCCGCGCCGACACCGAGCGACGCGTAGGCGAGGATGAGAAAGCGCCCCCCAAGCGTGGCGAAGAGCGCGGCCAGCCCGAGCGTGAGCGCGACGACCGCATCGTAGCGGGTTACGGCGACAGGGTAGAGTAAGAGCGCGGCCACAGCGAACGTCCCTGCGGGTAGCAACCAGGCGTGGGGTCCACGGAGCCTCCGGGCCGCAAGCGCCGTCAGCATGAGCGTAACGGCGAGCAACACAGCCATCTCGAAGGAGAAGAGGTTTATGTAGGCATCCCTCTCCGCGCTGAAGAGGGCCGGTGGGACGAAGGCAGGAAGGCTGCCGGGCGGGTACTCTATGAAGAAGTCCCTGTAAGGAACTTCTCCACGCAGCATAGATTCTCCGGCCTCGCGGTAGATGGAGAGGTCGTTTGATCTCTCCCTCAGATCCGGCGGCAGGCCGGCGGAGAGAACGAGCAGTCCAAGGCACATGCAGGTTGCAAGCAGGGCTACTGGTGCCCAGAACAGGAGATCCCGACCCCTGATGATGGGGTTCTTCTGGGGGCCTTCCCGGATTACGGGGGCCCCTCCAGCTCCTGGCCGAAGAGCTCGGCGAGGGGTTCGAGGCCCTCGGGGGCGCCCGTGACGAGCAGCGAGTCGCCGCCCTCGAGCCTGTAGGTGTCGCGGGGCCTGTAGGTCCAGCGCCCGGCGCGGTTCACGGCGAGGGCGTACATGCCTGTCTCGGTTTCGATCTTGAGGGAGTCAAGCGTCTTGCCGTCGGCCGGGGAGCCTGGGGAGACGGTCAGCTTCAGGACGACCTCGTCTGATTCCCCGATGGCCACTGAGAGGACTGGATGGACCTCTTCTCCTTTCTCCACGACCCAGACCATCTCCATCGCGCAGTCAGCGATGGTCTCTGAGGCCGTGGCGAGGTGCAGGAGGCCCCTCAGGCGGGAGGAGTCCTCGACGTGGGGGGCGGCGAGAAGGACCCAGCGTTCGAGGCGGTAGCGCATCTCATCCATCTCGTCCTCGATGGCTATTACCTCGCGGGCCAGCCCCGCGTCGTCGTAGAGCAGGGCCGAGTAGGCCAGCCCCACGGCCACCTCGGAGAGGTTCTTCATCTCGATCAAGATGTCCACAGCCCGGTCGATCTCCGTGAGCTCGCCAGGGGCAGGTGCAAGCTCAGGGGCCTCTTCGAGCGGGGGAGCGCCGGCGAGCTCCCTGACCTCGGCGACGCCCTCGGGCGGACCCTGCAGGAAGAGCACGTCGCCGGCCCGCAGTACGTCCTCGGGCTCGGGGTCGAAGTCCCACTCGTCTTCGGAGCGGAGGGCGATGGGGCGCATCCCCGTCTCCAGGGGCAGGTCGACGTCGCCAAGGGCCCGTCCGTCAAGCGGGCTGTCCGACTGTATGCGGACGCGGGAGGGTATCTCCTCGGCCTCGGGGATATCGTGAAGAAGCTCGGGCGGTATGCCGAGGCGCTTCACCACGATCTTGGCGATGTCGATGGCGGCGTTGCCGATCTTCTCGATATCCTGGACGACCCCGAGGATGCCTGCCATCTGCTCGGCGTCGGCTGGGCTCCTGGCGGCCAGGATGGCCAGGGTGCGCATGTTGTAGACGAGGTCGTTTAACCGCTCCTCCAGGCGGGATACCTCCTCAGAGAGGTTCTCGGAGTTGTAGAAGATCGCCGCGTATGATAGGTCGACCATGAGCTCCGAGGTGTTCTTGGCCTCGACCAGCATCTCCTTGAGGTTCCTCGGTCGTGCCTCGCGCATCTCTTACCCCGCCAATCCGAAAACGATGAGGGCTATTATAAGGCTCATAAAGCCGAGCAGGTCTACCGCGGCCGTGATTATTGGTATGCCGTAGGTGTCCGGGTCCAACCCAAGCCTGTAGCTGACGGTCGAGCCGTAGTAGGCGGCGAGGACCGCCGTAGTCGTGGCCATCAAGCCGGCCAGGGCGCTTACCCCGATCATCACCAGGAACCCGGGGCTGGCCCCCTCGGGGAAGAGCACCACGGCTATGAGGTGTGAAGCCCCCCCGACGAAAACGTAGACCCCTGCGGCGAAGATGTAGGTGAGCGTGAAGTCCCTGAAGGCCGCGAACTGCGGGATCCCGCGCGGCTCTATGAGACCGAGGTGAACCTTCGAGGAGAGGCGGCTCGAGAGGATGCCTCCGAGCGCGCCGCCCTCCTGCAGGAAAGCGGGCAGGAGGATGCTAAGGGCCAGAAGCGTCGTGAACTGCTCCTCGCGGTTCTGCAGGGCGACGCCGACCAGGATGGTCACGGCCCCCGTGAGGGCAAGTATCGGGAACGACTCGGCGAGGATACGCCTGAGGTTCAGGGCGCTCAGCCTGAGGCCGTAGTACGCCGCCGCAACTGCCGCCACGACCAGCGCAGCCCCAAGCACCGAAGAGAAGACAGGGATACCTATAAGGTATGTAGCCAAGACCAGAGAGGGGAGCGTCAGGATGTCGCCTGCGGCTGTCAGCATCGGGGCCGCGATGTTGTCCATGTCCCAGCCGCGGGCTACAGAGAGGCGGGCTACGAGGACGGTGATCCCGAGCAAGAGCACGCCGGCGATGGTCCCACCCACCGTCGAAATGACGATGTAGTCGACGACCGAGAGCTCCGTCCTCACGCCGAGTATGCCGCACAAGACTCGCGCCAGAACGGCGAGAAATACGCCTGAGACGAGCGAGAGTACGGCGGCGGCCTGCACGTTCTCGGCGAGCACGCCGCGCCTGAGGTTAAGGGTGAAGAGGCCTGTCTGGATGGAGGTCGAGAGCCTGCTCCCCATCGCCCCGAAGATGGCGCCGCGCATCCCTATGGCGGCCGGGATCAAGACCGCGAGCCCGACGAGCTCGTTGAGGGTGCCAGAGATGCCGGCGAGCACGATGCCGGCGATGAGCTCCCCCGTCGAGGAGAGAAATAGCGCGGCGAACCCCTGCCTGAGGGTCTCTTTTTCCTCCGTGAGGTAGCCGTACACCTTCGGGCGCAGGCGCGGCCTGTCGCGCAGCCTCTGGCGTATGCCGCCTCCCCGGCTGCGGGTCTTGGATCTCTCTGTCTCGGCCACGGTAGAGGTATAGCTGGTGCCACAGACTATGTAAAGCGCCGGGAGGGTTAGTGCGCTTTGCAGGGCGTGGATCCGGAGGAGTTCCAATGGCAATGATACGGGCCGTGGTCGAGGAGCCCGAACAAGCGCCCTCTGGGTCGGATCGACCAAGAATAGCGCACATCAGCGTTGACGCAGGACTAGAGCGGCATGCGAAAGGATTGACTTTTCGCACGCCGCAGCATCAGGTTTACCTGGAGTATTTACTCTGCGTACGCAGTTACGTTTGTGCTATCGGGCTTGGTGCTCCCGAAGAATGGGCTTTCAGGCTCTCTTCGGCGACGCCCAAAGCCTCCTCGTCCAACTTGGCCTCTTGGGCCATGTTCCATACCTGGGCGATAATTACCGGCCAGAAAACCAGCGCGGTGATCACCGTAGGGATTGCCTGCTGACCGAAGATGCCTACGCCAGCGTCCACCTGGGTCCCGCCTTCGACGGGCTCTACCTTTATGTTTAGGGCAGTCTTCATGCCTATGATAGCCTTGAAGGTGCCACCCCTGCGGATGCTGACCTGCACCCCTCCCGCGGGGAGGTGCGTTTCGGTAGCCTCGAAGTCTTGGCTTTCGAAGTAACGCATCAAATCCTGGGAAACAGGGGTAAGGTCGTCAACAACGTAAGGCACGGTTTTGGTGGAATTGAAGGTCCCCAATTTGAGTGTCTCCTTTCAGAA
>JBBPYN010000091.1:0-9301 GCA_038199875.1 Rubrobacterales bacterium
GACGAGCCCGTCCTCGCCGCCGGAGAGACCAGCGAAGGTCACCCCTGTTCCGGCGTGGCCTGAGAGCCTGACCTCGACGCCAGCGCGTCCGGCTGCGCCGACGACCGAGTCGAGAACGGCCGTGAGCTCAGCGGGCGGGGCACCGATCTTGAGTCCTACGTCACCCGCGGTCCAGGGCCGGCGCGCGAACGTGTCCCAGAACTCTTCGCCGTCATGCTCGTCCAGGACGCTCGCCTCGCCGTCGGTGCCCAGGATCTCGGCCGCCCTCGAAGACTGCGCCTCCACTGCGGGTTCGATCCCCTCGAAGAGGGCGGCGATCACGCCGCGTTCTCCCTCCCAGCGCATCTCCAATGCGTCGAGCACAAACTGGCTGAAGGAGGAGTGCGTGAGCTCCTGCGCCACGTCAGGCAACTGCTCGTAATTGTCCACCTCCAGGAACACGGTCCTGGCCGTCTCCCTGATCGGATGCAGCCTGAAGTTCGCCTCGGCGATGACACCGAGGGTCCCAAGAGAACCTGTGAACAGCTTGGAGAGGTCGTAGCCGGCCACGTTCTTGACGACCTTGCCGCCGGCCTTCGCCACCGTGCCATCCGCGAGCACGACTTTTATGCCGATGATCAGGTCCCTGATCGTGCCGTACCTGAGGCGCCGCGGTCCTGAGGAGTTCGCCGCCACAACGCCCCCGATGGTGGCACCTTCTTCCGGGGGATCAACGCCCAGCATCTGGTCGGCCTCGGCGAGCTTCTCCTGCAGATCTTCCAACCTGAGGCCGGCCTGGGTGCGTACGATCTGGTCGCCGGGGACGTGCTCTATGATGCCATCCATGCGCGCGGTGCTGAGGATGAGGTCGACCTGCCTAGGGGGATTGCCGAGGCCCATCTTGGTTCCGCCGCCGCGCGGCGAGACGGCGAGCCCCTCGCGGCTCGCGAGCTTCATGACCTCGCTCGTCTCTTCGATCGTCGCCGGCTCGACGACGAGGGAGGGTTCTACGCCGTCTACGGCGTCCTCGGGGGCGGCATCCCTGACGTTCTCTTCGCCTACTATGCCCTGCAGCTCTTCGGTGGGTACGTTCTGCGTCTGCATCAGAAATTCTCCGCCAGGCCGGCCTTCTGGACTGGGTGCATGTGGAAGGGCCCTGGGCGTTCGCCGCACAGGCGGGGGGTAGGGAAGATCTTACCCGGATTGCAGATCCTGTGCGGGTCGAAGGCGCACCTGAGGAGCTGCATGACGTCCATGTCGTCCGCGGTGAACATCTGGGGCATGTACTTCATCTTGTCGCGCCCGATGCCGTGCTCACCCGTGAGCGACCCGCCGTGCTCCAAACAGGCGAAGACGATCTCACCCGCCAGCTCCTCGGCCTTCTCTGCCTCGCCGGCATCGTTGTCGTAGAGGACGAGAGGGTGGAGGTTGCCGTCGCCAGCGTGGAAGACGTTGGCGACCCTGAGACCGTACTCTTCGCTAAGTTCGGCTATCTTCTTCAGAACGGCTCCTAGCTCTGTGCGCGGGACGACACCGTCCTGGACGTAGTAGTCGTTTGCGATAGCGCCCATCGCCCCGAAGGCAGCCTTTCGGCCCTTCCAGAACAGGGCGCGCTCTTCGTCGTCCTCGGCGATCCTTATCTCCGAGGCGTCGTTCTCCTCGCAGACCTCTATCACCTTGTCGAACTGGCTCGCGACCTCGGCCTCGGGGCCGTCTAGCTCGACGATCAGGACGGCCCCCGCCTGGGGGAAACCGGGCGAGACCTGCTTCTCTACGGCCTCGATGGTAAGCGCATCCATCATCTCGATGGCGGCTGGCACTATGCCGCCGCCGATGATCCCAGAGACGGCCCCGCCTGCCTCCTCCGTATCCTTGAAAGCCGCGAGAAGCGTCCTTACGGCCTCGGGCTGGCGTAGGACCCTGAGCGTTATCTTGGTAGCGATGCCAAGGGTTCCCTCCGAGCCGACGAAGGCGCCGAGTAGCTCGTAGCCTGGGGCGTCGGGCGACTTGCCGCCGCCGATGTGGACGACCGAGCCGTCGGGCAAGACGACCTCGGCACCCATCACGTGGTTCGTGGTAAAGCCGTACTTCAGGCAGTGGACCCCGCCACTATTCTCTGCGAGGTTCCCTCCGATAGAGGAGACGATCTGGCTCGCCGGGTCGGGGGCGTAGTAGTAGCCCTCGTCGGCGACCTCCTGCGATACCCAGATGTTTATGACGCCTGGCTCGACGACGACGCGCCCGTTGGGGATATCGACCTCGAGGATGCGCCGCAACCTGGTGAGGACGATGAGGACGCCTGACTCGACGGGCAAAGCCCCGCCCGAGAGGCCTGTTCCAGAGCCCCGCGCCACGAAGGGGATGCCCTCGTCGTAGCAGGTCTTTACTATCTGCTGGACCTGCTCAGCCGACTCGGGGAGCACGACGAGGTCGGGGATCACCTGGTAGTTCATCAGGCCGTCACACTCGTAGGTGCGCAGTTGCTCGCGCTCGTGGATGACACCCTCGGGGCCGAGGATCTCCTGCATCGTCTCTATGAGCTGTCCCCGGTCCATGCGATCCTCCCTTGCGGGAGCTTTTCTAGCTCCCTATCTCGTGTCCCGACGACTCTTCGACGAGCGTCAGGAGCGCGGAATGGTCCCTGTCTCCTCTGCCGTTCGTTATCAAGTCTTGAAGCATCTGTTCGACGACTGCGGTGACTGGAAGGGTTACCCCGTACTCTCTGCCGGCCGCGAGCGCTATCCCCAGATCCTTGTGGTGCAATTCTACCTTAAAGCCTGGATCGAAGGAATGATCCAACATCTTCTCCCGCTTGACCTCCATGACTTTGTTGCCAGCGAGCCCGCCGCCAAGGACGTCCAGTATCTTCTCGGGCGCGACCCCGCCCTTGGAGCCGAGCACGAGCGCCTCTGAGACGGCCTCGATGGTGAGCGCGACCACGATCTGGTTTGCAGCCTTGACGACCTGCCCCGTCCCGACGGGCCCGACGTGCGTCACCGTCCCGCCCATGATCTCGAAGAGGGGACGTGCACGCTCGAAGTCCTCCTCGCTCCCGCCGACCATGATCGAAAGCGTCCCGTCTATGGCCCCGACGTCTCCCCCGCTGACCGGCGCATCGAGCATCGAAGCGCCCTGCTCTCGGGCCTTCTCGGAGAGTTCCTCGGTGACGACGGGTGAGATCGTGCTCATGTCAACGATCAAGTCGCCGTCACCAACTCCTCCGAGCACGCCATCTTCCCCCTCAAGCACCTCCTCGACCTGCGGCGAGTCGGGGAGCATGGTGATGATGATGTCACTGTTCTCGGCGACCTCTTTCGGGCTTTCTGCGACCTGCGCGCCTTCGAGTTCCTCGGCCTTCTCGCGGGTGCGGTTGTACACGACGAGATCATAGCCCGCTTCGATGAGGTTCTCCGCCATCGGTTTGCCCATGATCCCAAGCCCAACGAAACCTACCGTGTCAGCCATCGCACTCCCCTCTCTAAAGCCTCAAGTCCGAAACCGCGACATCTCCGGCCCTTAGTTCCTTCGGCAGCCATTCCAGGCTCTCCTCGGTCGTCTCCATCGTCGGGTTGTACTCCAGGCCGACGTAGCCATAGTAGCCGAGGTCTTCCAGGGCCGCGAGAACGTAAGGGTAGCGGATTTCGCCGGTCCCCGGCTCCCCGCGTTCAGGGGAGTCGGCGATCTGGACGTGCCCGATAGAGTCGATGTGCTCACGTAACGTTGCGACCAGGTTCCCTTCCATCCTCTGCATGTGGTAGAAGTCGTGCTGTATTCGTAGGTTCTCCCTTTCGACCTTCTCCACGAACTCGACCGTTTGCTCCGTCGTCCACAGAAGATAAGGCCCGTTCTCGAAGGTGTTGACGGCCTCGACCACGACTCCGATGCCGTGCTCAGCCGCCGCATCGGCCGCCAGGCGCACGTTCTCGCGGGCGAGGCTCAACTGCTCCTCGCGCGTCATGCCCTCTAACTCGTGCCCTACGAGGATGTTCAGCCTCCCGCAACCCAACGACCGCGCCAGCTGCAGCGCCACCGGCACGTTCTCCCGAAACTGCCCCTGCCGCTCCGGGTCGGAGATGAGCCCGCGATCTCCGTTCGGCATGTCTCCAGCATCGAAGTTGAACAGCGCGACCTCAAGGGCCGCATCCTTTACGGCGTGTTCGATCTCGCCGAGGTCGGCCTCATGGCCGGGCCACCAGAACTCTACGGCCGAAAACCCGGCCTCCTTCGCCCGCCCGAAACGCTCGAGCAACGGGACTTCCTTGAACAAGATGGACAGGTTAGCGCAAAACCTCACCCTCGCTCCTTCCAGATTCCTGGCTTCGCCCCTTCCGGGCCACAGTTAGCATGATCGCGAACCGCAGTAAAGCCTGCGTTCCGCATCGTGAAAAACGTCATGCGGGCTCGAAGGCGCTCGAGAGGTCGTTGGCGATTCTCTTGAGGCTTGGGACTATGGCATCCATGCGGCCCTGATCGAGGCGGCTTGCGGGGCCTGAGACGCTCATGGCGGCGAAGATGTTGCCGTCGGGGCCGAAGACGGGGGCGGCGAGGCAGCGGACGCCCTCCTCCTGCTCCTCGAAGTCCGAGGCGTAGCCGTCCCTGCGGATCTGCTGGAACTCGGCGCGTAGTTGGGACATGTCGGTTATGGTGTTCACCGTCTGGCGGGAGAGGCCGGCCCTGCCGAGGATGAACTCGAGCAGTCGCGGCGGCTGATAGGCGAGCAAGACCTTGCCTGTCCCTGTCGTGTGCGGGGGGACCCGGTTACCCGGGTCTGTGAACATCCTCAACGTGCGAGTGGGCGGGAAGGCCTGCTCGATGTAGAGCGTCGAGCCGTCTTCGAGCACCGCCAGGTTCGCCGTCTCCTGGCTCGCCCGCACGAGCTCCTCGAGGAAAGGTAGCGCCAGAGGCCCGATGCGTTCCCTGGCGGTGATCGCCATCGTCAGGGCCCGCAAACCAAGGCTGTACTGTCGCGTCCTCTGGTTTCTGCGGACGTAACCCCGCGAGACGAGCGTCCCAAGCAGACGGTGCACCGTACCCGCAGAGAGCCCGGTTGCAGCCCCGATCTCGCTCACCCCGAACTCCTGCTCAGAGCTGCCCAGAAACTCCAGAACGTCAAGCGTCCGCTCCAACGACTGCACCCCCTGTCTACGATGCTCGGTCCCGCTTTTCATCTCCCTGCTCCTTTCGCTCGCCGGCGCCTGCTTTTCGTATTGTGGAAAAGATACTTGCCGCTTTCAAGCTGCAGGCGGCACAATCTGGGCAAGCCGGCGGCCAGGGGAAGGACGCCACGAAAGAAGGAGGGCTCTACCGATGCCTGTGATGGACGTTATGGACGCGGTCGTTGGGGTAATGGAGGATGAAGGCGTTGATGTCGTCTTCGGGGTCCCTGGTGCGGCTATACTGCCGCTGTACAAGGCTTTGAGCCGGTCCGAGAAGGTAACGCACTACTCCGTGCGGCACGAAGAGGGCGGGACGCACGCCGCGGACGGTTACGCGCGGGTAACGGGCAAGGTCGGGGTGAACATAGGCACCAGCGGGCCTGCGGGAACGAACATGATCACGGGCCTCTACACCTGCCAGGCCGATTCCATACCCATGATCTGCATAACGGGACAGGCCCCTACGGACGTACTCCACAAGGAAGCCTTTCAGGCCGTAGACATCGTGGAGATTGCGAAGCCGGTTACCAAGTGGGCTGTGCAGGTCAAGGAGCCGGCCCAACTCGTCTGGACCTTCAGGGAGGCGTTCCGCATCGCGCGCGAGGGGAGGCCTGGCCCGGTCCTCATAGACCTGCCGCTCGACGTGCAAAGCAGCGGCACCGAGGTGGACTTCGACCCAGGGCGCGGCGGGCCGCTCGACTTCGAGAAGCCGGCCCCTAGGCAGGGCGCCATCAGGCAGGCAATCGAGATGATCCTGGACGCGAAGAAACCGGTGCTGATGCCCGGTGGCGGGGCCATCATCGCTGACGCTTCGGAGGAGCTCGTAGAGCTTGCTGAGTACCTCCAGGTTCCGGTCAGCCCGACATACATGGGCAAGGGCGTCATCCCCGAGGACCATCCCCTGTACATGGGCATCGTCGGGTTGCAGACCCAGCAGCGGTACGCGAACGCGCTCTTCCTGGAGAGCGACCTGGTGGTCGGGATCGGCAACCGCTGGGCCGAGCGGCATACCGGAGACCTGGACGTGTACCGCGGCGAGAGGAAGTTTGTCCACGTGGACGTCGAGCCGCGCCAGATCGGGCGTGTCTTCCCACCTGACCTCGCGATAGTCTCAGACGCAAAGCTGGCCCTCGCTGCCATGATGGATACCGCCCGCGGCATGTCCCCTGGGCGGACGCCGGGCGAGTGGGTCGAGCGCGTGGACGAGTTGCGCTCGACCCTGCTCCGCAAGACCGACTTCGACGACGTGCCCATCAAACCCCAGAGGGTTTTCCGCGAGATGAACCAGTTCTTCGACGAGGACACCATCTTCGTGACGGCCATAGGTCTTTACCAGATCTGGTCTGGGCAGTTCCAGAAGACCTACAAGCCCCGACACTACCTGTGCTGCGGTCAGGCGGGGCCTTTAGGCTGGGAGGTCCCTGCCTGCATCGGCGTCAAGCTCGGCAGGCCCGGAAACCTCGTCGTCGGCGTCGTGGGCGACTACTCCTTCCAGTTCATGATGGAGGAGATAGCGGTTGCCGTGCAATACAGAATCCCGTACGTGCTGGTGATGATCAACAACGCCTACATGGGCCTGATCCGACAGAGCGAGCTCAAATACGACATGAACTTCGCCGTTGACGTCGGCTACGAGGGACCGGACAGCGAGTACGGCATAGACAACGTCGCCGTGATGGAGGCGATGGGCGCTCTCGGCCTGAGGGTAACGAGGCCTGATGAGATAGACGATGCCCTGGAGTGGGCGATCGCCGCCAGCGAGGAGCGGCGCGTCCCCGTGCTCGTCGAGGTGATGGTCGAGCGGGAGACGAACGCGGCAATGGGCCTCTCCATAGACAAGATCAACGAGTTCGAGCCCGTACTCGATGGCTCGGAAGAGGGCGTGGGCCAGGTCGTCGGGGGTATGCCAGAGCGGGACTGAAACGGGATGCCAATTCGCGTGTAGGATTCTCCGAAATGGAAGGCGACCTGCAAACCATCCTAAGAGCGAGCTTTGCCGCCGCCGATCCACAGAAAGCCGTGAGGCGAGTGCTCGCGCTCGAAGACGAGGCCGTTCTGGCAGGCGGGCGTCAATTCGAGGCAGAGAGGGTGTTCGTGCTCGCTGCGGGCAAGGCCGCGGGGACGATGGCGAGGGCTGCGGAGGAGCTTCTGGGAGAACGGATAAAGGGTGGCCTGGTAGTCACCAAGGACGGCCACGATCCCGGTCCGGAGAATTTCGAGACTGCTTTCGCCTCCCATCCCGAGCCCGACGAGAGAGGCGTGGTGGCTGCAAGGAAGGTACAGGAGTTGGCCGAGTCCCTCGGGGACGGGGATCTGCTGCTAGCCCTGATCTCCGGCGGGGCGTCCGCGCTGCTCGCGGACCCGGCGCCTCCAATCGAGCTGGCCGATCTGAAGGAGCTTACGGGTGACCTCCTGAGAAGCGGGGCTCACATCGGGGAGATCAACACCGTCAGGAAGCACGTCTCGGTGTTGAAGGGCGGCGGCCTCGCCCGGCTCGCCAACCCGGCCCCGACCATAGCCCTCCTGCTCTCCGACGTTGTCGGCGACGACCCTTCTTCCATCGCGAGCGGCCTCACGGCCCCAGACCAAACGACGCTCGAAAGTACCAGGCACGTTCTGCAACGCTACGACATAGATCCGCCGGAGAGCATCTCGGCGCATCTGCGTGACGCAGAGGAAACCCCGGCGACAGACGATCCCGTCTTCGAGAACGTCGTGAACGTCATCTGCGGCGGCGGCCGTCACGCAGCCGAGGCAGCCGCAGAGAAGGCAGGAGAGCTCGGGTACGCGCCGATCCTCCTTACAACCACCCTCACCGGAGATGCCCTCGGGGCTGCGTCGATGTACGCGGCGATAGTCAGGGAGGTCCTGGCGAGCAGCAACCCTGTTCCGTCGCCTTGCGCCCTCGTGTCCGGCGGCGAGGCGACGGTTACCGTGCGTGGGGGCGGCGCCGGCGGCCCGAACCTGGAGTTCGCGCTCGCGCTGGCCGTAGAGTTGGACGGCGTTGGGGGCTGGGCGGCGTTCTCAGCTGACACCGACGGCCACGACGGCTCGACCGAGGCGGCAGGTGGGTTCGTTGACGGCGATACGGCGGGAAAGATCAGAGAGAACAGCGTGAACCCGGAGAAGGCGTTGTCGGAGAACGACTCGTACGCGGCGCTTGAGGCCGGCGGCGGACTGGTCGTCACAGGGCCGACGGGTACCAACGTCAACGATGTGAGGGTGGCCCTGATCTCCTGAGAATAAACTCCCAGGTTGCGTCGAGTCCGGGACGGTACCATGCTTTCGCGTTGGGAGCTTTATGTAAACGCCGATCGGGAAAGCATGGGTAAAGCGCACTAGGGAGGGGAACCTGATGTACCAACAAGTCTACGATCCGGTCGCGAACAACCTGGTTCTCTCGGCTGTGGTCGCGCTGATACCCATAATCGTGCTGTTCGTGCTGCTCGCCGGCGTCAGGCTCGCTGCGCAGTGGGCCTCACTTCTGACCCTGGCCACGGCCCTCATTCTAGCGGTGTTGGTCTGGGGGATGCCGTTTGGCCTCGCCCTAAACGCGACGTTGCTCGGGATCTGCTTCGGCCTCTTCCCCATCGTGTGGATCGTCATCAACGCCATCTTTATCTACAACGTCATCGTTGATACCGGGCACTTCGACACCATAAGAGACTCTCTGGCCGGGGTCAGCAACGACCGCCGCGTTCAGGTGGTTCTCATCGCCTTCGTCTTCGGGGCGCTCCTGGAGGCGACGGCTGGCTTCGGGACGCCGGTCGCGATCACCGCCTCGCTCATGGCGGGGCTTGGCTTCGAGGCCGTCTACGCCGCGGCGCTGGCCCTCCTTGCGAACACGGCGCCCGTCGCCTTCGGTGGTTTCGGCATCCCGATCCTGACCGCCGGCGCCGTCTCCGGGCTTGACGTGATGGAGCTCTCGCAGATGGTCGGACGCCAGACACCGCTCCTCGCCCTCATCATCCCTGGCATGCTCGTGACGGTGATGGCCGGCTTCCGGAAGATGATGGAGGTGCTGCCCGTCGTGGCCGTGAGCGGCATAGCTTTCGCCTTCACACAGTTTCTGGTCTCCAACCTCTTGGGCCCCGAGCTGGCCGACCTCCTGGCGGCGATCGTCACGGTCGTCGCGGTCATAGCCCTGCTCTCTTTCTGG
The DNA here is from genome assembly GCA_038199875.1 of Rubrobacterales bacterium. Lineage (GTDB taxonomy): Bacteria > Actinomycetota > Rubrobacteria > Rubrobacterales > Rubrobacteraceae > Rubrobacter_D. Next base: position 9,295 of record JBBPYN010000091.1, read on the forward strand.
AGCCCTA
>JBBPYN010000092.1:0-47318 GCA_038199875.1 Rubrobacterales bacterium
GCTGAAAGCGAAGCCCGAAGTGCGTAGCGTGCTCACACGCTGACGGCGTTGCCGCCGGCCCGTTTGGATCTGTAGAGGGCCGCGTCGGCGGCGTGGGTCAGTTCCAGGCGGGTCGTGCCGTCTTCGGGGTAGCTTGCGACGCCAATGGAGATGGTGGTCCTTGCGACGACACCTTCCCTCTCGAAGGCGTGCGCTTCGATGCGCTGACGGATCTTCTCGGCCAACTCCACAGCTTCTTCTCTCGAGAGGTCGGGGAGGATGGTCTGGTATTCGTCACCGCCGAAGCGGGTGGCGCTGCGCCCCTCGCCCTGGTGCAGGGCGCCGATGATGCGTCCGATCTCCCCCACGACGTACTCGCCGAGGAGGTGTCCGTTGGCGTCGTTTATCTTCTTGAGGCTGTCTATGTCGGCCATGAGCACGCTGAGGGACCTTCCCTCGTCGGCCGTCGCCTCCAGGCGATGCTCGAACTCGCGGTCGAAGCGGTCCTTGGAGAACAGTCCCGTGAGGTGGTCGCGGTTCACGAGGTGGTGCAATTGCTCGTAGAAGGAGGCTTTGATCTCATCCTGGTGCGAGAACTCGAGCACGGAGTCGCCCAGATGGATGCGGTCCCCGTCAGAGAGGAGACGGCCACAACCGTGCCCCTCTATGACCTCGCCGTTGAGCGCGATCTCCTTCCCTGCTCCCACGCCCCTCACGACGTAACCGCCTGGTTCCCTGTAGACCTCGGCGTGTCGCGGCTCGACCTCCACATCCCGCACCACGATGTCGGCCCGGAACGGGTCACTGCCAACGACGAGCTCGTCGTCGGTTATCTCGAAGAAGTCGCCCAGGCCCGGTCCTTGCAAGACCACGAAGTGCGGCCTGTTCATCCCGGCGACGTCGTTATCTGTCTCCGTATGCATCCTGACGCTACCTCCGTGGAAGTATATTTTAGCATCCGCCTGGCAGACCAGACCGGAAGCCTGACGATGCTAGAATGTAAACTCAAAGGCAGGCGAGTCTGGCACGGGGGCTGCAAGTTGGAAGTGCAGGAAGAGCGTACGTATACGGCGGTCATAGGGCTCGAGTTCCACGTCCACCTTGCGACCGAGACCAAGATGTTCTGCGGTTGCAGGGTGGTCTACGGGGACCCCCCGAACACCCACACCTGTCCCGTGTGCCTCGGGCACCCGGGGGCCCTGCCCGTTACGAACGAGAAGGCCGTCGAACTCGGGGTCATGGCAGGGCTCGCGCTCAACTGCGATGTCTCGGAGAGGGCCGTCTTCGCCAGGAAGAACTACTTCTACCCCGATCTCCCGAAGGGGTACCAGATCTCCCAGTTCGACGAACCTATCTGCACAGGTGGACACCTCGACGTGCCCACCCCTGAAGGCAAGGTCCGTGTAGGTATCATGCGCCTCCACCTGGAAGAGGACGCGGCGAAGAACGTCCACGTCGGCACCTCGGGTCGCATGCACGGCTCTGTCGGCTCCCTCGTAGACTTCAACCGCGGCGGCACGCCGCTCATGGAGATCGTCACAGAACCGGACATTCCGTCGCCAGAGGCAGCGAGGTCTACGGCCAACCAGCTCAAGGACATCCTGCGTGCGGTCGGCGTCTCCGAGGCCGACATGGAGTAGGGCCAGCTCCGCTGCGACGCCAACGTCTCCATACGCAACCCCGACGGCTCTTTCGGCACCAAGACCGAGCTCAAGAACATGAACTCCTTCCGCTTCGTCGAGCGGGGCCTCGCGCGCGAGTTGGAGCGCCAGCGCGAGATCCTTGCCAACGGTGGCCGCATCGAGCAGACCACGCTTCACTACGACCCCGAAACCGACGAGGTGCACGAGCTTCGCAGCAAGGAGTACGCCCACGACTACCGCTACTTCCCCGAGCCCGACCTCCTGCCGCTCGAGCTCTCGCCCGCCTACACCAGGGAGATAGAGGAGCGGCTCCCCGAGCTGCCCGACCGAATGCTCGCCCGCTTCGTCGAGCAATACGGCCTCTCCGAGTACGATGCCAGGGTACTTACGGTGGACAGGAATCTGGCATCTTTCTACGAAGCGGTCGCGGCGGAGGTCGACCCCAAACAGGCGTCTAACTGGATCTCCGGTGACCTGCGTGCGCTACTCAACGAGGCGGGTACGGAGATCTCCGACTCCAGGGTAAAGCCGGAGCATGTGAGAGAGCTGATCGAACTGGTCGCCGCCGGCAAGGTCTCCCGCTCCGCGGCGAGGACGGTCCTCGACACGGTCTTCGAGACCGGAGACTCCCCGTCAGCCGTCGTCGAACGCGAGGGTCTTGCCTCGGTCGACTCGGACGAGCTCTCAGGCGTCGTCGACGGGGCGATATCCGCCAACCCTGACGAAGCGGAACGTGTCCGTAACGGAGACAAGAAGGTTGTCGGCTTCCTCGTAGGACAGGTCATGAAGGCGACCCGCGGCAACGCCGACGGCGGAAGGGTCCGCGAGCTCCTGATGGACAAACTGGGCTCCTAGAGCCCCACCGCCCTGAACGCCCCGCGCATCGGCGTCCCTTTCTTCGAACCCTCGGGCTTCCCCGATGCCGTCCGCGACGCTGGGGGAGAGCCAGTACCGCTAGGCATGCCGGCCATCCGGCCCGCTGGTGGTGTCGCGCTGGCGCGCGAATGGATATCTGATCTCGTAGAGATCCGCTGCTCAGGCATGGACCTCGACGGTATGCTGCTGCACGCTGACCGTTTGGAGGACTTTGCCGGGATGCTAGTGGCCGCCCTGCGCCTGGATCTCCCGACAGTCTGCGCGCCGACGGCGGCCAGCCCATCTCTCTCCGCCGCCCTCGTCGGGCTTGGCCTTGCGCCGGTCATAGAAGAGCCAGCGAGCACGGCCGTCTCGCTCGCCGAGAAGGACGGATTACACCCTCACGGGCTGATCGACAACTTCTCTCTTGCCAACGCGCTCAGATCTGGCATTACTGCCGGCGGTGGACCGGAACTTCCCGTCCATCTCGCGGCGCTCGCAAGCGAGGCGCGCGTCGCCGGGTTCGACCAGATGATCCGGGTCCTCACCCCCGAGACCCCCGAGGTCGCCCCCGAATGGTTGCGGCAGCATGGTGTACCTAATCTGCTCTCCTCGCTCGGCGACGCGCTGCACGACATCCCTACCGTGGCAGGCACTCTCAAGGAAGACTTGCCGTCCGCGCCGCCTCCGCCGGACGAGTACGCACGGCTTGTCTTCGTCATGGCAAGGGCGTCTGGTGCCGAGGCTGTCTGCCGCGTCCGCCCGGGCGTGAAGGAGGCGTCGGGATCTTGCCGCGTTTTCGGGTCCGAGGAGGAGGCCGTCTCGGGAGTGAGCCGGGGTGAGGTCGGAGAGGGAGCGCTGATCGTGGTGGGAGGCTGCGGGCCGCGCGGCGGACCGGGGTTGCCAAGGCTCGACGATCTTGGGCAGGCTTTGCGGGAGGAGGGGCTCGAGGTGCCCGTGCTCACAGACGGGCTCGCGGCAGAAGGAGCTGCGGGGACCTGGATCTCCCTCTTCACTCCCGAGGCCACTGAGGGCAGCGTGCTCGCCCTGCTCCGCGACGGTGACACCCTTAGAATAGACCTCGCCGAAGGCCGCATCCGTACGGGGATCGGTGCCAGGGAATTCGAGAGCAGGGAGCCCACCGAGTTCCCCGACCGCGCAGATACTGCCTACACCGCCCGCTACGCCAGGACCGCACTACCCGCACTCGAAGGCGCTGGCTTCGGCTAGCTCTGTATTCCCGCTGGTTTTCTCGCCCTGACGTGCAGGAAGTAGGCTACGACCTGCGCGTCTTGCAGCCCGGGACGCTCGCGGACGGCTCTGTCGTCCGGATACGGTTCGCCGAAGCGCTCCAGCACGAACCCTGCCTCGACCAGCCTGTTTAGCCACGAGCTCAGGGTCCGCATGAACACGGGGACGCGGAAGGGAGGCAAGCCTTCCCGGACTTCCGAAGGAGCGGCGGAGAATAGCCACTCCTTGACCTCCCCCTCTCGTCCTCGGAAGTATTCACCGACCTCGACGGCGTGCACGCGTCCGGTTTCGTCGTAGATGGTCTTGCGGTGCGGCGTGTCGAAGCAGGGATGGGGGATGGAAAACTGGAAGAAACCCCCGGGCTTTAGCACCCGCAGTACTTCCGCCAGTACAAGATCCGTCTCGGGTATGTCCATGAGGCTCATGAAGGCCGTCGCGAAGTCGAAACTCGCCTCTTCGAACGGCAGGTCCACGGCGCTCTCAAGCTCGTAGTCGATGCCCAGGGGCTGTTCTGTTTCTGCCTCTCTTGCGTTACGGACGAAGGTCCTCGCTATGTCGATCCCGGTCATGCGGGCACCTCGCCGCGCGAGCAGCCTGGTATTGTGCCCCTCCCCACAGCCGATGTCGAGGCCAGAGTGACCGTCTACGCTGGGGAGCATCCCGAAGAAGGCAGGGGTGTTCAGGCCGTCACGGTAATGGTCGTAGACGGCGCGCGCCAGCTCCGTCCACACCTCGGCGTTCTCGTCCCAGTAACGGCCGACTTCCTCGAGGTCCATTCAACTCTTCCTTCCGGTGAAAGGGCTGAGGTTCGCAAATCTCGCAGTTTATTCTTCCCGAACCAAGGTAGCAGGTGGCCTGGCCTTGTTCTATACAGTGGGAAAAAGTCTATCCCAGGAGGGGGAGTCAGCGAGGCAATGGTATCTATGGAAGACATGATCCTACTTCCGAAGCCGCGCTCCGTCATCCATAGGCCTGGCGCCTTCCGGCTCACCAGCGGTTCGAAGATCGTTTGTCAGGGGGACGCCGCGTCGTTGTCCCCCGTAGCCAGCACCTTGCAGCGGGCGCTCCGGGAGAGCCAGCGGGTCGGCTGGACGTTGCGGGCGGGAGGTGCCGATGCTTCTCCTGTAGGGGCCAGGATCGGGCTCACGCCTGACCAGAGCATCCCCATCCAGGGCTACAGGTTGCGAATCTCCGGCGACGGCCTAGACCTCGTGGTCGGCGATAAGGCCGGGGCGTTCTACGGCGTCGCGACGCTCGTGCAGATGCTGCGCCAGTGCGAAGGGGTGTTGCCAGCGGGGGAGATCGAAGATTCTCCGGATTTTCCTTCGCGCGGGGTGATGCTCGACGTCAGCAGGGGCAAGGTTCCCAGGCTAGAGACACTTTTCGCTCTGGTAGACCTATTATCCGGGTGGAAGATCAACCACCTCGAACTCTACACGGAGCACACCTTCGCCTACGAGAACCACCGCGAGGTGTGGGCCCAGGCGAGCCCGATGACCGGCGAGGACATCCTCCGTCTTGACGCCTACTGCCGCGAGAGCTTCGTGGAACTGGTGCCGAACCAGAACTCCTTCGGACACATGCACCGCTGGCTCACGTTGCCACGCTACAACCACCTGGCCGAGTGTCCCGACGGCTTCGACCTTACCCTGCAAGGGCACACTACAAGGATGCCACCCTTCAGCCTGAACCCTACGGACCGGCGCAGCACCGAGCTCATGGAAGGGCTATTCTCGGAACTCCTGCCGCACTTCACGAGCGAAAAGTTCAACGTCGGCTGCGACGAGACGTGGGACCTTGGCGTTGGAAGGAGCGCGGGGGCCGTCGAAGAGGAGGGCGCTGGCCGCGTCTACCTCGAATACTTGCTCGGCATCCACGAACTCGTCAAACGCCACGGCCGCACGATGCACTTCTGGGGAGACATCATCATCCAACACCCCGAACTGGTGCCTGAGCTACCCGGGGACGTCGTGGTGCTCGAGTGGGGCTACGAAGCCGAACATCCCTTCGACGAGCATGGCGCCGAGTTCGCACGCTCGGGCATACCGTTCTTCGTGTGTCCAGGCACCTCCTCGTGGAACGCCATCGCAGGACGCACCTCCAACTGCCTCGCCAACGTCAACGACGCGACCAAGAACGGCCTGAGACACGGGGCCATCGGGGTCCTCACCACCGACTGGGGTGACAACGGCCATACGCAATACCTGCCGGTGAGCTACCCAGGCTTCGCCGCGGGGGCCGCGCTGTCCTGGTGCCACGAGACCAACACGGGCGAAGACTTCACCTCAGCCCTCGACCTCCACGCCTTCCGCGACAGGGCACGCGTCATGGGCACGTTGAGCCACGACCTCGGGGACGCCCACGACAAAGCGGGACCACCCCAGGAAAACGCGACGGTCCTCTTCCACCTGCTGACCCAGACCCCAGAAAGCCCGCTCCCCGACGGAGTAACCGTCGACAGCCTGAAAGCAACCATCGAGCACATCCACTCCATCATGGAGCCGCTCGACAATGCTCGCATGGACAGGGAAGACGCCGGGATCGTACGCGACGAGTTCGCCAACGCAGCCAGGATGATGCTGCACGCCTGTGAGCGGGGCAAGGCGATGCTCGAAGGGACCATCGACTCAGCCGAGAAACGCGACGAGCTAGCCTCCGAGATGCGCACCATCCTCGGAGAGCACCGCCGCCTGTGGAACGCCCGAAACCGTCCGGGAGGACTGCAGGAAAGCCAGAGCGTCTTCGAGGAGCGGCTGCGCGAGTACACGGGAGTTCGCTAGTGTGAGGGCGACGATATCTGGCCAACAGGGTTCGTTCGGCGAGGCTGAAAGCAACACTTTGTAAAAGAGATGTCCCAGTATGTAGCCATCGGCAACGATCGTGTCTAAAATAAGCGTTCAGTTGTTCGCGGTAAGAGAGGAAGTTCAGCACCGATGATGAACAAGTACCGACTTATGTCTCCTGGTCCGACTCCCATACCGCCCGAGGTCTCAGCGGCGGGGGCGCTACCGATCATCCACCACAGGACGCCTGAGTTCGGTGAGGTGTTCACGCGGGTGAACGAGAACCTCAAACGAGTATTCCTGACGCAGAACGACATCTTTACGTATGCGGCGAGCGGGACGGGGGCTTTCGAGGGTGCGATCCAGAACCTCTTCTCCCCTGGAGATAAGGTCCTGGTCGTGAACAACGGCAACTTCGGGGGCCGGTGGGTCAAGATGGCCCGCGCCTTCGGGCTCGAGGTCACGGAACCGAAGTACGAGTGGGGCGAGAAGGCCGACAACGACGAGGTCGCAGAGGCGCTGGCGGGCGACCCCGAGATAAAGGCCGCCATCTGCGTGCTCTCCGAGACCTCGACCGGCACCGTCAACGACATCGAGGGCTTCGCCAGGGCCGCGCAGAACGTCGTCACCATCGTCGACGCGGTCTCCGGGCTCGGGGCCTGTACGTTAAGGACCGACGAGTGGGGCGTCGATGTGGTCGTCGCGGGATCTCAGAAGGCGCTCATGACGCCCCCGGGCCTTGGCTTCGTAAGCGTCAGCGAGCGGGCCATACGGATGCACGAGGAGTCGCGGATGCCACGCTACTACTTCGACTGGACGGCGGCCAGGAAAGCTTATGAGAAGGATCCTGCGCAGACGGCTTGGACGCCCGCGGTGAGCCTCATCATCCAGCTCGACGTCGCCCTGCAGCAGCTTATCGAGGAGGGCGTCGAGAACGTCTTCGAGCGCCACGTCATGCTCGGCAGGGCTTCGAGGGCGGGGATCAAGGGCATGGACCTCAAGCTCTTCGGACCGGACGAGGACCTCAACTCCGCCGTCACCGCCGCCTGGGTACCAGATGGCGTAGACGGCAAGCAGCTGGTGCGTATGATCTTCCGCGATCACGGGATACAGGTTGCCGGGGGGCAGGGCGAGATGGCTGGTAGGATCTTCCGCATCGGACACTGTGGGTACTTCGACGCCTTCGACATCATCGTCACGATCGCGGCCACGGAGCTTGCGCTCGAGGCCCTTGACTACCCGGTCGAACTCGGCAGGGGCGTCGGGGCTGCCCAGAGGGTCTTCTCAAGGAGCGGGGTGACCGCTTGAAGGTCCTCATCCCCGAGAAGCTCGCCGACCCAGGCATAGAGCTTCTAAAGCAGGACTTCGAGGTAGACGTCCGCCTCGGCCTCACCCCTGAGGAGTTGCTCGAGACCATCGGGGACTACGACGGTATGATCATCCGCAGCGCCACGCAGGTGAGCTCCGAAGTGATAGACCGTGCGGATAACCTCAAAGCCATCGGACGCGCGGGCATCGGTGTGGATAACATAGACATAGAGGCAGCCACCAAACGCGGCGTCATCATCGCCAACGCCCCCGAGAGCAACACCGTTGCCGCGGCGGAGCACACCCTTGGGCTCATGCTCGCCTCCGCCAGGCGCATCCCCGCGGCGGATTCTTCGTTGCGGGATGGTGAATGGAAGAGGAGCGCCTTCAAGGGCGTTGAGGTCTCGGGTAAGACGCTTGGCCTGATCGGGCTCGGCCACGTCGGCGCCATCGTTGCGCGCGGCGCCCTCGGGATGGGGATGCGGGTCCTCGCCTACGATCCCTACGTCTCCGAAGACAGGATGCGCCAGGTGAACGTCGAGCGGGCCGAGACCACGGATGAGGTCTTCGAAGGGGCCGATTTCGTCTCGCTGCACGTACCGCGTACCCCGCAGACGGTGGGGCTCGTGAACGAGGACTCGCTGGCCAGGATGAAACCGACCGCCTTCCTAATAAACGTGGCGCGCGGCGGCATCGTGGACGAGACGGATCTCTACAACGCGCTAAAGGAGGGCACCATCGCTGGCGCGGCGCTCGACGTGTTCGCCGAGGAGCCGACGACCCGGTCCCCGATCTTCACGCTCCCCAACGTGGTCGTAACGCCCCACCTCGGGGCGAGCACCGCGGAGGCGCAGGACAGGGCTGGCATAACGGCCGCAGAACAGGTCGCAACGGCCCTGCGGGGCGCCGTCCCGATTCACGCCATAAACGCCCCCGTGCCGATGGGGGAGGGCGCCGAGTTCGTCGCCCAGTTCTCCGGGTTGTGCGAGGCGCTGGGAAGCATGCTCTACCAACTAACGGACCAGACCACTGACACACTGAAGATCGAATACCACGGAGAGGTCGCTGGCTTCGACACGCGCCTCCTCGACGTCTCGGCCCAGAAAGGGCTCCTCGCGCCGATGGTCTTCGAGCCGTTGAACTTCGTCAACACGCCCGCGCTCGCCAGGGAGCGTGGGCTCAAGGTCGAGACCTCGCGGTCCGCGGAGAGCGCCGACTACACGAGCCTCGTGGAACTGCGCATGGGCGAGATCGCCGTCAGCGGGACTCTCTTCGGGCCCAGGATGCAGCCGCGTCTCGTCGGGGCGATGGGGTTCGACTTCGACGTTGTGCCCGAGAAGCACATGCTCTTCATCCGCAACGAGGACAGGCCCGGTATGATCGGCAAGCTCGGCGGCATTCTCGGGGAGCACGGTATCAACATCGGCAACATGGCCGTCGGGCGCGGAGAACCTGGTTCCCGCGCGGCGATGGCCGTCACCGTGGATGAACCAGTCCCCGAGGAAGTCCTGACCGCCCTCGAGGAGACGCCTGGCTTCAACGAGGCCCGCTCCGTGATCCTGTGATGGCCAGCCTCGAAGACATAATCGCCCGCTACAGACCCTACGGGCCAACCTTCGGCCCCGGCGAGAAAGCCCCCATCTCGGGCACCTATATCTGCGACAGAGGAACCATGCTGCCGCCCATCCGGGTCCAGCTCTCGAAAGGCGAGGAGTTCCCGGAGGCCGAGGGCCTTGGCGACCATACTCGCTGGCGCCAGACGAATATTCAGGCGTAGAGGCATCAGGAGGCCGAGGCCAGAGCTTCGCTCGGTGATTCCCCAGTGTAGAATTGTCGCATCTAGACTATCGGAAGGGTAGGACATGGGCGGGAAAGGCGGCGGTGTGGGGACGACGCTGGTTCTTGCGCTCGTCATCGTCGTCCTTGGCGCCGCGCTCGGCGTCGGGTTCGCCCGCTACGGTCCGGAGCTGCCGCTGGTGGGACGGCTACTCGGGGAGAAGCCACCGCGAACTTCGACGGGGCCCGTTGTGGTGGAAGGGATAAGGGAGCTGGACCAGCTCGCCACGGTGCGCTGGACCGAGTCGGTGCCTGTTACGAAGGAATCCGGCGGTGACATCTGGGAGCGCGTGTTCAACGGGGAGAAGGTGCTCGTGATAGCGACCGGGAACGTCGAGGCGGGGGTTGATCTCGGCGACGTTCATAAGGATGATGTGAGGGTTGCCGGCGACACCGTCACCATCGATTTGCCCGAACCCGAGATCCTCTCCGCAAGCCTCGACGAAGGGAAGACACGCGTCTACGACCGCGACTTGAGCCCCCTGAACGTCCACCCAGATGATGATCTCGTCGAAGAGGCGCGTCTGCTGGCGGTGGGGAAGATCAAAGACGCCGCGCGTGAGAACGAGATCCTGGATTCCGCAGAACAGAACGCAGAGGATAGCATCCGCGCCTTCGTTACCACCCTGGGCTTCGAGGAGGTCCGGTTCCGTTAGTACCATGGAGCAACGGTTACTGTGCCTGGAGGTGCGTATGATGAATCGCTCTGAGATTCGCCTTCCGGCAGGGGATCTCTTCCGCTATGATCCAGGGACAATTCCTTTCCGTATTCCCCGCGAAGGAAGTTGTATATGATCCAGGAAGACCAGGTTACAGAGGAGCGGGCCCGCCCAGAGACCAGCAGAGGCCATTATCTACTGGAAGTCTTCGGTATCTTGAGTTTCGTGTTGCTCATTTTGCTGATAGGCGTCGAGATCTACGGAGGGATGATCAACTTCGGCGACCTGTGGCTGGTGCCTATTCTGGCAGTCCTGGCCTACCTTGCCGCTGACTTCCTCTCCGGGTTCGTGCACTTCCTCGCCGACAACTTCGGTTCTTACGACACCCCGATCCTCGGGCCCAACTTCATCCAACCGTTCCGCGAGCACCACATCGATCCGAAAGGGATAGTCGGCAACGACTTCGTCGACGCCAACGGCAACAACAGCCTCGCGAGTCTTCCCTTTATGCTCGTCGTATGGGTCGTCGTACCCCTCGAGACCTGGTACTACGGGTATCTGTTCGGGACGGTCTTCCTCTTTGTTTGCCTCGCCGCCTTCCTGACCAACCAGTTTCACAAGTGGGCGCACATGGACACCCCGCCAGCCTTCGTAGGCTGGCTCCAGGAGCGCGGTGTGATCCTCTCCAGAGAGCACACCACGACATCCACCACGAGAGCCCCTACGACACCTACTACTGCATCACGGCGGGGTTCTGGAACCCGCTGCTTGACCGCATCCGCTTCTACGAGCGGACGGAGCGCTTTATCCGGCGCTCCGTCCCAGGCACCGACCCCAGGCTCAGGTCGGAGAGGGAAGGAAACCTGAACGGGTAGGCAGCACGCATTGGCCTGCCGGCCTCGCTCTCAGCTTTTTGGCTATTTGTTCACGGCTTGCGGGACTTCTGTAGCCCCGTTGGCGCTCGGCTCTGCCGGATCGTAGGCGAGGTTGGGGGCTAGCCATTTCTCGGCCTCCTTGAGGGTCCAGCCTTTGCGTTCGGCGTAATCCTTGGCCTGGTCGCGCCCGATCTCGGCTACGCCGAAGTACCTGGAATCAGGGTGAGAGAAATAGTAGCCGCTGACCGCCGCCCCTGGCGACATCGCGCAGCTCTCGGTTAGTGTTATGCCGGCGTTGGCTTCCGCGTCGAGCAATCTCCAGAGGGTGCGCTTCTCCGTGTGTTCGGGACAGGCCGGGTATCCAGGGGCCGGGCGGATGCCGCGGTACTCCTCCCTGATCATAGCCTCGTTGCCTAGCGTCTCATCCGCCGCGTAGCCCCAGAACTCCCTGCGGACCCGACCGTGCAGCAGCTCGGCGAGGGCCTCGGCCAGCCTGTCGGCGAGCGCCTTGACCATGATGGCGTTGTAGTCGTCGTTCTCCTCTTCGAAGTGACGCGCAGCCTCGTCGGCGCCAAGGCCTGCCGTTACGGCGAAGAGCCCGATGTGATCCTCGAGACCAGTGCCCTTCGGGGCGACGAAGTCGGCGAGCGAATGGTTCGGACGGCCAGGCGGTTTCTGCTTCTGCTGGCGCAGGAAATGGAGGTCGGCGAGCACCTCATTGCGCGTCCCGTCCGTGTAGACCTCTATCGAGTCGTCTTCCAGGGCGTTCGCGGGAAAGAGGCCGAAGACAGCGCTGGCCTTCAGCCACTCCTCGGTTATGATGCGGTCGAGAAGACCCTGCGCGTCGGCGAAGAGCTTCGTGGCCTCTTCACCCTTCTCGGGGTCGTCGAATATCTTCGGATAGCTACCCTTCAGTTGCCAGGAGTGGAAGAAAGGCGTCCAGTCTATGTACGCGCGGATGTCCTCAAGGGCGTAATCGTCGAACGTCCGCACGCCGAGGGCGTTCGGTCTCGGGGGCGCGTAGCCTTCCCAATTGATCTTCATCCTGTTGGTCCGCGCCCGCTTCAGGGTCGCGAGCTTCGTCTTCGAGCGGCGGCCCGCGTGCTTGCGGCGGACCTCCTCGTAGTCGGAGGAGACCTGTGCGGCGTAGGCGTCCTTGCGTCCTTCGCTCACCAGGTTCTGGACCACGCCAACGGCGCGCGAGGCGTCTTTGACGTGGATCACGGGCTGCTCGTAGCCTGGTGCTATCTTGACGGCCGTGTGCGTCTGGGAGGTGGTCGCCCCGCCGATCAAGAGTGGAATACCAAAACCCGCGCGTTGCATCTCTTTTGCGTTGTGGACCATCTCATCGAGGCTCGGCGTTATTAGGCCTGAGAGCCCGACGACGTCCGCGTTTTTCTCCCTCGCAACCTGCAGAATCTTCGCCGACGGCACCATGACGCCGAGGTCTATGACCTCGAAGTTGTTGCACTGGAGCACGACCCCGACGATGTTCTTCCCGATGTCGTGCACGTCGCCCTTGACGGTAGCCATCACCACCGTGCCGTTGGACTTGCGGACCTCGCCCTGGGCCTCCTCGATATACGGGATGAGGTGGGCCACGGCCTTCTTCATTACGCGGGCGCTCTTAACGACCTGCGGCAAGAACATCCTCCCCGACCCGAACAGGTCACCAACGACGTTCATCCCGTCCATGAGTGGACCTTCGATCACGTCGAGCGGACGCTCGGCCCCGAGGCGCGCCTCCTCGGTATCCTCCTCGACGAACTCGGCTATTCCCTTGACGAGCGAGTGCTCGAGCCGCCTCTCCACAGGCCAACCCCTCCACTCCCTTTCCTTCTCCTCCTGTGCGGCGTCGCCCTGGCCTCGATACTTCTCAGCCAGGGCAAGCAGTCGTTCCGTTGCGTCGGGGCTGCGGTTCAATACGACGTCCTCGACGGCTTCGCTTAACTCTGCTTCTATCTCATCGTAGACCGCGAGCTGGCCGGCGTTCACGATGCCCATGGTCAGGCCAGCTTCGATGGCGTGGTACAGGAAGGCCGCGTGGATGGCCTCGCGCACGGGGTTGTTGCCCCTGAACGAGAACGAGACGTTCGAGATGCCGCCAGAGGTCTTGGCGTGGGGGAGGGTCCGGGAGATCTCACGCACCGCCTCGATGAAGTCGACGCCGTAGTTGTCGTGCTCCCCGATACCCGTGGCGATGGCAAAGACGTTGGGATCGAGGATGATGTCCTCTGGAGGGAAGCCGACCTGTTCCGTGAGGATCTCGTAGGCGCGCCTGCAGACCTCGACCTTCCTATCCTTCGAGTCGGCCTGGCCCTTCTCGTCGAAGGCCATCACGATCACCGCCGCACCGTACCGTCTCAAGAGCCGCGCCTGCCTTACGAACTCCTCCTCGCCTTCCTTCAGGCTGATTGAGTTGACGACGGGCTTACCCTGCACCCGCTTCAGGCCGGCCTCGATGATGGACCACCTGGAAGAGTCGATCATGACGGGCACCCGCGAGATGTCCGGCTCCGAGGCCACGAGGTTGAGGAAACGGACCATCGCATCCTCGCCGTCGAGCATCCCCTCGTCCATGTTGACATCTATAACCTGGGCGCCGTTCTCGACCTGCTGGCGTGCCACCTCGAGGGCCGTCTCGTAATCGTCTTCAAGTATGAGGTCCTTGAACCGCGCAGAGCCCGTAACGTTGGTCCTCTCGCCGACGTTCACGAACAACGAGTCGGGCCCGACGTTGCACGGTTCGAGCCCCGAGAGTCGCAGTTTCTTCGGGATCTCCGGTATCTCACGCGGTGGGTGGCCAGAGACGGCTTCGGCTATCGCCCTTATGTGCTCGGGTGTCGTGCCGCAGCAGCCGCCGACGATGTTCAGCCAGCCGGCTTCTGCCCACTCCCCGACCTCGGCTGCCATCATCTCGGGCGTCTCGTCGTACTCACCGAACTCGTTCGGAAGCCCCGCGTTCGGGTAGGCGCTTACGGGCACTCCGGCTATCCGGGAGAGCTCCTCTACGTACTGCCTCAGCTCCTTCGACCCTAGCGCGCAGTTGAGGCCAACGCTTACGGGCTCCGCGTGGCGCACGGAGTTCCAGAAAGCCTCCGTAACCTGTCCCGATAGCGTGCGTCCGCTCGCGTCGGTGATCGTACCTGAGATCATGACAGGCACGTCGAGGACCTCCTCCTCGAGGTAACCCGCGATCCCGAAGATGGCCGCCTTGGCATTCAACGTATCGAAGATGGTCTCGACGAGCAGCAGGTCAGCACCGCCTTCTACAAGGCCCCGCGCCGCCTCCGCGTACGATTCGGCGAGCTCGTCGAAGGTTATGTTCCTGAAGCCGGGGTTGTTGACGTCGGGCGAGAGCGAGGCCGTCCGGTTCGTCGGCCCGAGGGCGCCGGCTACGAAGCGCGGCCTCTCGGGCGTCGCGTAACCATCCGCCGCCTCGCGGGCGAGGCGGGCCGCCTCGTAGTTCAGCTCGTAAGCAAGGTCTTGCGTCTTGTAGTCAGCCTGGGCTATTGAGGTCGAGTTGAACGTGTTGGTCTCGATTATGTCGGAGCCGGCGTCCATCGCCGCCTCGTGGATGGCGCGGATCATGTGGGGCTTGGTGATCGAAAGCAGGTCGTTGTTGCCCCCGAGCTCTCCGGGATGGTCCGCGAAGCGCTCCCCACGGTAGTCGTCTTCAGAGAGTTCGTAAGATTGGATCATGGTCCCCATCGCGCAGTCGAGCACCACGATGCGCCGCTTCAACAGCGCCCGGAGATCGGATAACCGGCCCTGCCTCTCTACGTTCTTCGTGCCCTGAAGCACCATCAAACCCCGTTCCATCCGCTCAACTTCTGACGCTTATAGCGTCGACCACGTCCCCTGCGAGGTCGGGGGCGCTGGCTGGCGGCATTATGTACGCCCCGCCGACGAGGGGCTGCGCATCGGCGAGCAGCTTCTGGGCGACCTCGACACCGTACTTCGGGGCGTCCTCGGGCGAGAGCGCGGCGAGCTTCTCGCGGACGTGCCTTGGGATATGTATCCCTGGTACCTCGTGGTGGAGAAACTCCGCCTGCCTGGCGCTCCGAAGCGGCATGAGGCCCAGCAGGATGCAGACCTCGTCCTCTCCGATACGTTCGAGGGCGTTCTCCAGGGCCCTTATCTCGAAGACAGGCTGCGTCCAGAAGGCGTGCGCCCCGGCCTCGACCTTGCGCCTGAGCTTTCCGATCTCCTCGTCCAGGTCTTCTGCCGTTGGGTTGAATGAAGCCCCGATGAGGAACCCAGGAGGCTCGCCTATTGGGTTGCCTGCGAGGTCCACTCCCTGGTTCATTCTGGAGAGGACGTGGACGAGGCCGACCGAGTCGGTATCGAAGACCGAGGTAGCCTCCGGGTAGTCCCCGATCTGGGCCGGGTCCCCCGTCACGGCGAGGATGTTCTTTACTCCCAATGCTGCCGCCCCGAGCAAGTCGGCCTGCAACCCTATGATGTTCCTGTCCCTGCAGGAGATATGGGAGACGACCTCGATGCCTGCCTCATCCTGCACGATCCTGGCCGCCGCGACGGGGTGCATCCTGAGCCTCGCCCGCGCGCCGTCGGAGATGTCTATGGCGTGGACGCCACGTTCCTTCAGGCGCCGCGCCGCCTCGACGACCTGCGTTATCTCGTTGCCACGCGGCAAATCGACCTCGACCGTGACGGCGAACCCGGCCCGCAGTCGCCCGGCGAACTCAGAGACGGGCTCGGCCTGGACCTCAACCCCCTCAGCCCGCTCGAACACGGCCACGGGGCGGCGCGGTCCGGTGCCTTCCACCCTGAAGTCTCGCAGCGCCTCCGAGAGCGCCTTGACGTGGGCCGGGGTCGTTCCGCAGCAGCCGCCAACCAGCCGCGCGCCAGCCTCGGCGAGCTTCACACCGTACTGGGCGAAGTGGTCCGTGTGCCGCCTGAAGCGGATCTGGCCGTCCACGAGCTGGGGGAGGCTTGGGTTGGGGAAAGCCGCCACCGGCCCGGCGCCGTCTGCCATCTGCCTGATGATCTCCACCATCCGCTGCGGCCCAACAGTACAGTTCGCCCCCGTAAGGTCGGCGCCCCAGGAGGAGATCTCACGCGCCGCCCTCTCAGGCAAGCCCTCGGCGAGCGTCTCGCCGTCCTCGACGAAGGTCTTGTAAGCCAGGACCGGCGCACCGAGATCCTCGGCCGCCTCGTAGGCTAGCCGCAACTCGACGAGGTCCGTGAAGGTCTCCAACAAGATAGCGTCAGCCCCTCCTTCGAGGAGCGCTTCGGCCTGCTCCAGAAAGACGGACGTGGCCTCATCGGGGCTGACGGGCCCGACGGGGGCAAGCGGACGTCCCAGAGGACCGATGGCCCCCAGGACGAGCGCCCTATCGCCGGCTCCGGCGACGCTCTTTGCCGCCCTGAGGGCGAGGCCTGCGCCTTCCGTGTTTACCTCGCGCATCCTGTCTTCGAGGTCGTGGGTCTCTAGCTTGAAGCGGTTGGCGGCGAAGGTGTTGGTTTCGATCACATGCGCGCCGGCCCTCAGGTACTCGTCGTGAATGTCCATGACCATCGAAGGGTGGGAGAGGTTCGCGCGGGCGTAAGGGTGACCGAAGCCGACCCCGCGTTCTCCGAGCAGCGTGCCGACGGCGCCGTCCCCGATCAGGACCCGCGTATCGAACAATTCTCTCAAGTTCGGGCTCAAGGCAAAACCTCTCTCGTTTTCGTCACACATTCGCGCGGAGGAGAGAGGTTGCGTCTTCCCATGAACCTCATCTTCCGGAGTCTGCTCCGCGGGAGTTGGCACCTGCCACGAGGAGTAAGCTCCCCGCCGGTTGCCGCGGCTTCTAAGGGCCCGTCCCTCCACCGCTCTCGATGAGCGTCACAGCCGATTCACGCGGCCCGTGACCGGGTCATTACAGCACGCTAGGCCTGGATTTTCAATCCGGCATCCGACGTCAGCGGGTTGCGCGGCCCCGGAAGATCGTCCGCTGGCGGACGCGGGCTGAGATCTCACCTGGGTCGCGCGCGGCACAGCGGGCCGCAACGAACAGCTTCCCCGGACGCGAGACCTGCGCCCTGCGCGAGAAGACGTCGTAGTCCTGGGCTTCGATGCGGTCGAGGATCGCCGCGTACAGTTCGCGCGCCACCACGACGGGGAAACGCCTACCCCTCGGGATGTAGCCAATACCTTCATCGGCGACCTCGTAGAGCCCGCGCGCCCTTTCGATCTCGAAGCGCATCAGCGCGACGAACCGCTCGTCGACGACGCCTGACGCGAGATCCCGCTCCGTGTACCCGAAGCATGCCATTTCCTCAAGCGGCAAATACACCCGCCCGCGGCGCCAGTCCTCCCCGACGTCTCGCAGAAAGTTGGAGAGCTGCATGGCGACGCCCAGTGCCTCGGCGTGGGGGTCGGCCCTTCCGTCGGCCACCCCGACGACCCTGCACATCATCAGGCCGACGACGGCGGCGCTACCGTAGGTGTAGGCCTCGAGGTCAGGGTACGTCTGGTAGCGGAAGACGCGGGTGTCCATCTTCATGCTCTCCATAAACGCTGTAATGGTCTCGGGATCGATGCCGCACGTGCGTACCGTGTCGGCGTAGGCGCGCAGGATGGGATTTGGTACTTCCTCCCCAGAGATGGCCGCCATGGTCTCGGCCTCGAACTCCTCGAGGACGGAGAGCTGCGCGTCCAGGGGCAGGTCGTGGGGGGTGTCGACGATCTCATCGGCGTAGCGCATGAAGGCGTAGAGAGCGTGCACGCGCGGCCTGACCTCTGCGGGGAAGAGACGGGTCGAGAAGTAGTATGTCCTGCTGTGCGCCTTTTGCACCCTGCGGCACAGATCGTAGCTTTCGACGAGCGAGAGCCCGCCGTCGAGCTTCTTGCCGCCCGCGGGATCCAACCTCAAGAGCCGCCGACCTCGCGCTCTATGCGTTCGGCCACAAGCCTCGCGCCTATAGTAACCAGCGGCACCCCCGTCCCGGGCCTGGTGCTCGCCCCCACGAAGTACATCCCCTCGACGGCCTTCGACACCATCGGCGGGCGGAAGTACCCCACCTGGAAGATGCCGTGCCCGATACCGAACGCGGCCCCCTCCTCCAGGTTGTACTCGTCCCGCCAGTCGAGGGGCGTTCTTACCTTCTCGTAGACGACTTGCTCCCTGTCGAGCCCGCACCGGCGCTCCAGCAGCCCGTAGACCTTCTCCTTGAAGGCCTCGCCGTCGCGGTCCCAGTCCACGTTAGGCCCGAGGTGCGGCACGGGAACGAGGACGAAGAGGCTCTCCATCCCGTCAGGGGCCATGCGTGGCTCCGTCTTCGTGGGGACGACGGCGTAGAACGAGGGGTCGTCTGGCAGCTTGTGGTCCCGGAATATAGCCTCGAAGTTCTCCCTGTAGCGTTCAGAGAGGTAGAAGTTGTGGTGAACCATGTTTCCAAGCTTCCCGTCGACCCCGAGATAGAGCATAAACGCGGAGGCCGTGTACTCCAGCTTCCCGCGCTTCCTGAGCTTGAAGTCCCCGTCCGCAGCCCCACCGAGGAGCTCGCGGTAGGCGTAAGGGAGATCCGCGTTGGCCAGCACGGCGTCGGCCTCTATCTCGCCGCCGTCCACCCGGACGCCGCGCGCCCGGCCCTTGGTAACGACGACCCTCTCGACCGGGCTGTTCATGTGGAACCTCACGCCGAGCTCGGTCGCCAGCCTCTCCATCGCCTCGATGAGGGAGTACATCCCGCCTTCAGGGAACCAGAGGCCGTCCTCCGCAAGCTCTGTGTAGGGGAGGAGCGAGTAGACCGCAGGCGCCTCGAAGGGGGAGAGGCCCAGATACATCGTCTGCAAGGAAAACGCCTGCCGCAGCTTATCTGTGGTGAAGTACTTCGAGACCCTGCGGTAGTAGTTGTTGACAGCCTTCGTCTTCAGGAGGAGGCGGAGGTTGCGTAGGCCGAAGAAGTCCCTGGCCCCCTCGAAATCGCGCTCGACGAACTCAGAGCGCCCGAGTCGGTACTTGTAACAGGCGTCTTCCAGAAAGCGGTAGAAGCGCGGGGTGACGCCTGGTTCGATGCGTTCCAGCTCCTTTACGAGCTCGGGGAGCGTGCGCCTGATGGTCAGGGCGTCGCCGTCGCCGAAGGTCACGCGGTAGTTGGCGTCAAGCGGCACGAGCCTCACGTAGTCGTCGAGATCCCGCCCCGCAGAGCGGAAAAGCTCGCGGTAGGTGTCCGTCATGAGGAGGAGCGATGGGCCCGTGTCGAAGGCGAAACCTTCGGCCTCCAGCCTTCCAACGCGTCCGCCGACCTGCTGATTCTTCTCGAAGACATCGACCTCGAAGCCCCTGGCTGCCAGCCGGATCGCCGCCGCCAGGCCGCCCATCCCGGCTCCGATCACCGCCACCCGCTTCTTCGGCCTAGCCGATAGCGCAGCCAGAGCACCTACCTTTCTTCTTCGAGGGCATCTCGAGAGTATACGTTGCAGATGCTAACAGCGTTCACCCCGCACCCGGGTAAAGTCGCTTACACGGCAAGCTCCCTTTGGTCGCTTGCCAGCACGGCGCCTTTAGGGCGCCTTGTCAGCACGCTCCGGCTTCGCCTACGCTTTCAGCACGCTTCGGCCTGCGGCCTCGCTTGTCAGGGTTTCATACCTAATCGGATGATCACTACCAGGAAGAGGAGTTGGACCCGCAGGCGCCGGAGTTCCAGAGTCGGCGGTTCCATGCCATTTTCCCTACTCACTACTCTCCACTCCCGACCAACGGACGTACCGAACCCTTCACCCGCGTTCGTTATCAGTCAAGGGCTTTCGTGTGGCTGATGCTGGCGTTATATTTGCCTGGGACGGGTGGTTACGCTTTTTCGGGGTTCGGGCCGTTGGGGAGAGTGTGATGGTGGGCGATGACGGGGGGCGGCGGGGCTGGTTGGCCTTCGTCTTGCTCTTGTTCGGAGCGTTTGTGGTTGGTGGAAGGCTCGTGCCAGCGGTCCGATGGTTCTTCAGGCAGAAGGCAGAGAGGGTCGTCAGGGAGGTGGGACGCAGGGGCATCGAGCTACCTTCCTTCAAGCTGACACGGCGGGGGGTTTTGATCCACCGCCTCACCCACGACCCGGAGTTGGTCGTGGCTGCCGAGGCTTACGCGGAAGCGAACGGCATCTCGATGGCCGTTGCGATGGCCAGGGTCGAGCGTTACGCGCGTGAGATCGTACCCTCCTTCAACGCGTTTCTTTATTTCAGGGTCGGTCTACCGCTTGCGGCCCGGGTCTCCACGTCCCTCTACGACGTCCGCGTCGACCCGAATCGGGATCTCGCTACTCTGGACGAGAATGCTTCCGAGGGTGCTAGCGTGGTCTTCGTGATGAACCACAGGAGCAACATCGACTACGTCCTGCTGGCCCACCTCCTGGCGCGTCGGACTGCCATCAGCTACGCGGCTGGGGAGTGGGCCAGCGTCTGGCCGCTGGGACCTCTCGTCGGCGGCACAGGCGCGTACTTCGTGCGGCGTGGTTCCGGCGACGACCTCTACCGGCGTGTTCTTGAACGCTTCGTCCAGATGGCCGTCGAGGGCGGGCTCACGCAGGCCATCTTCCCCGAGGGCGGGCTGAGCCGCGACGGGAGACCGCGCGAGCCGAAGATAGGGCTGCTCGACTACACGCTCAGGCGTTTCGACCCCGATGCCGGGGACATCGTCTTCGTGCCCGTCGGCGTCAACTACGACTGGGTGCTCGAGGACCACAGCCTCCTTCAGCCAGGCGGTCCCGAGGCTGGTGTAAGGGGGCGCGGAGGGTTCTTCGCCTCCACGGCCGACTCAGCGATCAGAAACCTCATCCTGGCGCGGCGAGAAGGTAGTTTCCGCCTCGGGGTCGCCGCCCTTGGCCTCGGGGCTCCGGTCTCGGCCCGCGAGTACGCGACCTTCCGCGGTATCTCGTTTGCAGGGCTTGGGCGCGAAGACAGGATCAAAGAGGTCAGGGAGTTCGCCCTGCTCCTTATGCGGGCCATAAACGAGGTCATCCCGCTCGCTGCAGTACCGCTCGTCGCCAGGGTACTTATCGAAAGCCCGGAGACGACCGTCTCGGAAGACACCCTGACCTCGAGAGCGCGAAGTCTCGCAGGAGACGGAGAACCGCTCGATTATGGGGCCGCTGTACAGACGCTCGTGATGCGGCAACTCGTACTGGCTGACCGTGGCGGCTACAAGCCCGCCCCTGGCGGCGAGAAACTCCTTGCCTACTACGCCAATTCCGCCTACCGCTAAGAGGGAGTCCCGGCCGTCTCGCTTGGCAGCATGTTGGCGGCGCGGAGGGTCTCTTCGAGGACCTTGCGGCCCTCCTCGGCGCGTATAAAGCGCTGGTGGGCCCCCTGGTACCAGCCGATGCGCGGCTCTTGCCAGTGGCGCCACAGGCTGTGGGCCTGGACCGGCGGCACCACGCGGTCGACGACGCCGGCGAAGATGGCCCTGCGCTCGTGCGGGACCACGGGCTCAAGCGCGAGCGGAGAGACGGGGCGCAGCAGCGCCTGATAGGTCTCCTCGCGGATGCCCCCTCGGCGCTCAAAGAGTGGGTCGCGACGGCGAGCGCGTTGGACCAGAACAGGTGCGAGGGGTCGACCGCCGGGTTGCCTGCCACCACGCAGTCAAGGTCTTCTTCCAGCGAGGCAAGCAGGGAGACGGCGTAGCCTCCCAGAGAGTGGCCAAGCGCACCGATTGCCGGCGCCCCCTCGCTCTCGCGAAGCCACCAGACGAGACGCCTGAAGTCCCACATAGCCTGCGCAGGAAGAGAAAGCCCACCACTGCGAAGTTACGGACTCTAGAACCGCGCTGTCGTCGAGGTTATTCTTCTCCCGCTGTTCTTCGCCCATCGAGCAACCCTTCCCCAACGTCTGCTAGCCACGACCGATCCATTCTAGCCCCTGACGCTACCCGCGGCGATGCGGGACGATCTCTTATGGGGATGAAGACCGACCCTGCCGCGAACTCACTCGTACTGGACGGCCTCGACGATGCTCTTGCGGGCGGCGGAGCGGGCGGGGAGGAGGCCGGCGAAGACGCCTATGAACAGGCCTGAGAGCAGGGCCGCGAGGGCAGGTAGTTTGGGGTAGTAGAAGTCGATCTCGAACCCTCCAGCGCCAGAGCCACGGACGAAAAGGTAGCCGAGTAGAGAGCCCAAAGCAACGCCGACGAGGCAGCCGATCAGGCTGATCACGACCCCCTCGTCTATGATGAGGCGGCCTATCTGCAGCCGCGTCGTCCCGACGGCCCTTAGGATACCGATCTCACGGGTGCGCTCGAAGACGCTCATGGAGAGGGTGTTGACGACGCCGAATGCGGAGACGGCCACGGAGACGCCCATGATGGCGTAGAAGAAGACGTACTGGCGGTTGAAGTCGCTCTCTATCTGCGCCTTCCACTCGGCGTTGGAGTACAACGTGAACTGCGGGTAGTCCTTTAGTACTTCTTCGATCCTGCGTTCCAGGGCGCCTCGGTCGGAGCCAGGCCTGGCCTTCACGGCCAGGAACTCGCTCTCGGTCTCGTTGAAGTCGCTGGCGAGGACCTCTTTGGATAAATAGATGCCCGTTCCACCGCCGATGACGTCGTTCTTGAGGACGCCCTCGACGGGGTACTTCTTCCTGCCTTTCGGACCCGGAATCTCGATCCTGGAGCCCACGCCGAGCTTGCGGTCTTCGGCGAGCTGCTTGCCGATGAGGGCGCCGCCGTCCTTCAGTTTGGAGAAGGCGTCGGGGCCTCCGGCGGCGTAGTTTACGCGGAAGATCCCGGGATAGTTCTCATCAACCCCGAAGACGGCGTCCACCTTCTTCCCGTCCTGGCGGAAGCTCGAGACGATGCTGGTCGTATTCTCGACCCCGTCTACCCGGCCGATCTCCTCAGGCAGCTTCGCGGAGAACCCGGCGTCGGAGTTCTGCTGCGTGGGCTGCACGACGTAATCGCTGCCGAGGGAGCCGTCGAGGTAGTCCCTGATCGAACCGAGGAGGCTGCCGCCTAGCGCCGAGAACGCCACCACGAGCGAGATGCCGACCATGAGGGCCGACGCCGTAAGCGCCGTCCTTTCCCTGTTGCGCGTCGCGTTCGCAGCGGCCATCCTACCCTCGACCCCGAAGAGCAGCCTTAGTGCCGGCGAGAAGAGTGCCGCGAGCGGCCTTACCAGGACTGGAATTATCAGGGAGATACCGAGGAAGGCAGCGATGATCGCCACGATCCCCGACGTGTAGATAAGACCTTCGAGGTTGGAAGAGAGGTTCTTGGCGAGGTAGTAGATCCAGGGCACCCCAGCCCCGGCGAGCAAGAGCCCAAGGACAGGCCCGAAGACCGAGAAGCCAAGAGAACCTCCACCTTCGCCAGTAACCCCTCCCGACCGGGCGCGCATCGCCTCTACGGGGCTGACCCTCCCCGCTCTCAGAGCCGGGTAGAGGGCGGCGACGACAGTCACTGCTATGCCGACGACTACGGCGGAGACGAGGGCGAAGGGAGACAGGACCAGGGCTGTGATCTCGAACAGAAAAGCCTTGCCGAACAGGTAGACGAGCCCTCTGGCCATCCCGTACCCGAAGAGGACCCCTAGGAGCGAGCCGAGAACGCCGAGGAGCATCGCCTCCACGATGACGGAACGTGCGATCATGGTCCGCGTCGAACCGAGGGCGCGGAGCATCCCGAGCTCGCGGGTCCGCTCCAGAACGGTCATCGAGAGGGCGTTGAAGACGAGGAAGGCGCCGACGAAGAGCGAGGTCCCAGCGAAGAAGAGAAGGGCGATCGTGAAGCCCTGAAGCTGGCCGCTGACCTGCTGGGTGCGCGTCTCGGACCGCTCGACCTGCAAGCCCTCCCCGAGCTTCTTATCAAGCCCCTCCCTGAGGTCCGAGACCGAGACGCCCTCAGCGGCCTCGACGGAGATACCGGAGATCTGGCCGCGTTTGTCGAAAGCCTCCTGGCCGAAGGACAGGGGCACCATGCCGAAGGCGAGACCGCCGAAGGACCCGCCTGGTATCCGCAAGAGCCCGACGAGTCTTAGTTTCTTTGGTCCTTCCGGCGTTCCGACCGTGACGGTATCCCCGATCGCGACCCCCGCGCTCTTGGCCGACCCCCCGTCGAGCGTGAGTTCCTTGCCGCTCCGGGGAAAATGTCCATCGGTCAGATCGAAGCCGGTAGCGAGCCCCGCAGACTTCGGCTCGACGCCGAAGAGACGCATGCTCCTGACCTCGGGCTGGCTGGTTTTCTTCTTGTGGAGGATGAGCGAGGAAGAGAGCGAGTAGCGGGGCGCTGACGATCCTACGCCTTCGTAGCCACGCACCTTCTCGACCGCTCTCTGGTCGAATCCGCCGCTGCCGCCAGCCGCCGTGACGATGAGGTCGGAAGAACCGTAGGCCCTGGTAAAGAGGTCTTTGAAGGTGCCTGACATGGTGTTGGAGAGGGTGAGAACACCGAAGACGATACCGACACCGAGCACTATGCCGACGGCCGTCAGCAGGGTACGCTGCACCCTGGCACGTAGGTTCCGGAAGCTCAGGCCGGAGAAGCGCCTGAGCTTCACGCTTCCCTGTCCATCGGCACTAGATGTCCGATTCGAGCGTCTTGATGCGGTCCAGGATCTCGTCTTGGTCGGGGTCTGTGGCCTCATCCACCACCCTGCCGTCCGAGAGGAAGACGGCCCGGTCGGCCGTCGCCGCGGCGCGTGGGTCGTGGGTAACCATAAGTATCGTCTGCTCGAAGCGGGCCGCTGATTCTTTGAGCAGTCCCAGTACCTCGGCGCCTGTCCTCGAGTCCAGGTTCCCCGTTGGCTCGTCAGCGAGGATAATGTCGGGGAGTTTGATCAGGGCGCGCGCTATGGCAACCCTCTGCTGCTCGCCGCCAGAGAGCTCGTCGGGCCTGTGCATCCGCCGCCCGGTAAGCCCTACAAGGTCAAGAAGCTCGTCCAGCCTTTTGGCGTACTTTCCAGGTTTCTTGCCCGCGATGAGCACGGGCAAGAGCACGTTCTCCTCTGCCGTGAGAGTGGGGATGAGGTTGAAGAACTGGAACACGAAACCCATCCGCTCCCGCCTGAGCAGCGTGAGCTTCCTGTCGGAGAGTCCAAAGAGCTCCGTACCACCGACGGCCACTCGGCCCGACGTGGGCTTGTCCAGGGCGCCGAGGATGTGCAAGAGCGTGCTCTTCCCAGACCCCGAAGGGCCCATTATCGCTGCGAACTCCCCGTTTGGAAACGCAAGAGAGATGTCCTCGAGCGCTCGCACAGCGTTGGGACCCTCGCCGTAGACCCTCTCAAGGCCCACGGTCTCGACGGCGATGCCGGCTCCGTTCTCCACGGACAGAGTATAGACCCGGAAGGGGCTCGAACCGTGAACCCGAACCCTTAGCTTCCGATTTAACTACCGGGAGCGTACGCAGAAGCGCCTGCGTCTTCGGGGTGGGGCCTCACGCAAGCGGTGAGCACCGCCGCGACCGCGAACGAGAGGAAGGCGGTAGGCGGGCTCGTCGCCCCCGCCAGGGCTCCAGCCGCAGGAGAACCGACCACCTGTCCTATCGCGATCAAGAGAAACCCGGCCCCGAGCCCGGCGGACGGCCTCTCGCGGAAGAGGGCAACCGACCACACCAGGACCACGCCGCTGAGCATGATGTAGGTCGAACCGAAGAGCGCCGCGCTCGCGTAAGCCAAGGGGAGCACGCCGGAGGCGACCGCGAGCAGCGCGATCGAGGCGGCCATCGAAACGAGCGCGCCGCGCAACACGGCCGTGAGCCCGAAGCGCCTCACCAGGTCGCCCGCGGCGCCACCGGCGAGCCCGGAGATCCCGATGACCGTCCAGAAGAGGGTGGAGCCCGTCTGGCCGAGATCTCCGGCCCCCATCACGAGATCGCGCGAAAAGGTCCAGTAAACGGCGCTGGCGAAGCCCACGCCGAACGCGGCCACGAAGAGCGGCAGGGAGCGCGCGCGAGCTCCCATCAGATAAGAAAAGGATAGGCGCGTCCTCCCCGAACCATTGCCCGCCTCGGCGCCGTCTTCGTAGGTTTCGCCGCTTTCGTGCTCATCCTGGTCTGCCACGACCCCACGGGGCATGACGACCGCGTTCCACACCAGGACTACGAGTCCTGCGAGCGCGAATGCGGCCCATGCGATCTTCCACTGACCGGTCAGGAGCAGCGCCGCTGGCCCAGAGACCGCGACCCCCACGCTCGTGCCGCAGTTGATTAAGGCGTTTGCCCGATCTTGTAAGCTCTTTCGGATCGCACGCGCGACCGCCTCCCCCATCGGCGGGGAGGCGAGCCCCGCGCTGCTGCCGGCCAACAGTATCCCAAGGGCCAACACCCACGCCGCGGGCGCACTCACCGCTACGGCCATGCCAACGACCGCCACCGCGCCAGCGGCAACAGCCAACCAGCGCGGCCCCGTCCTCGACGTGTAGACCAGCGCGATGACGACCGCGACACAGTAACCGAGGTAGGACCCCGCCCCGATCATCCCCAGCAGGGAAGGGGAAAGTTCGAAAGCCTCGCGCATCTCAGGCAGAAACAGGCCG
Source organism: Rubrobacterales bacterium (assembly GCA_038199875.1). Lineage (GTDB taxonomy): Bacteria > Actinomycetota > Rubrobacteria > Rubrobacterales > Rubrobacteraceae > Rubrobacter_D. The sequence continues at coordinate 26,653 of JBBPYN010000092.1, forward strand.
TAAGCGAAACGGGCGAGACCGTAGGTGACGGCGATCAAAGCCAGCCCCGGCGCCACCAGCCAGGCGATCGTCCCCCCATTCTCCCCATCAGGAACTCGCACGTCCGCTACGTCCTCAGGCTATCGACAACATAGGCGTCTTCTACAAACTACACAGACCTGTGTAGTTTGTGCGCGAAGTATAAATGCACAGACCTGTATAATCAAGAAGTCGAGGCGAACAGAGTTTCGAGGATCTGATGATGGAACAGAGGGCAGGTGGGGAAAAACTTGCGACACGGAGGAGGCCTGGGGCGGAGCGGCTCCTTGAGGCGGCTTCTGACCTTTTCTATCGGGAGGGCATAAGGGCCGTTGGCGTTGATACCGTCTCGGAGAGGGCGGGGGTCTCAAAGAGGACGCTCTACAACCGCTTCGGAGGCAAAGACGAGCTCGTCGCCGAGTACCTCCGTCGCCGCGACGAGCGGTGGAGGGCTTACCTGCAAGGGGTGACCGAGAGGGTGGCCGAGCCCAGGGAGAAGCTTCTGGCTGTCTTCGGGGCATACGGGGAGTGGTTGGTGGGAGAAGATTTTCGGGGCTGCGCGTTCGCCAACGCCGCGGCCGAGATCCCCGACCCGAACCACCCGGCTCGCATCGTTGCCCAGCGGCACAAGGAGGGGGTCAAGAAACACCTGGCTGCTCTGGCAAAAGGCGCGGGGTTCGACGAGCCCGAAACCCTGGCGGAACGGTTGCTGTTGTTGCTCGAAGGCGCAACCGCGACGGCGGCGATGCGTCGCAGCGGCGAGCCCCTCGATGTGGCGAGATCCGTCGCTCTGGAGCTTATGGAGGCCCGGTCGCACTAGAGTTCTTGTTCCGGCCTTTCATGACCGAACGATTCTCGTCCTGCACCTACATACGGCGCAAGGCTTGATCTACTGTAGTTGAAAAACACCGATAGAGGGCTGAATGCAGCAGCGGTATAAGCTCCCCTTATCTCTATGACACGACGTTTGTAACAGCTAGATCCCGCTGTTACACTAGGGGACAATCCATAAGCCCCTGCTTCTTCGTGTAGAAGAAGCCGACACTAGACCGGAGGAGGCAAACATCGACACTTACGAAGCCATGCTCATAGTGATCCCTGAGCTCGACGAGGAGCAGGTCGAGAACACCATCGGGCGATTTCGTACGATCATCGAGCGCACGGGCGGCGAGGCCGGGGAGGTCAACCACTGGGGCCGCCGTAAGCTGGCCTACGAGATAGACCACAGGACGGACGGTTTCTACGCGGTCATGGAGTTTACCGCCGGCGAGCGTACTCTCACGGAGCTGAAGCGGATGCTACGCGTCTCCGATGACGTGCTCAGGCACATGGTCGTGAAGCTCCCGCCGAGCTACGCCCACAAGCCGCTGCCCGAGCCCACCGAGGCTACGGCCTGACTACCACGGAGGTAAAGAATGGGTAAGAGGAGGAACGGGCCGCCCCGCGGGGGTCGTCCGACGAAGAGCAAGCCTTGCATGTTCTGCAAGGAGAACGTCGCTTACGTCGACTACAAGGACTACAACCTGCTGCGGCGGTTTGTCTCCGACCGCGGCAAGGTCAGGGCCCGCAGGGTCACGGGACTGTGCCCGCAGCACCAGCGGGAGGCGGCCTCGGCGATCAAACGCGCCAGGGAGATGGCGTTGCTGCCCTACGTGGTGGGGAGGTAGCCGCCTTGCAGGTAATACTGAACCAGGACGTCGAGAAAATCGGGCAGCGCGGCGACATCGTGGACGTGAGCCGCGGATACGTGCGCAACTTCCTCATCCCGCGCGGCCTGGCCGAGGTGGCGACCCCGGGTAAGCTAGAAGAGGCCCGCCGCACGATGGAGGAGACGGAGGAGAGGGACAGGCGTCTGGCCGAGAGGGCTGAGGAGATCGCCAATATCCTGAACAAGAGCGTTATTACCATCGAGGCCCGTACTGGAGAGGACGAGAGACTCTTCGGTTCCGTCACGGCGGCCAACATCACCGACGCTGTCGAAAAGGCCCGCGGTATCCGCCTCGACAGGCGCCGCATCCGCCTGGAAGATCCTATAAAGTCCCTCGGTACGCATCAGGTGCCCATCCAGGTCCACGGCGATGTCGAAGCGAGCGTCAAGGTGATCGTAGTCCCCAAACTGTAGGGACGGGTTTCAAACCCGTCCCATGCGCCCCTACACCTCAACAATAGGTACAGACACAATCTGAACCATAGGGTAAAGGCCCTCGTCTTGTAACGGGGGCCTTTTTGCTGCATGCTGGTAGGTTATGGAACGTCGGGGGAGGATGCGCAGCGTAGAGACCGGGGCTGAGGCGGCCCGGGTACCGCCGCACGACCTGGATGCCGAGCGGGCTGTCATAGGCGCGATGCTTGTCTCTGAGACGGCCGTTGCCGCGGTTGCGGAGCGACTCGCGGCTGATGACTTCTACTCCGAGGTGCATAGGATCATCTACGGGGCCATGATGCGCCTGTACTCGCGCGGTGATCCCATAGACCAGCTCACGCTCACCAATGAGCTGAGGAGCGTCAACGAGTTCGAGAGGGTAGGCGGCAGGCCATACGTCTTCCAGATCGTGGAGAGCGTTCCGACGGCGGCCAACGCGGGAAGGTACGCCGAGATCGTGCGCGGCAAGGCGCTCCTGCGGGCCGTTATAGACGTTGGGAGCCGCATCACAGAGGATGCCTTCGGGGAGCCCGAGAACGTGAGCGAGGCGCTCGACTCTGCGGAGCAGCTAATCTACGGCGTCTCCAACAGGACGCTAAGGGAGCATCTCGCTCCAGTCTCCGAGCTCGCGCCAGGGGCACTCGAGATGATCCAACGCCTCTACGAGCAGGAGGGCGAGGTAACGGGGGTCGAGACGGGCTTCGAAGACCTCGACCGCCTCACAACCGGCTTCCACAAAAGCGACCTAATCATACTCGCAGCGAGACCAGCAATGGGCAAGTGCCTGAGCGCGGACGCCGAGATAGTGCTCGACGACGGTGGCGTGAACACAATCGAGGAGATCTACGCCCAGCGGCAGGGCCACCTGATGACCCTCGGCGACGACCTGAAGTTCGCCTGGGCCCATCCCAGCGCCTACGTCGACGACGGTGTCAAACCGGTCTTCATGGTAAAGACGCGGCTCGGGCGCGAGATCAAGACTACGCTCACCCACCCTTTCCTTACGGTCGGGGGATGGCGTAAGCTCGGTGAACTCTCGGTCGGCGACCACGTCGCCGTCCCGCGCCGGATGCCGGTCTTCGGCCGCGAGCCGCTTGGCTCCCACCGCGTAAAGCTACTCGCCTACATGCTTGGCGACGGCAACATGACCGGCGGCGTGCCGCGCTTCACCAATGCCGATCCCGCAGTCTGCGAAGACTTCATCGCGGCCGTCGATGAGTTCGGTGGTCTCGGTGTGCGGGAAGAGATATCGGGTGGCACGCGTACGCCAACTCTCTGCGTCCACGCCGATCGGATACTCGTGCGGCGGCACCGGCAGATGTTCGCCAGGACCTTACGCCGGGCAGTCTTGGAGTCGCGACGTCCTGCCGCGGAGATCGCTGGGCGCGTGATGGTTAGTCCAGCTTCTTTGACAAACTGGTCACAGGGCAAGACCGTTCCCGATGCCGCCACCTCCCTCCGGTTGCGTGAGGCGCTGGCTGACTCCATGGACCTAGACGTCTCGGACCTGGTCAGGGCGCGCAAGAACGCGCCAAACGGCTTGCGGCGGTGGTTGGAAGAGCTTGGTTTGTGGGGATGGGCGGCCAGAGACAAGTTCGTACCCGGCGCCGTCTTCCGCGCTCCCCGCGAAGAGCTGGCGCTGTTCCTCAACCGGCTCTTCGCGACCGACGGTTGGGCGACGGTCCTCACCAGCGGTCAGGCTCAGCTCGGCTACTGCACGGTCAGCGAGAAGCTCGCCAGGCAGGTGCAACATCTGCTCTTGAGGTTCGGGGTGGTCGCCGCACTTTGTGAGCGGTCGGTGAAGTACGGACAGGCTCGGCGTCAGGCTTTCCAACTGAACATTACGGAGCCGAGGTCTATCCACGCGTTCGTCAGTGGTATCGGCATCTTCGGTAAGGAAGAGGCCGTCAGCCGGGTCACGCTCGCGCTCGAAGGTAAGCGCCCGCACACGAACCGGGACCTCATCCCGCACGAAGCCTGGAAGCTTATCGACAGTGCGCGCGGTGGGCAGTCGTGGGCTTCGTTGTCCCGGAGGATGGGATTCGGTCCGGGTCACAATCTGCACTTCGGCACGCGGGCCCTTTCGCAAGATCGGATGTCCCGCTTCGCCGACGCGCTCGACGATCAAGGACTCAGGGACCTCGCCGACAGCGACTTGTACTGGGACGAGATCGTAAGCATCGAGCGGCTAGGGATGGGGCAAGTCTACGACCTGACCATCCCCGGCACGCACAACTTCGTCGCCAACGATGTCTGCGTCCACAACACTGCTATGGCTCTCAATGCTATCTGGCACGCTTCTGGCGAGAAGAAAATGCCCGTAGCGATCTTCTCCCTGGAGATGAGCAAGGAGCAGCTCGTGCAACGTCTGATCTCACAGACCACGCGAATTCCCGCGCAGGCACTGCGGAGTGGTAACGTCAAGGCCGAGGACTGGCCGAAGTTGGTAAGGGGAGTGGCCGAGGTCAGCCGCGCCCCGATCTGGATCGACGACACCGCCGGCGTCACGCTGATGGAGATAAGGGCCAAAGTCAGGCGCCTCGCCAGCCAGTTGAACGCCGCTGGCAAGATGCCGCTCTCGCTCGTCGTCGTGGACTACCTGCAGCTGATGGTCGGGCAGGGCAATCGTCAGGAGAACCGCCAGCAGGAGATCGCCGAGATCAGCCGCGGCCTCAAAGTCCTCGCCCGCGACCTCGACGTCCCCGTGCTCGCCATAGCGCAGCTCTCCCGCGCTGTAGAAGCCCGCCACGACAAACGTCCGCTCCTGTCGGACCTTCGAGATTCCGGAGCGATCGAGCAAGATGCAGACGTAGTAATGTTTCTATATAGAGACGAATATTACAATTCTGACTCCGACGACAAGGGCATCGCGGAGGTCATCGTGGGCAAGCACAGGAACGGGCCAACGGGCAAGGTCCAGCTCGCCTGGCTCGAGCAGTACACTAAGTTCGCCTCCCTGGCACGCCGGGGGTAAACCCCGAGAGCTATTTGATCGGGGCTCCCATCGCATGGTAGCCGCCGTCCACGTGGATCAGCTCCCCTGTGGTGGCCGGCCACCAGTCTGAGAGCAGGCTGACCACGGCCTTTCCTACGGGCTCTGGGTCTGTAGTGTTCCAGCCCAGGGGCGCCTGGCGTCCCCATTCACCTTCTATCTCCCCGAAGCCGCTGATGCCTTTAGCGGCGAGGGTTTTGATCGGGCCAGCCGAGACGAGGTTGACCCTGATGCCGCGTTCCCCGAGGTCGCGGGCGAGATAGCGTGAGGTGCTCTCGAGGGCGGCCTTGGCGACCCCCATCCAGTCGTAGGCGGGCCATGCGACACGCGCGTCGAAATCCAGTCCGACGATGGAGGCGCCGGGGCTGAGGATGTCAGCAAGACCGACGGAGAGGGCTTTCAGGGAGTAGGCAGAGGTCTGGAGGGCGGTGGCGACGGAGGGCCATTCTGCGGTGAGGAAGTTGCCCCCGAGGGCGTCTTCGGGGGCGAAGGCGATGGCGTGGACGATCCCATCGAGCGTACCCCAGCGCTCGTCGAGGTCCTCCGCGACCGCATCGATGTCCTCGGGTTTGTTCACGTCCAGCTCGAGTATGGGCGGTTCAGGGTCGAGGCGTTTGGCCGTCCGCTCCGTGAGGCGTCTTGCGCGGCCGAAGCCGCTCAGGGCGATCTCAGCCCCCTGCTCCTGGGTCAGCCGCGCCGCCGAGTAGGCTATGGAACGCCGGTCCAGGACGCCGGTTACCAGTATCTTCTTGCCTTCGAGCAATCCGCCCATATTGCCTCCTGATCCTCTTACTTCCGGGCCCGGCACAGTCTAGGGATTGAGTAGGGCCATCGCCAGAGGCGTGAAGGTGGCTGAAACGCGGACCCATGATTAATCGGGGCGAGAGCGGGTAAGAGCATTAATGGATAATGTACGGTGAGTGTGGAGAGGGAATCCGTTTCAGAGCAGGCCGGACGTTTACGTTCCGCGCGCCTTCCGATATGAGAACGGCGCAGAAGTAGACAACGCGCAAGTGAAAGGAGTAGAGATGGCCGAAGAGACAGAGGTTCGCACGTACGAGCCCCCCGAGGGCTTCGCCCGAGAGGCGAACGTGGAGGACGCTTCGATCTACGAGGAGGCCAAGCAGGACTACGAGGGTTTCTGGGCCGAGCGGGCCGGAGAACTGCACTGGTTCGAGGAGTGGGACCAGGTCCTCGACTGGGACCCGCCTGAGGCCAAATGGTTCGTCGGCGGCAAGACAAACGTCTCGTACAACTGCCTGGATTATCAGGTCGAGCACGGTAGGGGAGACAAGACCGCGATCCTCTGGGAGGGGGACGAGCCAGGGGACAGCAGGACATTCACTTACTCCGAGCTCAAGGCCGAGGTCGAGAGGTTCGCCAACGTGCTCAAGGGTCTCGGGGTAGAGAAGGGCGACCCTGTCGCGGTCTACCTGCCCATGATCCCCGAGCTGCCGATCGCCATGCTTGCCTGCGCCCGCATCGGGGCCCCGCACTCGGTCGTCTTCGGCGCCTTCTCCGCCGACTCTTTGCGCGACCGCATCAACGACTGCGAGGCGAAGGTGCTCGTCACCGCCGACGGCGGGCCGAGGGGTGGCAAGGTAACACCCTTGAAGGCCAACGCCGAGGAGGCCCTCGCTGACACGCCTTCGATCGAGAGCGTCGTCGTCGCGCAGCGCTCGGGCGAGGACGTGGACATGACGGAGGGCCGCGACCACTACTGGAACGACCTTATGGAAGAGGCTGACGCCGAGTGCCCCGCCGAGGAGATGGACTCGGAGGACATCCTCTTCATCCTGTACTCCTCAGGATCTACGGGCAAGCCCAAGGGCATCGTTCACACCACGGGCGGCTACCTCACGCAGGTCAAGGCAACGACCAAGTGGGTCCTTGACGTTAAGGACGACGACGTCTTCTGGTGCCAGGCTGACATCGGCTGGGTCACGGGGCATTCCTATCTCGTCTACGGGCCCTTGAGCAACGGGGCGACAACCGTCCAGTTCGAGGGTACGCCAAGCTACCCTGGCCCGGATCGGCACTGGGACCTGATCGAACGTCATGGCGTTACGATCTACTACTCGGCCCCGACGGTCATAAGGGCTTTCATGAAGCAGGGCACGGAGCCCATCGAGAAGCACGACCTCTCCTCTTTGAGGCTGCTCGGTACCGTTGGTGAGCCCATCAACCCGCGGGCGTGGGAGTGGTACCACGAGAACATCGGTAAGGGGAACTGCCCCATCGTGGATACGTGGTGGCAGACGGAGACGGGCGGCATCATGATAGCGCCGCTCCCAGGCCTCACCGAGACCAAGCCTGGCAGCGCAACCAGGCCTTTACCCGGCATCTTCGTTGACATCTACGACGAGGAGGACAACCCGATAGAAGGCGCAGGCAAAGGCAACCTGGTCATCACCAGGCCGTGGCCAGGCATGCTACGCACGATCTACAAGGACCCCCAGCGTTTCCGGGAGACCTACTGGGAGAGGCTCGGCGACAAGTACTTCGTCGAGGACGGCGCCGAGCGGGATGAGGATGGTTACTACACCATAACAGGCAGGATAGACGACGTGATGAACGTCTCGGGCCACCGCCTCGGCACGATGGAGGTCGAGAGCGCGCTCGTCTCCCACGAGTCCGTGGCCGAGTCAGCCGTTATCGGGCGCAACGACGAGGACAAGGGCCAGGCTATCGTGGCCTACGTGATCCTCGAAGGCGACAAAGTGGGAAGCGAAGAGCTCATCAAGGAGCTAAACGATCAGGTCAGGAAGGCCATAGGCCCGCACGCGAGGCCTGAGGAAATCATCTTCACCCCAGATCTGCCCAAGACGAGGAGCGGCAAGATCATGCGCCGCGTCCTGCGCGGCGTGGCAGAGGGCGAGGACGACCTGGGCGATACATCGACCCTCGCCGACCCCTCCGTCGTCGACGATCTCAAGGAGGCCCGCCAGCAGGGGTAACTTCTAGATAGAGGCAAACTTGTGACCGGCGGGGCGTTAGTCCCGCCGGTTTCTGTACGTCAACCCCACAGCGCTTCCTCGACGCCAATGATCTGCCCGTAGAGCTTGCAGTTCGTCGCTTTCGGCTGTTGCCTTCTATGTTGACACCGTCTTCCACTGCCGAGCGTGATCTCTCATCGCGGGGAGATGATCGGGCCAGTCGTGCAACGTCGAAGGATCGAAGTCCGCGCCGTTCGGCCACACCAGAGTGTGGACCTCATCGTCTATGCGAACCTGCTCGAACAGTTCTCTATCGCGAAGTGGGCCGTACAGCTCTCCTTCCAGAATCGGTCGAAAATCTATTGCTCGCTCCGTCTCATCATCGAACCTCACGCGCAGGGTATACGGTCCTACGATCCGAAACGACTCTACTCTATAAATCGCGTGACTCAGCGTCATCCTGTCCTACTCCAATGGCTGTATCGGCAGCGGGCTACGACCTGCTTGTAACCGTTGCCAGTCGTCCGTCAACTCCTGCTGGTGCAATTCGGCCCATGCTTCGACGAGACGCCGCTGGCGTCTGGGAAGCGACCCTGCCATTACCTCGACCGGATCAACGCCGTAAATCGCTACATCATCTTGATAGTAGGCGTGGAAATGAGGGCTGTGATGCGGTGCGTTGACCTCCCAGTACATGCGAATGATGATACCGAAGAAACGGCTTAGTTCCGGCATGGAAGTATTCTAGCCTCCAATCAAGTGGAACGGCAAGATCATGCGCCGCGTCCTGCGCGGCGTGGCAGAGGGCGAGGACGACCTCAAGGAGGCCCGATACCCGTCGGTAGGAGGCGGAGGTTCTGGCGCGGTGTCTGTACCCTGCTGATGCCTGTAGCCGCGATTTGCGGAACTTTGCGAGCGCTTGTGCGTACTTGTATGTAGTAAAATATGGGCAGTAAATCTGCTAGGAGGATAGACGTTGTTTATACCAGGTGGGTTCGGCGGTTACATACTAATTATGGTCGTCGGCATGCTCATCTCAGGGGCTGCGGCCCTTTGGGTGAGGAGTTCTTACTCGAAGTACTCGAAACAGAAGAGCGCGAGCGGCCTTACCGGCCAGCAGACGGCGCGGATGATACTCGACCGCAACGGACTGTCTAACGTGAAGGTGGAGCCCGTAGCCGGGCAGCTCACTGACCACTACGACCCGAGGGACAAGGTCGTCAGGCTCTCCGAGGACAACTTCAGAGATAGTTCCATCGCCGGGGTCAGCGTGGCCGCCCACGAGGTGGGGCACGCGATCCAGGACGCCAGCGGTTACGTGCCGATGAAGCTCAGGGCCGGCATCTTCCCTGTCGTGAACATCAGCAGCCAGTTCTGGCCGATGGCATTCATCATGGCTTTCTTCGTCGGGGGCGCGACGAGCCAGTTGGGGTCGCTCCTGATCACCGTCGCGATCGTGCTGTTCCTGGGGGTTCTGGCCTTCCACGTGGTTACGTTGCCGGTCGAGATCAACGCCTCGACCCGCGCCTACGGGCTCCTGACGCGTTACGGGATACTTTCTGGCACTGAGGTCGCGGGCACGAGGCGGGTCCTGACCGCCGCGGCTTTCACGTACATCGCAGCGGCCCTGACGGCCGTGCTTACGTTCCTCTACCTGCTTGCCGTCAGCAGGCAGTAATACGGTCTCTTTGGACTACGAGGGCGGGGCTTCGGCCCCGCCTTTGCTTTGCCGGGCAGCGCCCGCGCGAGAGTTGTAGAATACGCGCGTCATGGAAGAGGTTCATCGCATAAACAAACGCCGGCGGAGGCTCAGGACAGTGGGAGAGCCGCATCCGTGGGAGCCAAGGCACATGCGCCTGGCCGCGATGCGCTTCGCCGAGTCGGTGGGGGAGCCCGAGGAGCGGCGCAATGTGACGCTCGGGGTTATACAGCACCTCTGGCGCTCCCCTGTCCCGTTCATCGGGTTCTACCCGCCCGAGGGTGTCAAGGTCACGGAGCACCGGCTTTACACGCCTGCTCCTCCCAAGTCAGTGGACGACACGGAGTACCTGGCCGGGGTCGAGGCCCACAAGAAGGCCTGCGCGAAGGACCTGGAGAACGCCATGGTTCCGGCGGGGAGGCTGCCGGGATACTTCGAGGTCCCGACGGACGAGGGGTGGCGCATAGACCTCGACCTCGCGGGGGGGCGACTGCGGCTGGCTGACGCCTGGGGTATGAACTCCGAGAGGCGGGTGGCCGGGGACCTCGCGCCCTTCGCGTGGGCTTACCGCAACTGCGACTTTTGTATCGTCACCATCTACGATAAAGACATCGGCGCCCTGCGCGACGACCTCCTCTTCGTCGCCAAGCGTGTTGGCGTCGAGCTCAGGTGGCGCAGGAACGCAGCCTAAGCAACCAAGGCAAAGCCCCGATCAAGAATAATAATTGGAACTTCGGGTATAATATGTAGACCCGAAAAGTTCCACTAGGTTTGCAGAATTTTCCTTAGAGAGGTCGGATCTTATGCTCATGAGCCACAGCACTGGAGGGTTCGCTACCACGAGCGCCCCTGAGGGGTTCGGGCTCGAAGACTTCGAGGAGGCCGGGCTCAGGGCCGTCGAGAGGCGCTTCGGCCCGAAGGATACGATCTTCACGCCTGGTGACCCGGACGATCAGCTCTACTTCCTACTCTCCGGCACGGTTCGGCTGTACAAGATCTACGGCGACTACAAGGAGGCCACCACGGCGCTCCTCAAGAACGAAGGCGTCTTCGGCAAGCTCAACCTGGTCGAGGGACGCTGGCAGGACGTGTTCGCCGAGGCCGTTACCGAGGCCAGGGTCGCGAGCATTCAAAAGGCTTCGATAGAGCGGGTGATCAAAGGCGACCCTGGCTTCGCCCTCAAGCTCTTCTCTTCTTTCTCCGAGCGGCTCAGGCAGTCGGACGAGGTGATAGAGAGCCTGCTCCACAGGGAGGTATCTACCCGGCTCGCGACGCTGCTCATAAACCTGGGCGAGCGCTTCGGTGAGGAGAACGGGGTTGGCGTACTCATAGACGTGCGTCTCACCCACCAGGACCTGGCAAACATGATCGCCTCAACCAGGGAGGCCGTCTCAAAGGTGATGAGCGAGTTTCAGCGCGACGGCCTTATAGAGAGCCACAACCGCAGGGTCGTTATCGTCAACTGGGATGTCCTCGCCGAGCACGCCTCGAGGTTCTCTGGCCTGAGCGTCGACGGGCAGGCCGCGATCTAGGCGTCGCCGCCTCTCTTGGTAGACCCTCTTTTCGCCATGATCGCAGGAACTTCCGGAAACTTTCCAGGGCCTGGGGCGTATACTCATCCTAGTATGGAGTACACATCCACTGTGACGATAGGTGGCTGGCGGGAGAGGCTAGGGAGCCTGTCGGTCAGGCGCGCGGAGCTCGACGACAAGGAGCTCGTCACCCGCACGCTCTCGGGGGACCTGCGTTCCTACGAGGAGCTGGTTGGCCGTTACGAGCAGCTGGTCGGGCGCGTAGTCTATCCTTACGCGCGGCGTGAGATCTCCGTCGAAGACCTGGTGCAGGAGACGTTCTTGCGCGCCTACGACCGCCTCGAGACCTTCAACCCCGTCTACCGTTTCAAGACTTGGCTGCTCGCTATCGCCAACAACCTCGGCGTCGACACCCTCAGGCGCCGGAGGGAGATCGTCGAGTTCAACCCGGAGGCCCACGCCCCCGTCTCCCGCAGCCCCGAGGCCGAGGCAGTCGATGCCGACCGCGCCAGGGGCGTCAAGGAGGCCATAGCTACCCTGCCTGAGACCTACGGCGTTCCGCTGATCCTCCGCTACAACGAGGGCCTAAGCTACGCGGAGATTGCCGAGGTTCTCTCCATCACGGTCCCCGCGGTCAAGAGCAGGCTCTTCCGCGCCCGCAACATGCTCGCAGGTAGGCTGGAAGAGGCAGGGGAGCGGGAATGAACGGCCCTTTTCATTGCGACCCTGAGCCCATCTTCGAGCTTGCCGACGGCTCGTTGGAACAGGAGCGGGAGATAGAGGTCAGGGCGCACCTGGGGGGGTGCAGGGCTTGCAGGATACTCTACGAGAGAGAGTTGCGGCTCAACGCTTCGCTCGGCTCCCTGGCTTTCGAGGAGCCCAGGTCGGTATGCCGGGGCGTGGCGATGGCGCTGCCGACCCGGTCTCTAAGGGCCAGGCTCCTCTGGGCCGGGCTCGCCGTCGTACTGCTTCTGACGACCTCTGTGACCCTGATGCTTGGCGGGACCAACCTCGTGTTCCTGTTCGTAGAGGCTATGAGCGTCTTCTGGGGGTTCGTTGCCGGCTTCGCCGATGTGATCCAGGTAATCTTCGCCGCCATCGGTCCTGTGCTTCTCGTTGTCCTCGCCGCAGGCGCCCTCTTGGATCTCGTTCTGGCCGCTATATACCTGTCGGTCTCCCGCAGGCGCGCCAGAGAAGTATGAGCTACTCCTTACCTGTCGCAAGGGCCAACGCTCTGCCGTTGCTTACCGTCTCCGCCCTGGTCCTCGGTCTGGTAATCCTCATTCCGCTTCCCGCTTACGCTGCCGAGGAGCGGCTCGTCGGGGACGTGGTCTCAAGGGGAGTCGTACAGAACGTCTCGACCGTAGCCGGTGACCTCGAGGTACACGGACGGGTAGAGGACGACGTTCATTCCGGGTTCGGTGACGTCTTGATCAACGGCGCGGTTCGGGGCGACGTCGACGCAGGTCTCGGTAACATAGACATTCAGGGTCCTGTTCAGGGCGACGTCCACGCCGAGTTCGGGGACGTTTACGTGAACGCCCCTGTCGAGGGAGATGTCGACGTGGGACACGGAGACGTGGACCTTGGTCCGAAGGCCGAGATCTCGGGCGACCTCGAGTCCGAGAGCGGTGAGATCAACGGCAACACCGACGCTGTGGGGGGCGACATAAAGGCGAAAGGGATGGCGCTCGACCTCGATGAGTCCCACGGGCCCGACCTGGTTGGCTTTGTTGGCTGGTTGTTCGCCTCGCTCGCTTTCGCAGCCTGCGCCGTGCTGGCCGCGGTGCTGGCCCCGCGCCCTCTCGCAGCAGCGGCGCGCCGGGCCTTGGAAACACCAGGAAGAGCGTTCGTATACGGCCTGATCTCCCTGCCGGCATTCTTCGTGCTCTGCGTCGTGCTCGCCGTAAGCATCATCGGGATACCGCTCCTGCTGCTGCTCGCACCGGCCTATCTGGCGCTCCTGTTCGTCGGGGCGCTCGTCGCGGCATTCTTCCTCGGAACCAGGGTTCTGATGTTCACGGGACGCTACAGGGTGGGCAATGCAGCGGCGGCCGCAGTCGGGGCCATGATCCTCGCGGCGACAACCTTCATCCCCGTGCTAGGCGACCTGCTCCTCTACGCCCTCTGTCTATTCGGTACGGGGGCAGTCATCCTCGCCCTCCTGTCCCGTCGCCCCCCGCGCGCCACCCATCCATCCTACGAGGCCTACGTCCGCGACCGCGCCGGCGGGTAGGCAGCACGCTGCGCCCTTCGGGCTCGCTTGTCAGTATTCAGCTTGCTGCAACGAATATGGTTGGTAACTACCGGGAGTGAGGGGGTCTGAAGACGACGGGGTCGGGACCCTACTCCCCACGTACTCTCCGGGCCGTCGCCGGCCGGCCATTGTTGTACGGGCGCATCGCCACCATGGGGTTGTAGCGTTGCATGATGGTTAACGATGCGCTTATACTGCGCAACTATACGGTTTCAGGAATATGGAACATCCGGGGCATTCGAAGCCCCGTATAATGGTTCGAGACCATATAATGGTGTTCGGGACTCCCGCGCCGAGGGCGCCGGGCTGAGAAAGGAGAGTAAATGGGGATCGAGGAGATGCTGAAGAAGGGTGACGGCGTGCGCCTGGGGCCCGGAATGTCCCGCAAGGATTTCTTGAAGATCGCCGGTACAGGCCTGGCCGGGACGGCGATGCTGACGGTGCCCGGTTGCGGGGTCTTCGGTGGTAGTGGTGGTGGCGGTGGCGGTGGCGGTGAAAGCAGCAAGGCCATCGCCATCAACCTGGAGCAGACCGTCCGCGATCTGGACTCCGCGATAACCACGGACTCCGTCTCCACAGAGATTCTTCTCAACGTGATGTCGGGCCTTTACAGGCTGGATGTGAACACTAGGCCCGTCCCGGATATGGCCGAAAGCGTGGACATCAGCTCGGACGGGCTCGAATACACGTTCACCCTGCGCGACGGGATCAAGTGGACGAACGGGGACCTCGTTACGTCCGAAGACTTCAAGTACGCCTGGCTCAGGGCCATAGACCCCGACACCGGAAGCCAATACGCTTACATCATCACCACGTTCGTGAAAGGCGCGGACGAATACAACACGGGCAAGGGCAGCGCCGGCGACGTCGCCGTCGAGACCCCGGATGACAAGACGCTTAAGGTGACGTTGTTAGCACCGGCTCCTTACTGGCTTGGTCTCACGTCCTTCTTCACCTATTTGCCGCAGAACCAGAAGTTCGTGGAGTCGAAGGGCGACAAGTATGCCCTCGACCCGGATGCGCTGATCTACAACGGCCCCTACAAGATGACCGAGTTCAACCCGACCAACGGCGTGGTCGTGGTCAAGAACGAGGACTACTGGAACGCGGACAACGTCGACATAAGCAAGGTCGACGCGAAGATCGTCAAGGAGACGGACACCGCGGTAAACCTCTACGAATCCGGCCAGCTCGACGTGACCGTCATCGACAGCGAGTTCGTCACCGAGTACAAGGGCAAACCGGATCTCGTAACGATAACGCAGTTCGCCACGAGCTGGCTGCAACCGAACTTTGACGTCCCCCTCTTCCAGAACAAGAACGTCCGCAAGGCCATCCAGATGGGGATCAACCGGGATGCCGCGATCAAAAAGATCCTCAACAACGGTTCGACACCAGCGACCGGTCAAGTCCCTCCCGGGATCGCCGGCCCTGGCAAGGAGACTTTCCGTGAGGCCGAGGGACCGGTGATGCCGGCGTACGATCCCGAGGAGGCCAAGAAGCTCTTCCAGAAGGGTATAGAAGAGGTTGGTGAGAACCCCGAATTCAAACTCCTTAGCGACGACGATAGCCAGTCGAGAGATCAGGCCACGTTGTTCCAGTCCAATCTGGAGAAGTTGGGTGCCAAGGTCAGCGTGAACTTGCAGCCCTTCTCTAGCAGGCTACAACTCGAGACGGACGGCAATTTCGACCTCTCGATCACGGCCTGGATCGCAGACTACAACGACCCGATGACTTTCCTTGACTATTTCGAGAGCACAGGCCCCTACAACACGTTCAACTACAAGAACCCGCGCTACGACGAGTTGATCGCGGGCGCCAAAGAAGAGACGGATGACGCCAAGCGAATGGATATGCTCCTCGAAGCCGAGAAGGTCCTGGTGGCGGATGATGCGGCGATTTCACCGTGGCGTTTCTATGGATCGGCATACCTCGTGCGGCCGGACGCGATCTCGAGGTTCGTCGATCAACCGTTCGGTGGTGGCAAAGACTACTCGCTCTGGAAACTCGCCTAACGAACCAGGAGACGGGATCACCGTGCGAGGCATAAACGGGGGGCGGCCCTTCTTATGGGGCCCCCCCTTTATCGGCGTGGCCCAGAAGGGGGCGATCCTGTAAATGGTCAGGTACGTGGCAAGGCGCATCGTGTACATGTTCATCGCGCTCTTTATCATCGTCAGCATAACGTTCTTTATCAGCAAAGCGCTCCCCGGCGATCCCTTCAACGACCCCAAGCTGACGCCCCAGATCCGCCAGCAGCTCTTCGAGAAATACGGCCTCGACGAGCCGCAGTACGTTCAATATGCCAAATATATGGTCAATGTGGCGCAGGGGGATCTGGGCAACTCGTACTTCTACGGGAGCAGGCCGGTGACGCAGCTGATCCTGCAGCGTCTGCCGGTATCCGCTTTCATAGGGATTCAGGCCGTGATCTTCGGGCTCGTCATAGGGATGGTGCTCGGCATAGTCGCCGCCCTGTGGCACAACACCATCTGGGACACGCTGGCCGTGGTTATTGCAATCCTTGGCGTATCCGTGCCCACCTTCGTGCTCGGACCCGTCATGCAATACTGGCTCGGGCTCAAGCTCGGGTGGTTTCCGGTAGCCTTTTTCGAGAGTTGGATATACTCCGTGTTGCCTTCGCTGGCACTCTCGGTCTTCGTCGTCTCGACGGTCGCCCGCTTTATGCGGACAGAGATGCTCGAGGTCGTAGGTCAGGATTACATCACCCTGGCCAGGGCCAAGGGGCTCTCCGGCCTGGCAGTGATCCTGAAACACGTTATACGCAACGCGATGATCCCGCTGGTCACCGTCATGGCGCCGCTGACAATCTTCATAATAACCGGCTCGCTGGTGGTCGAGCAGATCTTCGCTGTGCCTGGTGTGGGCGAGCTGTTCGTGCAGTCGGTTGTCGTGAACGACTACTCAGTGATCCTGGGCACGACCATATTCTTCTCCGTCTTGTTCATTTCCGCTCTGTTAATACAGGATATTTTGTACGGCGTAATAGACCCCAGAATCCGCGTCGCCGGAGCGAAGGAGTAGGACATGGAAACCAGACATCGCGAGCTGGACCCGGATCTCTTCCAGTCGGTTGATATCGACGCCGAGGAGGGCGAGAGGATCGCCGGCCCCTCGGTGGGCTTCTGGAAGGATGCCTGGAGGCGGTTGAAGAAGAACCGCGGGGCGGTCATAAGCCTCGCTATCCTCATCGGGGTATTCGCCATGGCCTTCGTGATCGGCTCGCTGTTGGCCTCGCACTCTCCCTTCGCGCAGAGCATGAGCCAGCGCTATCTGGGGCCGACGAGTGACTATTGGTTCGGTACCGACAAGTTCGGACGAGACATGTGGACGAGGGTGTGGGCGGGGACGAGGGTCTCGCTCTACATAGGGCTCCTGGCCGCTTTGCTGGACATATTCGTGGGTGTCGCGTACGGGGCCTTCTCCGGGTTCTTGGGTGGCAAAACGGATGATGTGATGCAACGGGGGATCGAGATTTTGAACGGCGTCCCTTACCTGATCGTGGCGATACTTTTGATGGTTGTCTTCAAGCCTGGCATCCTCACCATTTCTATATCTCTCGGTATCACGGGCTGGACGTTCATGGCGAGGATCGTTCGGGGCAGGATGCTGCAGCTCAAAGACCAGGAGTTCGCCCTGGCCTCGCGGTCGCTGGGGGCAAGCGGGTTTCGGGTGGTGTGGAAGCACCTGATCCCGAATTCCCTGGGGCTCATCGTGATCAACCTGATGTTCACGATACCGGCCGCGATCTTCGCGGAGGCGTTCCTGAGCTTTATAGGGCTCGGCATCCAGGTACCAGAGGCGTCTTTGGGTTCGCTGATAAGCGACGGGGCGGCAGAGCTCAGGTTCCACCCCTACTTGTTGTGGCTGCCGGCCTTGATATTCTGCCTGCTGATGCTCTGCTTCAACCTGCTGGGCGACGGCCTCAGGGATGCTCTCGACCCGAAGATGCGCAAGTAGAAAGATGGCGATGAACAACGACAATATCCTTGAGGTCAGGGACCTGCAGGTCTCCTTCGGCACCTACGCGGGTGAGGTTCAGGCGGTGCGGGGGGTTACGTTCGACCTGAGACGGGGCGAGACACTCGCCATAGTCGGAGAGTCCGGCTCGGGAAAATCGGTGACGGCCAAGAGCATCATGCGTCTCAACCCGCCTGCCAACACCATCGTGGGGGGCGGTGAGATCCTCTTCGATGAAGAGGATATCGTGAAGCTCAGCGAGAGACAGATGCAGAACATCCGGGGTCCGAAGATAGCGATGGTTTTCCAGGACCCGATGACCTCGCTTGACCCGACCATGAAGGTCGGGCGCCAGATCACAGAGAGCTTGAGGAAACACCTGGGCATGTCCGGCAGCGAGGCCAACAAGCGGGCCGTGGAGCTCTTGACCCTCGTCGGCATCCCGAATGCGGAGGAGCGCGTGAAGCAGTACCCGCACCAGTTCTCCGGCGGAATGCGCCAGAGGGTCGTCATCGCCATAGCCCTCTCCTGCGAGCCGGAGATCCTCATTGCGGACGAGCCGACCACGGCATTGGACGTGACCATACAGGCCCAGATCCTGGACCTCTTGCAGCAGTTGCAGGAGAAGATAGGGACCTCGGTCATCCTGATCACGCACGACCTCGGCGTGGTGGCAAGCGTCGCCGACCGGATCGCGGTGATGTACGGCGGGAAGATCGTGGAGACGGGAACGGTGCGCGAGGCGTTCTACGATCCTCAGATGCCCTACACCTGGGGTCTTCTTGCCTCCATACCGCTGCCCAACGCGGACCGTAGCCAGGATCTCATCCCGATACCGGGCTCCCCACCTGATATGTCCGACCCGCCGAAGGGCTGTCCCTTTGCGGCGAGGTGCCCTTATGTCATGCAGGTCTGCACTACGGAGTTTCCCGAGTACACTGTCTTCTCCGCCGAGCACAAAGCGGCCTGCTGGCTGCACCATCCCATGGCCCCCAACGTCGAGCCTCCCGTGCGGGTCGGGGGTGCACGGTGACGGAACGGAGTCCGAACGGGAACGGACGGGCGATCCTGGAGGTCAAGGACCTGAAAAAGCACTTCAGGGTGAGTCGTGGGGCGTTTCTCAAGGCGGTGGACGGGGTCTCGCTCGAGATACAGAAGGGGGAGACCCTGGGGCTCGTGGGAGAGTCGGGGTGCGGCAAGACCACGGTGGGCAGGGTCCTGGTGAGGCTCTACGAGCCCTCGGACGGGTCGGTGCTCTTCGCGGGCGAGGACGTCCACAGGACCAGGGGCGATGAAGCCAAGCTATTGAACCGCAAAATGCAGATGATCTTCCAGGACCCGCAGGCCTCCTTGAACCCGCGTATGGTCGTCAGCGACATCGTCGCCGAGGGCATCGACATCCACAACCTCGCCAGTAGCTCGCAGGAGCGGCTCGCCAGGGTGCACGAGCTGCTCGAGACGGTCGGCCTGAGCAAGGAGCACGCGAACCGGTTCCCACACGAGTTCTCCGGTGGGCAGCGCCAGAGGATCGGCGTAGCGAGGGCGCTCGCGGTGGAGCCCGAGTTCATCGTCGCCGACGAGCCGGTGAGCGCCCTAGACGTCTCGATCCAGGCGCAGGTCATCAACCTGATGAAGCAGCTCCAGAGGTCGTGGGACCTGACCTACCTGTTCATCTCCCACGATCTGTCGGTCGTCAAGTACATCTCCGACCGTGTCGGGGTGATGTATCTGGGGCAGTTGGTCGAGCTCGCTGATAGCGATGAACTCTACGCGAACCCGCTACATCCCTACACCCGCGCCCTCCTATCGGCCGTTCCTGTTCCCGACCCCGACTTCGAAGCCGAGCGGGAGAGGACGGTCATCGCGGGAGACCTTCCAAGCCCGGTAAATCCGCCTTCTGGGTGCCGGTTCCGAACGCGCTGCCCGCAGGCCGTGGAGGCCGCGGCGCACGTAGACCCCCCCTGGCAGGAGGCCAAACCGGGACACTGGATCCAGGCCTGCCCCTGCTTCGCCTGATCCACGGCACCCCGAGGGGGCGGGGCATCGCGGAAGGTGTCGCCATAGGGTGTCCGGCTCGAGGGGCCAATTACGATCCTCGGAGAACGGGTCTGCACAGAGAAACCGTAGCGGCGCGGGACCGGCGTGCATGAGCAGCGACTGACGTCGCATTAGCGGGGAATCTGGCCGCTCTGTATGATTGCGGGTGGGATGAAGGGGTTGCTTCGCCCTTCGCTGCAAAGACGGCGACGTTGCAGGAGGTCAGATGAACGACGACCCGCTCGGAATCGACCCCGAAACCATGCGCCGTCTAGGCTACCGGACGGTTGACATGATGGTGGACAGGCTCTCGGCGGTCGCTGAAGGGCCTGTGATCCGCCGGGCCGGCCGGACCGAGATGGAAGAGCTCCTGTCCGAGCCGCCGCCTGAAGAGGCGCAAGATTACGAAGAGATCCTGGGTAAGCTCGGCTCAGACGTCCTGCCGTTCGCCAGCGTGACCGGCCATCCCCGCTACTTCGCCTTCATCCCAGGCTGCCCCACGTGGCCCGCTTCCCTCGGGGACCTCATAGCCAGCGTAAGCAATATCGAGAACAGTTCGTGGCTTGAGTCGGCAGGCCCGAGCCAGCTCGAGCTTGTGGTCCTCGACTGGTTCAAGGCCTGGATCGGCTACCCTGCAGAGGCGGAAGGCGTGCTCGTGAGCGGCGGCTCGGCCGCCAACATGACCGCGCTCGCGTGCGCCCGCGAGGCCATGCTAGGCGCGATGTCCGAGCAGGTGGTGGCATACGTCTCGGATCAGGCACACTCCTCGATGGCGCGGGCGGCCCGCGTTCTAGGCTTCAAGCCCGAGCAAGTAAGGGTCTTGCCCACCGACGAACGTTTCCGGAGGCGCCCAGACGCCCTCATGGACGCGATGGACGCCGACCTGCGCGCCGGCAGGCGACCACTCTTCTTGGGGGCAAGCGCGGGCTCTACCCACACAGGGGCCGTAGACCCGCTCCCAGAGCTGGCCGAGATCTGCCGGGAGCGCGGAGCGTGGCTACACGTGGACTCTGCATACGGCGGGTTTGCGGCGTTGACCGGGCGTGGCAAGCGGTTGCTCGCGGGGATCGA
>JBBPYN010000093.1:0-24347 GCA_038199875.1 Rubrobacterales bacterium
ACAGGCGCTGGATGGTCGAGATACACACCTTGCTCACGGGGTCGATCCCACCGCCAGCCAGAAGCTGCGCGTTATACAGCTCCGTGAACTTGCGCCCATCGTCTGGCGTCGCGTACTGCTGGAACTCCTTGAGCGTCTGCCGCCCTAGGTTCGCCCGGTCAACCAGGAACAGGACGCGCCGCGCCCCGGCGTACTTGATGAGCCGGTAGGCGGAACTAACCGCCGTGAACGTCTTGCCGCTCCCTGTAGCCATCTGGATCAGCGAGCGCGGCCTGTTTTCAGCCAGCGAACGTTCTAGCCCCTCGATAGCCTCGACCTGGCACTCCCTGAGCCCGGCACCCATGAGCGGGGGCATCTGCTTCAGCCGCGCCCGCAGCGTCGCCGGGTCCCGCGCCCACTTCATAAGCGTCTCGGGACGGTGGAATGAGAACACGCGCCTGGAGCGGTAGTCTGGGTCTCTCACGTCCCGGAACACCGTCTCCACGCCCGTGCTCTCGTAAGCGAAGGGAAGAGGCGTCCCGACACGCTTGACATGGTTCGGGAGCCCTTCGAGGTACTTGCTCGACTGTGTATCCACCCCGCTCAGGGTCGTGCCCTGTTTCTTGGCCTCGACGATGCCCACGGCCCGCCGGTCCACGAAGAGCATGTAGTCTGCGAACCCCGACTCCAGCGGAAACTCCCGCAGAGCAACACCCCTCGAAGCCGTGAAGTCCATACCCTTCATATCCTGAACGCTCCAGCCGGCAAGTTCGAGCATACGGTCGATGTTATGCCTGGCTATTTGTTCGGATGTTGCCAAGAACTTCCTCCGCATCCCATGTTGAGTCTTCCCCTGTGCAGAGTCTCGACCGGATCAGCTTAGGGAGATCACGGTACACTAACTTTACACGACAGGACGCACAGAGGCGCATCCCGGTATAATCTGGATACGAGGGAGAACCAGTGGGAGCGCGTAGCCAGTGGCGGCGTTGAGGAGACCATCGTGGATGAGACCAGAGCACCGCGCCATTACAAAGTAGTGATAGAGCCGGACGAGGACGGGGTTTTCATAGCCACTGTGCCGTCTGTTCACGGCGTGGCGGAGCAGGGTGAGAGCGTGGACGAGGCGCTGGAGAACCTCAAGGAAGCTCTGGCGTTTCACCTGGAGTCTATGGAGATGGAGGGTGAGGAGCTACCGCCCTCAGATGCGCCAGGACGCGAGATCCGCAATGTAGAGCTGGCCGTTTAGCCCAAGGTGGCAGAGCTGCCGCGATGCTCCGGCGCCGAAGCCATAAGAGCATTCGAGCGCCTTGGGTACCGGCAGGTCAGACAGAAGGGCTCTCACGTGTTCCTGAAGCGCGAGGGCAGCACCTCTATCAGCGGGCATTAACGTAGTTGGCTCACCAAAACCCATTCGCTCAACCCTTTCGCTAAACGTTTAGACAACCCGTTGTGTAAACTACTAAGGTAACTCCGAAAGGTGGCAGCGTGGCAAAGCGAAAAGCCAAAGACAAGCGCAAAGATGAACGTAACGGCGACGAAGCCAACCCTGAATACGACAACTTCCAGAAGACGCTAGGGCAAGTCTTGTCCGTTCCCAAAGAGGAAATAGACAAGAGGCGGGCCGAGTACGAGCGGGAGAGGAAACAGAAGCAGGCGGGTTGAACCCGCTCGCTCGCAAACCTCCAAGAATTCTGCTACTTGGCCCGCTTTTTCTCCGAACTTTCGTTCGGCACAGACCTACTTGCCTTTTCGCCGCCTTCGAACGGTCGTCTTAGCGTTTCCCCAACCAGTAATTCTGTCTGGCTCCTTCGACACATGGCTTTCCCATGTACTCGACTTGTCTCCTTTGGACAAGTCGATGGCAGTTTCGACGGCCTCCCTCGTACTCGTCGGTCGGCCCCGAAGGGCACTTACCGATCTTTCAGCCGTGCTCATCATGAACCTCCTCCACTCGCCCAATAGCGGTCAGCCCCGCAAGCTGGGATACTAACAAATCGAGTATTTCTGCCTGAGACTCATTGGGCCTTTCCGTTCGTAAGCCGAACGTCGCGGCTTCCTCTGCGTCGATGACAAAATCATGCTCTGGATAGTTCTCGACTAGATGACGGGCTATCTTGACGGCCGCCTCGTCAGCGTAGCGAGGGCTGAGCAACCTTGTTGCGTACTCCTCGGCCACCTTCAGCACTCGGGATACCTGCGTGTAATGAACCGTGTCCAGGTTTTCCAACAGTGGATGCGTCAAATTCACCGCGAAGCCAAGAGCAGCGGGGATCAGAAAGTCGGTCTTCTTCCTGGTTCGGTTCGACAGCAATATCATCGTTTCGTCAAACGCCTGCAAAGCGAAAGCGTGCATCCTCTCCAACGCCTGTGATTCATCTAGAGCAGAACCGTAACGTTCCCGTTCAAGATCGTATAGCTGTACGTCGAGCGGACCAAGCTCTGCGTAGTCGCCTAGCAGAATAGAATCTGCTCCGAGAGCCAATAAGGTTGCCGCGCTCTTAGCATACCTCGGGACCACTGCCACAAATCCCCCGCAGTAGCGTTCGAGGAATTTGGCGATTTGGTAGGCGGCTTTCGCCATGCCGCCCGGCGAATCTATTACGAGCGCGATTCTTTGGTTTTTCGGTAGATCGTCCCTAGCGGCAAATAAGGCGCTCCTTACCGGCTCGTCCAAGTCGCCGTAATTACCCTTGCCTTCTTGCACGAGCAACCAAACCTGCATGCCCAACGACTTCTCCAACGCTTGAACCGTTAATGCTAGTTCAGTTGGGAGAGTCGGGGACGGACCAGTGTATATACTGGCACGATATTTCGGGGGCATTTCGGGTTCCGAACTGTCAGAGCCATCATGCCCTTCCATAGATAGGCGCGAAAGCGAGTTCTCCGTATCTACGGAATTGGCCGCTGATCCTTTTTCTGCCAAGGTTTGGCTTTTCTCCTTCGTCCCTTACCGGCGGCGTTCGCTATCCTATCTATCCTATACTTCTAGGTTCAACGCACTTCTATTTACGTTATGCCCACCCTTGACGTTTCCTAGACAATTTTATCTTGGCAGATTTGCGGGCCACGTGCCACCCGGCCTATCTTTTGCAGTATTTGAGCACCCGGTGATGAATCACCGATGAATACTACCGCTGGGAGCCGAAGTAGAATCCTATTATCGTCCCTACTACCCCGGCCACGACACCAAAAGCGATCTGAGAGAATTCTTGAACCCTGGACCACTGCTGCCCTCCGAGCACCGAGGACACGAATAAAGCTATCACGATAGCCAAGAACAGATACGCTAGGATTTTCGCGAGATGGGCGCGAACATCTTCTCTCTTTTTGTCTATCGGTGGAGTTCTAACTTCCCCAAGATTGGCTACGTTTTCGGAAGGACCGACGCCCCCGGTTTCTTCGGGGGCGTCGGTTTCTTCGGAACTGACGATTGCGGGCTGCTCGCTCGGATTTTGTCGCTCTGTCATGTCTTACGGACGTATCACTTCGCGAAGGCTACCGTCTTCGCGCTCCACTAGAACGCGCCCGTTTTTCAGAACTGTGTCCTCGTAAAGTTTCTCAAGGGCAAGTGCATCCCTGAGAACGCCAGATACGGTCTGGCCTTTGCGCTGTGCTATGTGCGTAAGCACCTCATAGGCATCGTTAGAAAAATCTACATTGACCCTGCGCGAAGACCGCTCCTTTCTTACACCCTTTTCGGGGGTGCTTTCCTTGACGGCCATCCTGAACACCTCGCTTTCTGCCCGCTTTCTAGATGTAGATTCTACACTCAAATTGAGAACTAAGTAAACATTTTGTGAGTATCTTTTGAGTAGAAATTGAGTAATATGCTCAGATTGACGTAGTCACTGATCTTTTTTGGGAGCCAAAGACTCGGGTTTCCCTGTCAACTCGTCGTAAGTAACTCGACGCGCCGCAACGCCCCCGAGCGTCTTGGCGAACCTGTCAGCATCCTTACCCTCTCGTTCGTTGAACCTGAAAGCCTGCTCGTCCAGATACCTGAAAAGGTGATAAGGCTCTACGGATACATACGTTCCATGAATCCCACGCTTCAACAAACTCCAGAAGTTCTCTAGCCCGTTGGTATGAACGTGTCCCCTGACGTATGTTTCGGCGTGATCCACAACGTTGTGAACATACTCTGAGTCCAACCCCCGGTAAGATGCCAGGGCATCGGTGTGGACCTCGGACCCCGGCTCTACGTTCTCTCTGACCTCAACCTGCAAGGTGCGGCTGCTCGTATCCGACACTATCTGGGTCTTGACCTTGCCGTGCCTCTCAAGCAGGCCCATGACCGCAACCTTGCCCGACGATGGGCCGCGCCCCTGTATCTTCTCTGCCCGCTTGTCCTTGTGCATGTTGCGAGCCTTGCCGCCGATGAAAGTCTCGTCGGCTTCGACCTCTCCCGACAGTTTCTCTATGGAGCCCTGCTGCATGGCGAGCCTGATTCTGTGGAGCATGAACCACGCCGACTTCTGCTGTATCCCCAAGTCCCTTGCAAGCTCGTAGGAACTGATGCCGTTCTTGCAGTTGCCGATCATCCACATGGCCGGTAGCCACTTGTCCAGCCCGAGCGGTGAGTCCTCAAAGATGGTCCCGACCTTGACCGAAAACTGCTTTTTGCAGCTACGGCACTTCCACACCCTACGGGTCTTGAGGTAGTAGTGCTTTTCGTCCACCAATCCGCAGCGGGGGCACGCCGGACCGTCGGGCCAACGGGTGGCGGCGACGGTCTGTGTAGCCACGTCCAAATCCGAGAAATACCGTATCGCTTCGAGTAGTGTTTTCGGGGCATTTGCAGGTCTTTCCATGCTCCTATTATACTATATTTTTGGTGAGCCAACTACGTTAATGCCCAAAAAAGAGCACCTTGCTACAGGAGGCGCTCCAGATTGTCCAGCATCCCCGCTCCGCGCCCGTTCATCTCCGGGTGACAGCCCATGCAATAGAACGGTCCGCCACTGTTGCGGTTGTTCCTCAGTCCGATTAGGGCCTTGCCGCCATTGCTCGGCCGGCCGGAGGGCTTTCCGCAGCCACCACATCTCTTGCGCGGCCGGTAGCCAGATCCGTCGCATCGGGAACACTCCTCGCCCTCGTGACGGAAGCACCCAACCATCTCCGGGGCCTGCGCTACACTCACTATGTCCATAGGGGTTCCTTCCCTGTGGTCCGGGCTCCGGGAGAGTTGCCGCTTTCGCCGGGGCCATCACTTTATTCGACACCCATATTCTACAGTATTGTGTGTAAATTATCTACATATTGTGGTAATATTTTGTGAGGATAGTAGTGCAAAATACTGAGCATGGAGGTCAATGTGGAGCGGCTAAAGGAGCTAAGGAGAGAGCAGGTCCTCTCCTTACGAGACCTGGAGGAGAAGAGCGGAGTCTCCTACAACACGATCTGGCGCCTTGAGGACGGCAGGCAAGGGGCGCACCCGCGGACGGTGAGGAAGTTGGCGGAAGCCCTGGGCGTCGTGCCTTCCGAGTTGATCAAGGAAGGGCGGTAGGACGTGGGTAAGACTAAGCAGAGCGGCAACGGCACGGGGACCGTCTATCCGCGCAGGAACAAGGAAGGGAAGATCACAGGCTACAGGGGCTCCTACTTCACGGCAGATGGCCGGCGCCGCTACGTGTCCGCGAAGACCAAGACGGAGGCGCGGAGGGCCTTGCGGCAGGCTATGGCGGACGCGGATCGCGGCCTCATCTTCGACGCAGACAACCTGAAGGTGGGGGAGTACCTGGACCGCTGGCTATCGGATAGTGTGAGCGACACTGTGAAGGCTACAACTTTCGAGCGATACGAGCAGATCACGCGCCTCCATCTGAAGCCCGCACTCGGACGGGTGAAGCTCAAGGCCCTGACACCGGCGCACGTCCGGGGACTCTACCGTGAGAAGCTGGAGGCGGGATCTTCGGCCCGCACCGTCCGCTACGTCCACACTACGCTTCACAAGGCCCTCAAGCAGGCGGTGATGGATGGCCTGATCCCCCGCAATGCTACCGAAGCCGTGAAGCCGCCGCAGCCGAGCCGCGAAGAGATGCACCCGCTTACACCGGAGCAGGCCAAGCTTTTGCTCCAGACGGCGCACGAAACCGGGGACCGACTCGAAGCCCTCTACGTGCTGGCGGTACACACTGGCCTCCGTCAGGGAGAGCTACTCGGCTTGAAGTGGGATGACGTGGACCTCGAAGACGGCTCGCTCCAAGTCCGTCGGACGCTCACCGTTACGAAGAGCGGTCCCGTCTTCACGTCTCCGAAGACAACCGGCTCCAGGCGGAGCGTGAAGCTCACGAGCAAGGCTATCGCGGCTCTCAAGAGGCATCTGGAGCGCCAGCTCGACGAGATAGATATGGTCGGCTCCCTATGGAGTCCTGGCGAAGCAGACGGCCTCATATTCGCCTCTGAGACCGGGGAGCCTCTCGACAGGCGCGTCGTCACCAAGCTGAAGTTCAAGCCGCTCCTGAAGCGCGCCGGACTCCCGGAGATCCGCTTCCACGACCTACGGCACACTTGCGCCACGCTGCTACTCACCCGTAACGTGAACCCGAAGATAGTGTCGGAGATGCTTGGACATTCGACCATAGCCATAACCCTCGATACATACTCCCACGTGCTGCCCAACATGCGGGACCAAGCCGCGGCGGCAATAGAAGCGGCCCTTTCGTAGCCTACTGCTGCCGTACTGCTGCCAAAGCCCTCGGACACGCTACCGAGGGCTTTCTCATATTTGCACGAAAAAAGCTCTGTTTGCAGGGTATTTAGAAGTACCGGAGGTGGGACTCGAACCCACACGATCTTGCGATCACCGAATTTTGAGTCCGGCGCGTCTACCAATTCCGCCACTCCGGCGAGTGGGACCGTGTCATTGTACCAATGTATAGAGCCAGTTCGGCGTGAGAGCAAGCTAGCTTGACAAAAGCGAGAATTATTATTCATAATGCCCGCTTCAAGGGGGTTCTTGCAGGCCGTCATCGGACGGGCCCATGTCATGATCCGGACACGAGGGGGAGCATTGAGGAGATTTCGTCGAGCGGCAAGTCTTTTGGTCCTGGGGACAGTGTCAGCCCTGATCGTGATCGGGTGCGGAGGCGGCGGCGGTGGTGGGGCGGCGGGGGCGATGAAGCCCTTACCGCCAAGATAGTCAGCGACTTGCCGCGGCAGGGGGCCAACAGGGCCCAGACCACGACCATGGTCAACGCGATAAACCTGGCCATCGAGGAGCGTGAAGGCAAGGCCGGGGACATCAACATCGAGTACGAGGGGCTTGATGACGCCACGGCGCAGGCCGGCCAGTGGGACGCGGCCAAGTGCGCCGAGAACGCCCAGACGGCTGCTCAGGACGAGGAGACCATCGGCTGGATCGGGCCGTTCAACTCCGGGTGTGCTGCTGTCGAGATCCCGATCCTCAACGAGGCGGGGCTCGCGATGATCAGCCCGGCGAACACCTACACCGGCCTGACCAAACCTACCCCCGACGAGTCCGAGCCGGACAAGTACTATCCGACGGGCGAGCGAAACTACGCCCGTGTGATCGTGACCGACGTTCAGCAGGGCCAGGCTGGGGCTTCCTTCCTCGCCGACGAGGGTGTCGAGACCGTCTACATCCTCGACGACAGGGAGACCTACGGCAAGGGGGTGGCCGACGAGTTCCAGACGGCCGCAGAGGACCTCGGTATTGAGGTTATCGGCCGCGAGGGCATAGACGGCTCGGCGCCGAACTATCGCTCGCTGATGAACAAGGTCGCCGCGGATGATCCAGACGCCATCTACTTCGGCGGCATCATCGAGAACAACGCGGCCCAGATCATCAAGGACAAGGTCGGCGCCGGGATGAGCAACGAGGATGTCCTCTTCATCGGGCCTGATGGCATCTTCGTGGACGAGCTGATCAGCCAGGGGGGCGACTCGGTCGAGGGTATCTACACCTCATTCGGCGGAATACCTCCCGAGGAGCTCGGCGACACGGGCCAGGAATTCATAGACACTTACGAAGAGAATTACGATGATGATGTACAGCCCTACACGGCCTACGCGTATGAGGCGGCCAACGTGATGCTCGACGCCATCGAGCGCGCCTCCGAAGAAGCGGGCGGCGAGGTGCCTGACCGGCAGGTCGTGGTAGAGCAGGTCTTCGCAACGCAGGACTTCGACGGCGTGCTCGGCACCTGGAGCTTCGACGAGGACGGCGACACCAGCCTCACGGAGCTCTCGATCCAGGAGGTCGAGGACGGCCAGTTCCAGCTCAACCGTGTGCTGGACGTCTCCGAGTTCGAGTAAAGATGGAGCCAAAGCGGGGCCGGCCCAAGCCGGCCCCCGGCTTCCAGCCGAAAGGCGCTCATGACCACCGGTGAGCCGGCGAAGTCACGCTCCCGGGCTCTGATCGAGAGCATCGTTTCCTCGAGTTGGAGTTCACGAATCGCGGTGGCGCTCGTCGCGGTGCTGGTCGTCTTGCTGGCCGTGCAGGCCGTCAAGGAGCCGGCGCAGCTCGTCATCGGCATCACCAACGGGGCCATCATCGCCCTCGTCGCGCTCGGTTACACGCTGGTCTACGGGATCATCGAGTTGATCAACTTCGCCCACGGCGACAACTTTATGATCGGCTCCTTCGTGGGGCTAACCGTGCTCTCGGGTACCTTCGCGGGCTTGAGCTTTTTCGGCGCTATAACCGACGACTCGGGGACCCTGATCAAGTTGGCCGGGGTTCTGATAGCGATGGCCGTCGCGATGATCGCCTGCGGGCTACTGGGAGTTGGCATCGAGCGGGTGGCGTACAAACCCTTGCGAAACTCGCCGCGGCTCGCGGTTTTGGTCACGGCTATCGGCATGTCGTTTATCCTCCAGAACGTCGGGCTCGTGTGGAAGGGTCCTGCCCAGGTCCCGTTCCCCGAGCTCATCTCCAGCGCCAACATCCTGCCGACCGATGCCGTCGTCTTCCGCTGGAAGGACCTCTTCGTGGTCGGGGTGACGGTCCCGCTGCTCGTCGCCCTCTCCTACTTTATAAGCAGCACCAGGCAGGGGAAGGCGATGCGGGCCGTGGCGCAAGACAAGGAGGCGGCGTCGATGGTCGGGATCAACGTGAACCGCACGATCTCTATAACCTTCCTCCTCGGCGGCATCCTCGCCGGAGCTTCTGGCGTGATGTACGGGCTCTTCAACGGCATCACCGTCTTCAACGTTGGCTTCACCCAGGGCCTCTACGCGTTCACGGCGGCCGTTCTCGGCGGCATCGGCAACCTCAGCGGGGCCGTCGTTGGAGGGTTCCTCATCGGGATCATCGGGTCAATGGCCGACCAATATATTGGCGTCAGGTGGACGGCGATCGTGATCTTCGCCGTGCTCATACTGGTCCTGGTGTTCAGGCCGACTGGCCTCCTCGGAGACCGCTCTGCGATGCAAGGAGGCGGTCAGTAGCGCCGTGACCATGCTGAGGAAGTACGGGCTGCCCGCGCTGCTCATCGTGGTCGCGTTCGCCTTCCCAGTGGTAGACAACGCTTTCGAGCTTGACCTGATCTTCCCCGTAATCATCGTCGCCATCTATATCCTGCTGGCGCTGGGGCTGAACATCGTGGTCGGGTTCGCCGGGTTGCTCGACCTCGGCTGCGTCGCTTTCTACGCCCTCGGCGCCTACGCTGTAGGCTGGTTCGCCTCGAGCCAGTTCCAGCAGGTGAGCTTCTCGTTCGGCTCAACCGCGACGAGCCTTACCGGCGGGGAGGTGCCAGGGATACACATCTCATTCTGGATACTGCTGTTCGTGGCCGCGGCCTTCGCGGGCCTGTGCGGCGTGATCATCGGCGCGCCCACTTTGAGGCTGCGAGGCGATTACCTGGCCATAGTCACGCTCGGGTTCGGGGAGATCATCCCACGCTTCTTCCAGAACGGGGACGACCTCGGCGGCTTCAACCTAACCAACGGCACGATAGGCATCAAGGCCATAGATTCGCCGGGTATCCAGATCCTGCCAGATACCTTCGATGCCTGGCAACGCTTCAGCACGCTCTACCTCGAACCCTGGTACTACACGATTTTGGTCCTTGTACTGATCACGGTCTACGTCAACGTGCGCCTCAGGGACTCGAGGCTGGGGCGGGCCTGGATCTCGGTGCGCGAGGACGAGACGGCCGCCGCGGCCATGGGTATCAACCCTGTGACTACGAAGCTCTGGGCCTACGCTCTGGGGGCCGTCTTCGGCGGCCTGGCCGGCGCCTTCTACGGCGCGTTCATAAAGAACATCTTCCCCGACGCGTTCTCGTTCAACATCTCGATCATCGTCCTCTGTATGGTCATCCTCGGTGGCATGGGGAACATCTACGGTGTGATCCTCGGCGCCATCATCCTGCAGGGCCTGAACTTCTACCTCCTGCCGCAGATAAACGAATGGGTACACGCGATCGGCGGCGCCCTGGGAAGCCCGCTCCTGAGCCAGGCGGACATCCCGAAGTACAACTTCTTCCTTTTCGGCGTGATCCTGGTGCTGATGATGCTGCTGCGGCCCGAGGGCCTTATCCCCAACCGCCAGCGCGCGGAGGAACTGCATAGCGGCGAGGGCGCCGACGTAGGCGACGCCTTAGGGGGGACCGTCCGTGAGTGAAGGGGAAGACGCGAACATCCTCGAGGCGCGCGGTATCACCAAGGTCTTCGGCGGCCTCGTCGCGGTCAGCTCCGTGGACTTCGACATCCCCGAGCACGCAATCGTAAGCCTTATAGGACCCAACGGCGCGGGCAAGACGACGTTCTTCAACATGGTGAGCGGACTCTTCGAGCCCACATCCGGAAACTTCGTCTTCGGGGGGCGCGACGTGACGAGTTTCAAGGCGCACCGGCGGGCGCAGATGGGCATCGGGCGCACCTTCCAGCACATCCGGCTCTTCGACACCATGAGCGCAGGCGAGAACGTGCTCGCCGGGATGCACACGCGCCTCAAGGGCCGCATCCTGGGTTCGATCTTCGGCACGCCAGGGAACCGCCGCGAGGAGCGGGAGGCCCGGGAGAAGGCCGCGGAGCTGCTCGACTTCGTCGGCATCAGCGAACGCGAGACCTTCGCCAAGAACCTCTCCTACGGTGACCAACGGCGCCTTGAGATTGCGCGCGCGCTCGCCTCGGAGCCAAAGCTCCTCCTGCTCGACGAGACCACAGCGGGCATGAACCCGCAGGAGACGGCGCGGCTGACGGATTTGATCCAGCGCCTCAGGGAGGAACGTGGCATCTCTATCCTCCTCATCGAGCACGAGATGCGGGTCGTAATGAGCATCTCGGACAGGGTAACGGTGCTCGACCACGGGGAGAAGATCTCGGAGGGCTCCCCACAAGAGGTCCGCGAGGACCCAAGGGTGATCGAAGCCTACCTCGGCACGGCGAAGACGGGATAGTTATGGCCCTGCTCGAGATCGAGGACATGCACAGCTACTATGGGCACATCCATGCCCTGCATGGCATCTCGCTAACGGTCGAGGAGGGGGAGGTCGTCACGCTTATAGGCTCCAACGGGGCAGGCAAGACCACGACGCTGCGCTCCATCAACGGCATCCTGCCCCCGCGGAAGGGCAAGATAGTCTTCGATGGCAAGGAGATCCAGGGCACACCTGCCCACGATATGATCGCCAAGGGCATTGCCCAGAGCCCGGAGGGACGCAGGATCTTCTACCGTATGACGGTCATGGAGAACCTCGAGATGGGCGCCTACCACCGCAACGACCGCTCCGGCATCAGCGAGGACATGGACCGGGTCTTCGACCTGTTCCCGCGCCTTGAGGAGCGCGTCAAACAGGAATCAGGCACGATGAGCGGCGGAGAGCAACAGATGCTCGCCATCGGCCGTGCCCTGATGAGCCGCCCCAAACTACTCCTCCTCGACGAGCCGTCGATGGGCCTCGCACCCGTGCTGGTCGAACGTATCTTCGACATCATCAGGGACATCAACAAGCAGGGAACCACGATCCTGCTCGTCGAACAGAACGCCAACGTCGCCCTCGAGATAGCCACCCGCGGCTACGTCCTCGAAACGGGTGCCATCGTCAACGAAGCCCCTGCTAGCAAACTTCGCGAAGACCCGAAGGTCCGCGAAGCATACCTGGGCGAGATATAAGGGGAATTCCCTACAGTATCAGTGAACTTGGGCGTGAATTGAGTTACACTGTAGCCATGTTCGGAAACCGTATGAGGGCGAGAAGCTAGAGATGGGTCACTCTTTCTACGCGCCTTCGTACAGGCTCAAGCGGCTCGCGTGGAGCGGCTACGGGTTCGGTCATACGTCGCCGAGGGAGCCTTCAGACCTGCGCGGGACCGTTATCGGCAAGAAGGGCCGGTTCCGGGGTCCATGCACACACCAAGGAGGTGACATCTAGAGACGATCCAGAAAGGTGATCCATGGCCCTCGACCTAACAGCGGACCTTTACGAGTCCTGCCTACGAATCTCCCCCAGACATTCAGACTACGCGACACTATCAATCCAGGACGGCTTTGATTGGTCAGGCCTCTCCGGTTGCTCTTTTGACCAGCTTTACCTGATTGTCTTCCGTTCCGTGCGGCGGCCTGACGCTGACCTCGCCCTCCTGCGCGAGTACGACGACCGCGCCTACGCGGAGGCGCTTGGATCTGGCGGCCTCCTCCAGTACTTCAAAGGCCACGCCAACGAAAGGGGCGAGTGCCTGTCGTTCTGCCTCTGGGAGACGCGCGAGCAGGCCAGGAAGGCCGCAGCAGCCGCTTCGCACGAGTCCGCAGCGGAGATCACAGCGCGGATGTACCTCTCCTACGTGCTCGACCGTTACTGGCTGAAGAAAGCTGGCGAGGAGCTCGTCTTCGAGCGCATCTAGCAAGGAGTAGGAGAACGAAGATCGAGGCGGGAAACGTCCTTTCTCTCCGGTATAATCGAAGTAGTGCGAGTTTATCTTATCGACGGCTACTCACTCCTGTACAGGGCGTTCTACGCGCTGCCGCAGAGCATAAGCACCTCTAGCGGCCTGCCGACCAATGCTCTCTACGGTTTCACGAGCATGTTGCTCAAGCTGCTCGACTCGGAGGAAGAGGTTGGCCTCGGGGTCGTGTGGGACGGGGGGATGCCCAAATTCAGGTTGGAGATCTTCCCCGAATACAAGGCCCAACGCTCGGCCATGCCGGAGGAGCTCAGGTCACAGCTCGACCACCTCGATGAGATCCTTGACGCCATGAACATCCCCGCGATCAGGGCCGAGGGTTTCGAGGCCGACGATGCTCTGGCGACGATGTCACGCCAGGTCCCCGAAGGCGTCGAGCTCTTTATCGTTACCGGCGACCAGGACGCGATGCAGCTCGTAGACGGAAGGGTCAAGGTGCTGCGTACCACCCGTGGCGTCTCGGAGACCAAGACCTATGGCAGGGACGAGGTCGTCGATGAGTACGGGGTGACGCCGGAGCAAATCCCCGACTATAAAGCCCTGACGGGCGACTCCTCGGACAACATCCCGGGCGTGCGGGGCATAGGCCCCAAGGGCGCGGCGAACCTGCTGAAACAGTTCGGCACCCTTGATGGCGTCTACGAGAACCTGGAGAACATCTCGGCAAAAGGGACACGCAGCAAGCTCGAGGAAGGCAAGGATAGCGCTTTTATGTCCCTTGAGCTCGCGAGGATGCGCTTCGACGTGCCAGTGAAGTTCGACCCAGAGGCGCTTCATTTCGAGGGTGTCTCTCCAGACATCAGGGACATCACCAGGCGGTACGAGTTTCGCACCCTGGAGTCGCGGCTCACCGAGCTGCCCGTCGCAGGGGGAGAGCAGCGTCCGCCCCTCGAACGCCTCGAGGTAAGCGTCTCCGACGAGCCCATCGAGCTCTCTTTCGAGCCCGTAGCGGCGGCCCCGCTCCAGGATGAGAGCGGACGCTGGTGCGTCGCCGTCTCGGGTGACGAAGTGCGCGTCACGGAAGGCGTGCCCGATGTCCCCGTGAAGGTGCATGATTCCAAAGGGCTAGGGGTGCGTGATGCGGACTTCGATACCTACCTCGCGGCGTACCTGGTAAAGCCTGGACTCGGGAGTTACGAGTTGGAGACGCTCGCCGCGGAGAGGGGGATGGCCGAGGTCGATGTCGGGCACGAGGATAGGGCCGTTTTGGAGGCGGCGCGGAGGGCAGCGTTGGTCTACGCGCTCTCGCCGAGGCTCCAGAACGAACTAGAGGAGATGGGGCTTGCCAGGCTCTATTACGACGTGGAGCTCCCGCTCGCCGGCGTGCTCGGGGAGATGGAGGAGATCGGGATGCCCGTCGATGTTGACACCCTTGAGGAGGTCGGCGGGGACCTCGACGGCCGCATCGCCGACGTCGAGCAACACATCTACGAGGACGTCGGACACCCTTTCAATATAGGGTCGCCAAAGCAGCTAGGCGAGATCCTCTTCGAGGAGATGGGCATACCCCCTGTCAGGAAGACCAAGACAGGGTACTCGACGGACGCGAAGGTCTTGCAACAGCTAGCCATTCAGTATCCCGTGGCCGACCGCATAATCGAGTACCGCGAGCTAACCAAGCTCAGGGGGACCTACATAGAAGGCTTGCTCAAGCTTATCTCCTATGAGGGCCGCATACACAGCACCCTGAACCAGACGCGGGCGGCCACGGGGCGGCTCTCCAGCGAAGCGCCCAACCTGCAGAACATCCCCATCCGTACGCAGCTCGGCGCCCGCATCAGGGATGCGTTTACGGCCTCGCCAGGCCGGAGGCTTGTCGTGGCCGACTACTCCCAGATAGAGCTCAGGATACTCGCGCACATGACAGGAGAGCCCGCTCTCGTCGAGTCGTTCACGAGCGGCGAGGACATACACGCGCGCACCGCCTCTGAGGTCTTCGACGTGCGCATGGAGAGCGTGACGCCAGAACTAAGGCGCAGGGCGAAGATGGTCAACTTCGGCATCCTCTACGGCATCTCCGGTTTCGGGCTGGCCACGAGGCTTGGGAACGTGCACCCGGCAGAGGCCGAGCGCTACATCAAGCGCTACTTCGAGCGCTACCCGCGGGTCACCGAGTTCATGCAGGAGACCCTCGAGGAGGCCGAGGAGCTTGGGTACTCGACGACGCTCTTCGGAAGGCGGCGCTACGTCCCCGAGCTCAGGAACTCCAACAAGAACGTCAGGAAGCTGGGGGAGAGGATCGCCTTCAACGCCCGCGTGCAGGGGACGGCGGCCGATATTATCAAGGTCGCGATGGTGGATCTCGCGCCCAGGTTAGGTCCTCTCGGGGCTGATATGATCATGCAGGTCCACGACGAACTGGTCTTCGACGTCGAGGAAGAAAACGTCGATGAGGTCGCCGACCTCGCCTTAGACAGGATGGTCGCCGCCTACGACCTCGAACCGCCGCTAGAGGTCGAGGCCAAGGCCGGCGTAAGATGGGGGCAGGTGAAACCTCTGTAAGGTGAATCAGGGCCCGGTTTCCACGGGCGGAATTGCTGTATAATCTGCACCCGTCAAACAAAGTAAAGGAAAGCAACTGTTTCATGACTGACACCACACAAGATACGTCCCGAGAGTTGACCATGAAGGACTTCTTTCGGGAAGAGAACGGGGAGGTCATCCCCGTAGACGAGAGCGTCCTCATAGATTTCAAGGACGGGGATATCGTCGAGGGCGACGTCGTCCGCATCGACCGCGACGAGGTACTCGTCGACATCGGCTACAAGTCAGAGGGGCTCATCCCCTCCAACGAGTTGACCATCCGCAAAGGCGCCGACCCGCACGACGTGGTCGAGCTCGGCCAGCACTTAGAAGCGCTCGTGATGCAGAAGGAGGACGCCGACGGGCGTCTCATCCTCTCCGCCAAGCGGGCCGCCTTCGAGCGGGCCTGGAACCGCATCGAGGAGTCCTACAACGACCAGCGCACCGTCGAGGGTCCTGTCATCGAGGTCGTCAAGGGCGGTTTGATCCTTGACATCGGGCTGCGCGGCTTCCTGCCGGCGAGCCTCGTCGACATCAGGCGCGTAAGAAACCTCGACTCCTTCCTCGGCCAGAAGCTCGAGTGCAAGGTCATCGAGCTGAACAGGAGCCGCAACAACGTCGTTCTCAGTAGGCGCGCCGTCCTCGAGGAGGAGCGCAAGGAGGAGCGCGAACGCATCCTGACCTCCCTGGAAGAGGGTATGATCGTCAAGGGCACCGTCTCAAACCTCGTAGACTTCGGGGCCTTCGTCGACCTCGAAGGGATAGACGGTCCGATCCACATCTCCGAGCTCAGTTGGCAGCACGTCGACCATCCTAGCGAGGTCGTCGAGGTCGGCGAGGAGGTAGAGGTCAAGGTCCTCGAGGTAGACCGTGACCGCGAGCGCATCTCGCTCGGCCTCAAGCAGACCAGGAAAGACCCTTGGCAGGAGATAGTCGAGCGGGTCAACGTCGGGGAGCAGATCCAGGGTCGCGTAACCAAGCTCGTCTCCTTCGGGGCATTCGTCGAGGTCGCCGAGGGTGTAGAGGGTTTGATCCACATTTCAGAGCTCGCCGACCACCACGTCGAGACCCCTGATGAGATCGTACGTTCCGGCGACGAGGTCGACGCCCGCATCATCGACGTCGACGCCCGCCGCCGCAGGCTCTCGCTCTCCCTGCGCCCCAAGCGCGAGGACCGCGAAGAGCGTCCCCGCCGCGAGGAGCAGCGCCCCAGGGGCGAGCCCGAGCAACGCGGCACCTCCGAGCGCAGGAGCAGCGAGGGAAGCGGCCTCCGCACCGGCGCCTTCGATGCGCTCGCCGACCTCGACCTCGAGGAAAAATAGCAGAGGACTCTCCACACAGAACCTCCATGGGAGGGCCGGTGACCATCGCCGTCACCGGCCCTTTCGCGTCAGGCAAGAGCACGCTGGTCCGATCGTTGGGGGAGCTACCGGATACGGAGACGGCCTCGGCCGATGAGATCGTGCACCATCTCCTGAAGAACGACCGTAAGGCCATCTCCCGAATCGTCAAACGCTTCGGGGAAGGGGTCAGAGGTGCGGAAGGCATAGACCGCAAAGCTCTCGGCCGCGCGGTATTTGGTGACGCAGAAGCCCTGCGGGACCTCGAAGAGATACTTCATCCCCTTGTGCGCGACGAGACCGACAGGCGTATCGCGGCTTCCGAGGCCGCGCTATTCGTCGCTGAGATACCGCTCCTCTTCGAGACGGGCCGTGCTGACGACTTCGACTACACTGTCGCCGTAACAGTGCCGGAAGACAGACGTCGCTTATGGGCCGAGGAGCGGGGCGTCGATGAGGCTGCCTTGCGGGCAATAGAATCGCGGCAGTTCACGGGTGAGGAGAAGGCCGGGCGGGCCGACCTCGTGGTACAAAACGACGGCGACCTGGATAGACTAAGGGAGCAGGCGGAAGGTATCGGTCGCAAGGTCCTGCGAGAGAGGGGAGCCGACGGCGACCTACGATAAGAGACGCAGGTACGGCAGATCGCGGACCCGCAGGCGCCGCGGTATTCTCCTTCTGATGGTACTGGTCGCGGTCCTTGCCATCCTGCCCTTCGCCCTCAGGGTGCCCGATGCCGTGATGCGGACGATGTACCCGCTGCGGTACGAAGCTGCCATCAGAGGGGCAAGTGAGGAGAACGGCCTGGAGCCGACTTTCGTCGCTGCTGTGATCTACACCGAGAGCCGCTTCAGGCCCGATGTCGAGTCCCACCAACAGGCTTACGGGCTCATGCAACTGCTTCCGCAGTCAGCCCACTACATCCAGCGCAAGAGCGGCATCAAGGGCGATTACCGCGACCCGAAAGTCAACATAAAGTTGGGAACCTGGTTCCTCGGTTACCTCAATGATCGGTACGAGGGCGACGAGAGGCTAATGCTCGCGGCCTACAACTCGGGAGAAGGGAGCGTGGACGCCTGGACCTCCGACGAGGGTTTCGATATCGAGAAGGACATCCCCTACAAAGAGACGCGCGAGTACGTGGACCGCGCGCTTGAGACCAGGCAGACCTATGAAGAACTTTACGGGAGGGACCTGCGCGAAAGCGGTGAGTGAAGTCTTAACGGTGGGTTTCTAGGAGGAGAGGCATGAGAAGAAAACTAGCAATGCTGTTGGTGGTCGCTCTCGTCCCGATGGTCGGCGCTGCTGCTTGAGGGCAGGCGGTCGAGGATCGGGTCAAGCAGGAGGTGTACAAACAAGTCCAGGAGGGCAAGAAGCGGATCAACAAGGAGCTGGAGAAGGGCCAGACGAAGCTGGAGAGAGGCCGGCAAGGTTCGAGAGCAGGTCGAAGAGGAGGCCCAGAACGTTAAGAAACAGGCCGAGAAGAAAGGCGGGAGCGGCCAGTAGAATGACCCAGTTACTACCAAAAACAGGGAGATAAACCTCGTTCCTGCCGTATAATCTTATGGTGGACGCGGGCCGGTAGAGCCGGCCCTCTCAGACGCCTCGGCTGTGCATAGGGAGGACTTCTCATCGAGACTCGGAACAGGTTTCAAGTAAACAGCGAATACCAGCCGACGGGCGACCAGCCGCGGGCCATAGAACAACTCGCCTCGGGGCTCGACGCTGGCCTGAAGGCCCAGACCTTGCTCGGCGTTACAGGGTCGGGGAAGACGCATACGATGGCGCGGGTGATCGAGCAGGCTGGCCGGCCCGCGCTCGTCATCGCGCACAACAAGACGCTCGCCGCTCAGCTCGCAAGCGAGTTCGCCGAGTTCTTCCCCAACAACGCCGTCGAGTACTTCGTCAGCTACTACGACTACTACCAGCCAGAGGCTTACGTCCCGCGCACGGACACGTTCATCGAGAAGGATGCCCAGATCAACGAGGATATAGACAGGCTGCGCCACTCCGCGACCAGCTCGCTGTTTACCCGAGGGGACGTCATAGTCGTTGCGAGTGTCTCGGCGATCTACGGCCTCGGTAGCCCGGAGGAGTACCGCTCCAAGATGGTCCTGCTGGAGCAAGGCGGCTTCTACGACCTGGACGACGTTTTGAGGGACCTCGTCAAGATCCAGTACACCAGAAACGACTTCCAACTCAACCGTGGCAACTTCAGGTTGCGTGGTGACGTGCTCGAGGTACATCCCGCCTACCAGGATACGATCTACCGCATCTCCTTCTTCGGGGACGAGGTCGAGAGCATGACGGAGACCGACCCCCTGACGGGTGAGGTCCTGCGAGAGCACGATACCGTGACCGTCTACCCCGCGACCCACTTCGTGACGGGCGAAGACAGGCTCGCGGTCGCCATAAAGAACATCGAGGCTGAGGCGGAGGAGTGGGTCGGAGAGCTCGAAGGCGAGGGCAAGGTCCTCGAGGCGTACAGGCTCAAGCAACGCACACAGTACGACCTGGAGATGATGCGCGAACTCGGCTACACCTCGGGCATCGAGAACTACTCGCGCCACCTCGATGGCCGTCCGCCCGGCTCGACGCCTTACACGCTTCTGGACTACTTCCCCGATGACTACCTGACGTTCATCGACGAGTCGCACATAACGCTGCCGCAGGTCAGGGGCATGTATAACGGTGACAGGAGCAGGAAAACTACCCTCGTCGAGTTCGGCTTCAGGCTGCCGAGTGCTCTCGACAACAGGCCTCTCATGTGGGACGAGTTCCTGCTCAAGACCAACCAGATGGTCTTCGTCTCGGCGACGCCGGGGCCTTACGAGCTGGAGAACTCGGGGCAGATCGTGGAGCAGATCATCCGCCCGACGGGCCTGGTCGACCCCGAGGTCGAGGTGCGTCCGACGAAGAACCAGATCGACGACCTGCTCAACGAGGTCGCCAAGCGGGTCGAACACGGCGAGCGGGTCCTCATCACGACGCTAACCATAAAGATGTCCGAGGATCTGACGGACTATCTACTCGAGCACAACGTCAAGGCACGCTACATGCACTCCAACATTGAGACGCTTGACCGCATCCAGATCATCCGCGGCCTGCGTACCGGTGAATTCGACGTGCTCGTCGGTATTAATTTGCTTCGGGAGGGTCTCGATCTCCCCGAGGTCACGCTCGTCGCCATCCTCGATGCGGACAAGGAGGGCTTCCTGCGTGGGGAGCGGGCCCTGATCCAGACCATCGGAAGGGCGGCCCGCAACGTCAACGGACGGGTCATCATGTACGCCGACAAGGAGACCGACTCGATGCGCGTCGCGTTAGGTGAGACGAACCGGCGGCGTGAGATCCAGTCTGCGTACAACGAGCAACACGGCATCGAGCCCCGCACCATCACCAAGGGCGTCTCAGATATCCTCATCGCCGCCGAGGCCAAGGGCCTGTACAAAGCGGGCAAGAAGAGCAACCGCGAGGCCCCGCGCGACCCCGACGAGCTACGCACCCTCATCGCCGACCTCGAAGCCGAGATGATGGAGGCCGCAGAAGACCTCAAGTTCGAGTACGCCGCCAGGCTAAGGGATGAGATCAAAGATCTCGAGAGACAACTACAAGAGGTCGTTTCGTAAAGCTCGGCGGCCAACGGAAGGAGTCGTGGTGCTGATGGATTGGGGACACGGAATAGTCTCGCGGGACCCCGACGTATTGAACGGGGATCTAGCCTTCGCCGGGACGCGGGTGCCGGTGAAGAACCTGGTGGATTATCTGGCTGCGGGGGATACCCTGGAGGAGTTCCTCGATAATTTCCCCGGGGTCAGCCGGGATCAGGCCGAAGGCTACCTGAGAATGAGCTTGCGGGCATCCGAGGAGAGCGTGGGTGCGGGTACTCCTGGATGAGATGTTGCCCCGCAAGCTCAAGCGTCTGCTCCCGGAAGGAGTCGAGGCCGTAACCGTCCGGGAGCGTGGCTAGGATTCCAAGAAGAACGGAGATTTGCTGACACTCGCCGAACAAGAGTTCGATGTCTTGTTGACCACCGATCGGGGCATTCCCCACCAGCAGGACCTTTCCCGCTTCGTCCTGATGGTGTTGGCACCTTTTCATGGGTGGCACCTCTATTGCTACACAGCCTGTGAGTTGGATACTCCAGACGGAGATCCAGAGGCTAGGTTGTATTTAGAGGCGTCACCGACAGTGGCCGACAGAGGAAGGTCTGTGACTGTCATGAGACAGATTGCGCTTCGAGACGAATGGCAAAGTTCTGGCTTGGACGACCCCACCGGATTCCTTAGAGTTTGGCGTGGACGAAGCCTCGCTAGCTTGCTCTACGAAGTAGACTACATCGCGGCGGTGAAACGCTTTTTCATTGAGTCGATACGCCAACTCAGGGAGGAACTCACAGCCTTCAAGAAGGAGCATCCCGACCTACCCTGGCATGCGGAATGAAGCTCACGGCGATATTCGAGCGTGGCGAAGATGGTTGGTGGGTCGCAAGCTGTTTCAAGACGCCGGAGGCCATGACGGAGTATGTAATACCGAGTCCGGGTGAATGCCGGTGGCAGGAGGGAAGCCGCCATCGCCAACGAGCCCCTGCCGCCCACGTGGATTCCCGCTCCCCGCTTTCGCGGGGACAAGCTTCGCGGGAATGACGGATGGGGCGACCCATGCGTGCCGCGACCCGAAAACGGACTTCTTCAAACCGTCTCCGTATGACGTGTGGAAATCGGCGCGCCTGCAGAGAGCATGGCCAGTGGAAGCACCAGGTACTCGGTCCACAGACAAGTCCTGAAACCTGGAGCCTGATGCCGCGGTTTGCGAAGCAAGCCGCTCCGAGCAATCTCATCTCACCCGCGATGGAGTGGGTTTTGTGAGTCCGCCGTCTGCCCTGACGCGGGGGTTGCGGAGCAGATACGTGCCGTAGGCGACGAAGCCGACGGTGCTCAGGAGTATCACGAGGCGGAACGTGAAGGTGCCGAGCGTCGCGACGCCTACGGCGAAGGCGAAGGTAGTGTGGATCAGGATGACGGGCCAGATGGAGGTGGTGCGCCAGCGGAGCGCGCCGTAGGTGAAGCCTCCGCAGAAGGTCAGGGCGGTGAGGCGGACGGCTTCAGGCCAGGGGCCGTCAGTCGCCGTCCTGCCGAGGACGAGCAGGCCAGCGAGCGAAGAGGTCAGGATCACGGCCCGCACCGGACCCTTCGGCGCCAGCGCCCGCCACAGCAGGCCACGGAAGATTATCTCCTCGCCAAAGGTGGCGACGAGCACTGCGACAAACCTCGACGCCAGGGGCGCGGGCCCGGCGATGAAGACACCGCCGGAGAGGGTCAGCACGCAGATGAGCAGCGGGAAGATGAGCAGCCGCATGTTCCGCCACCGCGAGGGCCTGGTGAAGCCAGCGTCGTGCCACCAGCCGGTCCACGCGAGCAGGGCGAGACCGAGCAGGATCGCCAGCGCCCAGAACAAGGTATCAGGGCTCTTTATGTTGGAGAGGATCAGGCCAAATCCGGTTGGCGGCTCGAAGGCCTTCTGCGGCAGCTTCGCGATGTTGCCAACAGGCGCCCTCGGGAAAATAGCCCTGCTCGCGAACGTGACCCCGAAAAGGAGCAGCGTGATCAGGACGGAGAAGTAGAAGGGGCGCTGGTCGGCGAAGCGCCTCACCGGCGTGTCCCCCGGTACGTCCCCGTGACCGGAAAGCCCGGCGTACAGGAGAGCAGCGTGAGAACGATCTTCCCTCGGAGCATAGGGAAAAAGTTTCCGGCAGGCTCCTTCAGAGCTTCTCCTTGAGGCCAGAGATGATAAGGTCGAGGCCGAACTCGAACTCTGCGTCGTGATCTACTTTCTGCAAACGAGCATCTAATTCATGGATACGCGGGAAGTCGTTCGGCGGCAGCGCTAGGGCGCCGAGACGTGTACCAGCGGGCTCCATGGCGAAGCCCCGGATCTCGGCCATCGCGTAGCCCGAAGCGTAGCTGGAGAGCGCCCGGAAGGCGTACAGGGCCGTCTCTGGGTCGAAGCCAGCCCCCCTGAGCGTCTCGAGAAATTCCTCGACGAGCCAGACCCCGTCCATCGTGTCAGGCGGGCGGGCGACGAGCAGCGGGAAGACGTTCGGGTGCTCGTGGGCGAGCCGCCGAAAAGCCCGGTAAGACTCCCTGATCCGTCTCTCCCAGCCCTCGTCCTCAGGCGGTACCTCCAGCCCGCCAAGCAAGACCTCGACCATCCCGTCAAGCAAAGCATCCTTGCTCGGGACGTGATTGTAGAGCGACATCGCCTCGACCCGAAGCTCACTCCCAAGCTTCCGCATCGAGAGAGCCTCCAACCCCTCCCGATCCACGAACCGTACCGCCGCCTCTAAAATCCGCCGCCGGCTCAACGGCTGCCGCTTCACAACCGCCATAAAAACATCCCTTCGCTAGAACCCTTGATAGCTTACAGCATAAGCGCTATACTTACAGTGTAAGTATTTGCTAAACGAACCAGAGGCGGGGTGAAGAGATGAGGGTGAGGAAGCAGGACGTTTTCCGGGCGGTTTCTGAGGGCGTGATCTCGGAGGGTCAGGCGGAGGATCTTTGGCGGGTTTTGGAGGGGCGTGACGCGGATCATCCGCGGTTCGACCTTCCGCACGTTGCCTACTATTTCGGGGCCCTGGTCGTCATCTCCGCCATGACCTGGTTCATGACCCTCGGCTGGGAGAGGTTCGGTGGTGGAGGAATATTTGCGATCTCGCTCTCCTACGCGCTCGGCTTTGTGATTGCCGGCGGTCTGTTGTGGCGGGACAAGGGCTTGAAAGTTCCGGGCGGACTCCTCGTTGCGGCGGCCGTGTGCATGACGCCGCTGGCCGTTTACGGCTTCGAGAGGATGACAGGGGCGTGGTTGCAGGGAGTACCCGGCGCATACGGAGACTTCTACGATTACATAAAGGGCGGATGGTTCCCAATGGAGGTCGCTACGGTGGCCGCCGGCCTCGTCGCCTTGCGGTTCTTCCGGTTCCCGTTCCTCACCGCACCCGTCGCCTTTGCCCTTTGGTTCATGTCTATGGACCTCACGCCGCTTATCTATGGCAGCCAATACTACGAGGCCCAGGGCTACCAGGTAGTTTCGCTCGTCTTCGGGCTGGTCGTGTTGGTGGGAGCATACCTGGTGGACCGGCGTAC
The DNA here is from genome assembly GCA_038199875.1 of Rubrobacterales bacterium. Lineage (GTDB taxonomy): Bacteria > Actinomycetota > Rubrobacteria > Rubrobacterales > Rubrobacteraceae > Rubrobacter_D. The sequence continues at coordinate 23,862 of JBBPYN010000093.1, forward strand.
AGAGGAGGACTACGCGTTCTGGTGCTACCTCTTCGGGATGTTTGCCTTCTGGGGCGGGCTTACCCTGTTCGAGGGCGGAAGCGAGCTAGATTGGTTCTTATATGGTCTCATCAACGCTGGCCTCATACTACTCTCCGTGCTGTTGCAGCGGCGGGTGTTTGTAGTGTTCGGTGCCGCGGGGGTGTTCGGGTACGTGGGGCATCTGGCGTGGGAGATCTTCGAGGATTCGCTCCTCTTCCCGTTCGTCCTCTCGGCGGTTGGGCTTGTGATCATCGCGCTCGGAATCCTCTACGCGAAGAACCGCGACAGGATCGAGACCGCTGTCGTACGTGCGATCCCTAACGGCATCCGGCGCCTGCTCCCGATGGAACGCGAAGCACGCCAAAACCTGTAGGGGCGGGGGGCGCGCCGCCCGCGCCGGGCCGGCGCTGCGCGGAGAGTCCGGCCCGGCGGGTTTGGTGTTTGAAGGGGTTTTTTTTTGGGCGG